>DATFJP010000070.1:0-8325 GCA_035269105.1 Desulfuromonadales bacterium
ACTCTTCGCCATCCTCCTCCCCCATATCAAACTTCGCCAAGCGATAGCGGATCGACCGAAAGGTAATCCCGAGCAGCGCCGCTGCATTCTTGCGCACGCCATCGGTCTTGGCCAGCGCCTTGAGCAGGATCTCTTTTTCGATTTCCCCCAGATAGGCATCCAGGTCCATGCCGGAATCAGGCACCTCGGTCAGCGGCATGACACCGCCCTGCACCCCGGTGACCAGATTGGGCGGCAGGCTGTCAAGGGTGATGCCGTGGTCGGCGCCGAGCACGGTGGCGCGTTCGATGACGTTTTCCAGTTCACGGACGTTGCCGGGCCAGTGATAGTCGATCAGACGGCGCATGGCGCTTTCGTCGACCTTGACCTCTAGCTGGCCGGTGAAGCGCTCCCAGAAGAAGTCGATCATCGCCGGGATGTCCTCGCGGCGCTGGCGCAGAGCCGGCAGGTCGATGCGGATGACGTTGAAGCGATAGTAGAGGTCCTCGCGGAAGCTGCCCTCGGCAACGGCCTCCTCCAGGTTGCGATTGGTGGCGGCCAGCACGCGGACGTCGGTCTGCAGCGACTTGGTGCCGCCGACCCGGCGGTATTCGTTCTCCTGCAACACGCGCAGCAGCTTGACCTGCATCATCGCCGGCAGCTCGCCGATCTCGTCAAGAAAGATGGTGCCGCCTTCGGCCGATTCGAACAGCCCGGCTTTCTGCTTGGCGGCGCCGGTGAAGGCGCCCTTCTCGTAGCCGAACAGTTCGCTCTCCAGCAGGTTCTCCGGGATCGCGCCGCAGTTGATCGGCACGAAGGGCTCGTCGCGGCGGCTGCTGTTGTAATGAATGGCCCGGGCCACCAGCTCCTTGCCGGTGCCGGACTCGCCGGTGATCAGCACCTTGACCTGGCTGTCGGCAACCTTCTTGACCAGGCTGAACATGTCCTGCATGGCCTTCGACTTGCCGACCAGCCCCTCGAAGGAGTAGCGTTTGCCCAGTTCCTCCTTGAGTGCCAGGTTCTCCTGGCGCAGGGCCCGCCGTTCCAGGGCATTCTTGACGATCAGCCGGATCTCTTCGTTTTTGAAGGGCTTGGTGATGTAATCGTAGGCGCCCTGCTTCATGGCCTCGACCGCTTCCTCCGTCGAGGAGAAGGCGGTGACCATCAGGACCACGGTCTCCGGGGTGCGCTCCTTGATGTGGGCCAGCAGTTCCAGGCCGGTCATACGCGGCATCTTGATGTCGGAAATCACCAGGTCGTAGCTGTTGTCGCGCAGATGCGCCACGGCCTGGGCACCGTCCACGGCCGTATCGACCTGGTAGCCTTCCCGGTGCAGCATGATGCTCAGAAAGTCGCGCATGCTCTCTTCGTCGTCGACAACCAGAACGCGGTAGGGGGCAGGTTCAGTCATGCTCAAGGGTCTCCATTGCAGGTTGCCAGCAGGCGGCCGGCAGTTCAATGACGAAGCAGGCGCCGCCCAGGCTGCCGGTCGTTACGTAGATGCGGCCCTGGTGGGCTTCGATGTTGCTGTAGACGTTGGCGAGGCCCAGCCCGGTGCCGTCATCTTTGGTGGTAAAAAAAGGCTCGAAGATGCGGCCGCGCGCTTCTTCGGAAACGCCGGGACCGGAATCTTCGATGCGGATCGTCGCCGTCCCGGCATCGAGCGTGACGGCCACCGTTCCCGCCGGCGCCGCGGCCTCGGCGGCATTCAGCATCAAGTCCCAGAGTGCCTGACGGATCTTTTGCCTGTCAAGCCGCATCTTGACCGCCTCCGGATAGCTCCGGCGAATCGTCACTCCCGGAAACTGGCTGCTGGAGCCGAGCAGCTGGATCAGTTCATCCAGAAGGGAGGCCAGATTCACCGCGTCCAGTTGCAGCGGCGAGGGTCGGGCGAAGCCGAGAAAATCGGAGAGCAGCAGGTTGAGCCGGTCCGCTTCCCGGATGACAATGCCCATCAGGCGTCGGTCCTCGGCACTGACTTCCGGATTTTCCAGGAGCAGCTGCACCGAGCCGCTGATCGAGGCCAGCGGGTTGCGGATCTCATGGGCCATGCCGGACGCCAGCCGGCCGACCGCCGCCAGACGATCGGCCCGCTTGAGCTGTTCTTCCATGGACTTGTATCCGGTCAGGTCCTGGAAGGCGATCAGCAGACCGAGGTTCTTCTCCCCTTCCCGCACCCGGTTGGCCGAATAGCCGAGAATCAGCTGTTTGCCGTCACGCCGCCGGAAGCTCAGTTCGCTGCGCTCAACGGGCAGCCTGCTGACCAGTCCGGTCAGCGCAAAGTCTTCGAAAAACACGTCGGCCGGACGGTTGTAAACCTCATCCATCTGGTAGCCGGTTATGCGGCAGGCCGCATTGTTGAAGGAACGGACCCGCCCTTCCGGGCTGATGATCATCAGGCCGCTGTTGATATTATCCAGGATCGACTGATTGAGCTGGGCGAGTTCATCGTAGTCGATTTCCCGCTTTTCCCTGGCGGCCTCGCTCTTGCGCAGACGGTCGGTCAGAATGCCGCCGAGCAGGGCTGTGAGGAAAAAGGCGCCGACATGCACGAACACGGCATAGAACACATCGAACTGGCTGACCCGCTCCGGGTAGGCGACACCGCCGAAGAGCGGCAGGTAACCATAGAACTGCAGGTCGAGCAGGGCGCCGTAAAGAATGGCGCAGGCGGATGCGGTCAGCAGCACCTGTGATTTGGGCAGAAAAACGCTGGCGCTGATAATCACCAGAATGAACAGGAAGGAATAGAGACTCTCGACCCCGCCGGTCAGGTAGATGACCAGCAGTACAAAGAGCATGTCCCAGGCCAGCTGGGCGTGCACGAAGCGCCCGAAATCCTCGATCCGAGCCAGGACAATGCTGGAAACGCCCACCTGCAGACTGGTCAGGACCATCAGGCCGATCAACCAGGGGATCAGGCCGAACGGGGTCCAGACGTTGGGCTGTAGATGGTAAATGGTGGTGCTGAGCAGAAAGAAGCAGACCACCGCCAGCCGGGCACGCAGGTACCAGCCCAGCTGCCGGCGCAGGCTCATGACGTTGGGCGGTGCTTCCAGGGCGGGGCCGGGGTTCACGTCATCAGCCGCCTACCGTACCGGCCAGCTTGAAGATCGGCAGGTACATGGCGATGACCAGACCACCCACCGTAGTGCCAAGGAACAGCATCAGCAGCGGCTCCATCATCGCCGTCAGGTTGCCTACCGCATCGTCGACCTCATCGTCGTAGAAGTCGGCAATCTTGTTGAGCATGGTATCGATCGAACCCGACTGCTCGCCGACCGCGATCATCTGGCAGACCATGGGCGGGAAGACACCCGATTTCTCGAGCGGCTCGGCGATGGTCTTGCCTTCGCTGATACTCTGGCGCACGCGGTAGATCGCCTTTTCCACGGTCTTGTTGCCGGCAGTCTTGGCGACGATCTCCAGGCCGTCGAGGATCGGTACCCCTGAGGAGATCATGGTGCCGAGGGTGCGGGTGAACTTGGCCACGGCCACTTTACGCAGCAGGACCCCGAAAATCGGCAGTTTCAAAGCCAGTTCGTCGAGGATTTCGCGCCCCCGCTTGGTGGCATAGATTTTCTTGAAGGCGAAAATGAACAGCACGATAGCGCCGATGATCACCAGGATGTAGTCCTGAATGAAATTGCTGATGTTAATGACCACCTGGGTCGGCATCGGCAGCTCGCCGCCGAAGTCGGCGAACATTTTCTGGAAGGACGGAATGACGAAGACCAGAATGACGGCGATAACGATAACGGCGATGCCGACCACGGTGGCCGGGTAGGTCATGGCGCTCTTGACCTTCTTTTTCAGTTTCAGGGCCTTCTCGATATAAGCGGCCAGGCGGTTGAGGATGGTATCGAGGATGCCGCCGACCTCGCCGGCCGCCACCAGGTTGACGTAGAGTTCATCGAAGGCTTTGGGATGCTTTTTCAAAGCGTCGGCGAAGGTCGACCCGGATTCGACGTCCTCCTTGACCTTGAGCAGGATTTTCTTGAAGGTTTTGTTGTCCTGCTGTTTGCCGAGGATATCGAGACACTGCACCAGCGGCAGGCCGGCATCGATCATGGTCGCGAACTGCCGGGTGAAGACCACCAGATCCTTGGTGGAAATCTTCGGCTCCATGCCGGGAATCTTGATCTCCATGTCGAGACCCTTGCCCCGCGCCTTGATCTTGCCGGGCTGGATCCCCTGCCGCCGAAGCTGCGCCTGCACCGCTTCCTGAGTGGGAGCTTCCATCTCCCCCTTCATGCTCTGTCCCGAACGCGTGACACCTTCCCAGGCAAATTTTGACATAGGATTCCCCTTGGCTCTTGTTGCCCCTCTTGGTTCTTATTCCACCCAGCTTCTGCCCTCCCCCCCCCTTTTCTCCCCCCCTTTGTCAAAGGGGGGCGAGGGGGGTTACTGCCTCATCCCCCCCTTTAAGAAAGGGGGGCGAGGGGGGTTACCTGCTTATCCCCCACGCTGTCCGCCGCCGGCGACCACGCCGCGCTTGAGGGCGGCCTGCGGGTTGGCGATCATTTCCTTGAACTCCTCGATATCCGGCGAGCGCGCCATGGCATCGTCCAGGGAAATCCGCTTTTTATGGTAGAGCGAAAACAAACTCTGGTTCATGGTCTGCATGCCGAACTTTTCCTGACCCATCTGCATCTGCGAATAGAGCTGATGAACCTTGTCATCGCGGACCAGGGCGCGGATCGCCGTGTTGGGCACCAGCACCTCGAGGGCCAGCACGCGGCCCTTGCCGTCCAGCCGGGGCAGCAGGGTCTGCGACAGGATGCCTTCCAGCACAAAAGACAACTGGGCGCGCACCTGCTGCTGCTGATGGGTCGGGAACACGTCGATGATGCGGTTCATGGTCTGCACCGCACCGTTGGTATGCAGGGTGGCGAAGCAGAGGTGGCCGGTCTCGGCGATGGTCAGCGCCGCCTCGATGGTTTCCAGGTCGCGCAGCTCGCCGAGCAGGACGACGTCGGGGTCCTGCCGCAGGATATACTTGAGCGCATTCTTGAAAGACTGGGTATCCGCGCCGACCTCCCGCTGGTTGACCACGCACTTCTTGTGGGGGTGCAGATATTCGATCGGGTCCTCGATGGTAATGATATGCTCGTGCCGTTCCTCGTTGATGTAATCGATGATCGAGGCCAGAGTCGTCGATTTCCCTGAACCGGTCGGGCCGGTGACCAGCACCAGACCGTTGGTCTTTTTGGAAATGGTCCTGACCACCGGCGGCAGACCGAGTTCATCGAAGGACAGGAACTTGTAAGGGATCAGGCGGAACACCCCGCCGAGGGCGCCACGCTGGACGAAGATGTTGCCGCGGAAGCGCGCCAGCCCTTTGAGGCCGAACGAGAAATCCAGTTCATTGATTTCTTCGAACTTGCGTTTCTGGGTTTCGGTCAGAATGCTGTAGCAGATGTGCTTGGTGTCGGCCGGCAGCAGGTTGCGCATCTTCAAAGGGGTCATTTTGCCGTTGACCCGAATCTGCGGCGGCGAACCCGTGGTAATGTGCAGGTCCGAAGCACCGCTTTCCACCATGGTTTTCAGAAGAAGCTGAATCGAGACGTCTGACATAAGTCACCTGAGATAAGTCGAGAACCGCCGGCGCCGCAAACCATGGCTTAACAAGCGCGGTCGTGTTTAATCATCGGCGATGGTACAGCGCAGCACCTCTTCGAACGAGGTAATTTCTTCCTTCAGCTTGGTCAGGGCCGCCTGCCGCATGGTCTTGATCCCCAGGCGCATCGATTCCTGCTTGATCTCGGCCGTATTGGCGCCGGCCAGAATCATCTCCCGCAGTTCCTCGAACATCGGCATGACCTGGTAGAAGCCGACCCGCCCCTTGTAGCCGGTTTCGTTGCAGACCGGGCACCCCTTGCCCTTGTAGCAGACCAGACCGTCGAGATCGGCTTCGGGAACTCCGGCCTGCAGCAGGGCGTCCCTGGGGATGTCGTCCTCGACCTTGCATTCCGGGCAGATGCGCCGGCCGAGCCGCTGGGCGGTAATCAGGTTGACCGCCGAAGAGACCAGGAAGGGTTCGATGCCCATGTTCAACAGCCGGTTGACCGTGCTGGGCGCGTCGTTGGTATGCAGGGTCGACAGCACCAGGTGCCCGGTCAAAGCGGCCTTGACGCCGATCTCGGCGGTTTCGAAGTCACGGATTTCGCCGATCATGATGATGTCCGGGTCCTGGCGCAGAAAAGCCCGCAATGCGGAAGCGAAGTTCAGGCCGATCTCTTCGTGCATCTGCACCTGGTTGATGCCGGCGAAGTTGAATTCGACCGGGTCCTCCGCCGTCGAAATATTCTCGGTGATCTTGTTCAGCTCCGCCAGGGCGGAATAGAGGGACACCGTTTTGCCCGACCCGGTGGGGCCGGTGACCAGGACCATGCCGAAGGGCTTGTGGATCTGTTCCTTGAACCATTTCAGCGACTGCGGTTCGTAGCCCAGCTTGGTCATGTCGAGTTGCAGGTTGCTTTTGTCCAGCAGCCGCAGGACCACCTTTTCGCCGAACAGGGTCGGCAGGCAATTGACCCGGTAGTCCATGTCGTTGCCGCCGGGAAGTTTGATCTTGATGCGGCCGTCCTGGGGCAGGCGCCGTTCGGCGATATCCATCTCCGACATGATCTTGATACGTGAAGTGATGGCGTTCTTCAGCTTCATCGGCGGCTTCATGATCTCATGCAGCACGCCGTCGATCCGGTAGCGGACCCGGAAGGAGCGCTCGTAGGGTTCGATATGGATGTCCGAAGCCTTCTTCTTGATGGCGTCGGTCAGGATCAGGTTGACCAGTTTGACCACCGGCGCATCTTCGGAGGCCTGCTGCAGTTCGTTGAGATCGATTTCCTCCTGGTCATCGACGATCTCCAGATCGATGTCGTCGAGATCCCCCATGACCTCCTCGTAGGAGGCACTCTGATCGTAATATTTGTCGATGGCGTTGCGAATGCAGGCCTCGGCCGCCACCACCACCTCGACGTTGTAGCCGGTCATGAACTTGATGTCGTCGATGGCGAAGATGTTGGACGGGTCGGCCATGGCCACGATCAACGTCGCCCCGGCGCGATTGACGGGTACCAGCTGGTACTTCTGGGCCACCTCGTTGGGAATCAGCTTGATGACGTTTTCGTCAATATCGAATTCGCTGAGATTGATCGAAGGGACCCCGTATTGACGGGACAGAAAGGCAGCCAGGTCCTCTTCCTGGAGATAACCGAGCTTGACCAGACTCGCACCCAACCGTCCCCCCGAAGCCCGCTGGTCTTCCAGGGCCTTGGCGAGCTGGTTCTCGTCGATCAGTTTGTTGCGAACCAGGAGTTCGCCGAGTCGGTTGGCTGCCATAGAATTCTCCCCCTCGTCATTGGAAGACGAAGGAATTGTAGCTAATCGGCTTCCGACCTGTCAAGCAGGATAGGCTGTAACTGGTCGGAATCAAAATATTTCTCAACCCGCAACGGCTCCATCTCCGGCCGCTTGCCTGGCTGTCACCGGCTGCAGACAACCGCCCCGCGCCGCCGCTTTGCTCAGCTGACAGCGGTGTGCAGGACCCGGTGCATGATACCGGCCGGCGCCGGGCGGCCGAACCAGAGGCGAAAGCCGGCTTCGCCCTGGGCAGCGAGCATGCCCAGACCGTCGGCAGCCCGCAGCCCGGCCGCATGGGCAGCCTCTATCACAGGGGTCGGGCCCGGGCCGTAGACCATGTCAAAGACCGCTCCCGCTGCCTGCACGCAATCACCCACCGGGAAAACAGGCTCACCGCCATCCAGACCGATCGAGGTTGCGTTGATCAGCAAATCGACCCGGGTCGGCAGACGGCCGGCGAGACCTTCGTCCAGAACCAGTGCAGCAAATCTCGTGCCTTGTCCGAGAACCGAGACATCCTCAACCAGGCGAACGGCCTTGTCGAAGGTGCGATTGGCGATCCCGACCCAGTCGGCGCCTCCCTGAGCCGCAGCTGCTGCCGCGGCCCGGGCAGCGCCACCGGCCCCCAGCAGCAGCACCCGGAGGCCGGGCAAGGCAAGGCCGAGATCGCTCTGCAGGGCCGCCAGCAGGCCGTTCCTGTCGGTATTGCAGCCGACCAGGCGATTGTCGCGGTTGACGATCGTATTGATGGAACCGATCAGGCGCGCCTCGTCCTCGAGTTCATCAACCAGGGCCAGCGCGGCTTCCTTGTGCGGAATGGTCAGGTTGGCACCAAGCAGCCCGAGCCGGCGGATGCTGTCGACAGCGCCGCCCAGATCGGCCGAAGTGACATGAAAGGGCACATAGACTGCGTCAATTGCCGAGGCTCTGATCGCCGCATTCTGCATGCGGGGCGAAAGAGAATGGGCGACCGGGTCGCCG
>DATFJP010000071.1:0-3321 GCA_035269105.1 Desulfuromonadales bacterium
CCGGTGGCAGCCGCATTCTGCTGGTCGGTCATCAGCCCTGCCTGGGGCGATTGGCCGCCTGTCTTCTGCAGGGAGGAGAGGTCCGCTTCGAGAATGCCGGTCTCTGCGCCTTGCGCAGGATCGCAGCCGATCAGTCGGCAATTCTCGATTTCCTGCTGACCGCGGAACATCTGGCCGGGCTCGGGGCCTCGCGAATCTCCGGCTCCTGATCACCCCCTTCGGCCTTCGACCTCCAGCCCCAGAGCAAACTCCCCACCCGTAAAAGAAAAGATTAGAATAGCGTTCTATTGAATCGGGTTTTTGTTTTGTTTTCATGAGGATTTTGATGTATAACGAAACAATTCCGCTCCTTTGGGGGAGCTCTGTTTTTTTTAAATCCTCTGCCGTGGAGGATGAACTGTGTCTGGAGGTGTTATGAATTCCCTGGCGATGCAAAGACGAAACTCCTGGCTGAAACTGTTTCTGGGACTGGTCCTGGTTTGTGTTTCGGCCGGATCGGCGGCCGCTTTCCCCTTCACCCTGGGAGAGGTCAGGGGCAATCTGGATACGACGCTTTCGTACGGACTCGCCTGGCGGATGGAGGACCGGGATCAGGATCTGATCGGACTGCAGGAAGGCGGAGAGGCTTTTTCCCACAATTTCGATGACGGCAATCTCAATTACGATGAAGGTGAGCTGATCAGCAATACCGCTAAAATCACCTCGGAACTGGCTCTCGATTACCGGAACTTCGGATTGTTTGTGCGGGGCTCGGCCTTCTATGATTTCGAAAATTACGATGGCGAGCGGGAGCGGACAGAACTCAGTGACGAGGCCCTGGAACTGGTCGGCCGCGATGCTGAACTGCTCGATGCTTTTGTCTCCTGGGATTTCGATCTCGGTGACATGCTCGGCCAGCTGCGGGTCGGCGACCAGGTTCTCAGCTGGGGGGAAAGCACCTTCATCCAGAACGGCATCAACGTCATCAATCCTTTCGACGTCAGCAGCCTGCGCGTCCCGGGGGCCGAATTGCGGGAAGCACTGGTGCCGGTGGGCATGGTCTCCGCCTCAATCAGTCCCACCTACAACGTGAGTTTCGAAGGTTTCTATCAGTACGATTGGGAAAGGGTCGAAATCGATCCTCCCGGTTCCTACTGGAGCACTAATGATTTCGCGGGGCAAGGCGGAGAAAAGGTCATGCTCGGCTTCGGTGATGTTCACGACCAGGGCGTTGCTCCTGTTGAAGAAACTTTGCTCGGCGTGCCGCGGGCGCCGAACATCTTTGCCGATAACGACGGCCAGTTCGGCATCGCCATGCGGGTATTCGCGCCGGCTCTGAACGATACCGAATTCGGCTTCTACTACATGAACTACCATAGCCGGCTGCCGGTCATCAGTTCGCAAACCGGCAGCCTGGACGGTCTGGCTGCGGCCGGTGCCATGCAGAACGAGATCACCACCGCAATCGTTACCGAATACGCCATCTCGGGCGGGACCGCCACCCTGACCGAGCTGGTGACCGCCGGCATTATCGCCGGCGCCAATGCCGGGGTGAGCATCTCGCAGATCCAGGCCGGGGCCATCGCCCAGACGCTGCAGGCGGTTGGCGGCGATACCACGAATCCGGCCTTTGCCCGGGCAGTCAGTGCGGCCACCACGGATGCCTACGCCAAAACGGCTCGCTACCAGGTCGAATACCCTGAAGACATCCAGCTGTTCGGCGTCAGCTTCAATACCACATTGCAGGATTCAGGCGTGGCGCTGCAGGGTGAAGTGAGCTACCGCAAAGATGTCCCCTTGCAGGTCGACGATCTTGAACTGCTGCTGGCGACCCTGGAGCCGCTCAGCATTGCCTCGCAGCTCGGCCCGACCGGTGCCGTGCCCCTCGATCCGACCTACTCGCAGATGGATACGGTCACGCCCGCCGAGATTCTGGCCAACGGCGGCAATCCCGTTTACATTCCCGGTTACGAGCGCTTCGACACCAGCCAGGTGCAGATGACCGCCACCAAACTGTTCGGTCCGACCTTCGGCGCCGACCAGTTGACCCTGATCGGTGAGATCGGCGTTACTCATGTGCATGGCCTGCCGGATAAGGACGACCTGCGGTACGACGGCCCGGGAACACCGGTGACGGGCAACCCCAATCATGCTGACCCCAACTATCCCCTGGCGGCCCATCCGGGCAAAGAAGAAGAGCCTGCCGATGCCTTTGCCGACGCCACTTCCTGGGGATATCGGGCGGTCGGCAAGCTGGATTTCAATAATGCCCTCTGGGGCTGGGACCTGGCGCCGCGCATCGCCTGGGCGCACGACGTCAACGGCACCACCCCGGGTCCTGGCGGCAATTTCGTCGACGGCCGCAAAGCCGTGACCTTCGGGATCGGCGCCAATTACCAGCAGAGGTGGACGGCGGACCTGAGTTACACGGAGTACTTCGGCGCCGGCCGCTACAATCTGATCAACGACCGGGACTTCCTGGCCTTCAATGTCAAGTACTCCTTCTAATTGCACAGGGAGAGAAATTATGCTGAAGCACGCAAGTGTCTGGATGATAACCGTTGTTATGCTCACAGGGCTGGCCGGCCAAGCGGCCGGCGCCCTTTCCGCCGAGGAGGCGGCAAAGCTGGGGAACAGTCTGACGCCGCTGGGCGGCATCAAAGCCGGTAATGCTGAAGGCACCATCCCGGCATGGGAAGGCGGCATCACCGAACCACCCGCCGGCTACGAAAAAGGCATGCACCATCCCGACCCCTATGCGGGGGACCAGGTCCTGTTCACCGTTACGGCCGACAACATGGCCCAGTATGCCGACAAACTCACCGCCGGCCACCAGGCGATGCTCGAGACCTATCCCGATTTCCGGATGCAGGTCTATCCCTCGCACCGCAGCGTTGCGGCGCCGCAGCGAATTTATGACGACACCCGGGATGCCGCCCTCAAGGCGGAACTGGCCGCCGGCGGTTTTGGCGTACTCAATGTCACTTCGGGCATCCCCTTCCCGCTGCCGAAGTCGGGGATCGAAGCGATCTGGAACCATATTCTGCGCTGGCGTGGCCCCGGCGTCGACCGCTACTTCGGTGTGGCGCCGATGGAGCGTGACGGCGATTACACCATGGTCGAGTTCAACGAAAAGGCTTTGTTCCTGTACAACCAGGAGGGCATGACTCCGGAAAGGATGGACAACACCGTCGCCCTGTTCCGGCAGGAGATTTTCGCGCCCGCGCGCCTCGCCGGCCGTATCCTGCTGGTGCACGAGACGCTCGATCAGAGCAAGGAAAACCGGCGGGCCTGGCTGTACAATCCCGGTCAGCGACGGGTGCGTCGGGCGCCGAACGTGGC
>DATFJP010000072.1:0-5116 GCA_035269105.1 Desulfuromonadales bacterium
CTGCCGGCCGGCCTGGCCATTTCCTGTGGCCTCTCTGCGCTGCTCGGCCTGGCAGGGGATCTGCGTGGGACCCTCGCTCTGCATTGGCCCTGGCCGGCGGCTGTGGATATTACCGGGCGTCTGCTGGGAGAAGAAAACGACTATCCCGTAGAGGAGGTGGCCGATGCCATGGCCGAAATTGTCAATATGGTCGCCGGCGGCATCAAAACCGCTTTCGGCACGGAAGGCAAAACCCTGGAACTGGCCGTTCCCAGTACCGTAACGGGGCGCTCCTTCACGGTGCGCAGCAGCCGGAGCGTGGAGCATCTGGTGGTCCCCTTCAAAATGGCGAAGGGCGAATTCTGGGTCGAACTGAAGTTTTTGTCCGCGTCGAGATAAATTCATGACTGGCGAATCGCTCATCAAAACAGTCCTGTCCAAAGCCCGAAGCCAGATCCAGGACGAACTGGGGGGGCTCCTCGATGCTTCTCTGCGGGTCGCCAAGCCGCAGATAAGGCGTATCACCAAGGCGGAGTTTTTTTCCGGTCAGGGCCGGAGCCTGGCCCTGTCCCGGGTTGCCGTAGATGGTGATCTGCAGACGGAAGTCGCTATTTTCAGCCGTCTCAAAGACGCCATTCTGTTAGGTGGGACATTGATCATGTTGCCGCCTTCAGAACTCGCCGCACGGATGAAAAAGGAAGCTTTCGGGGAGGAGGAAGCCGACGCGTTCGGAGAAATCGCCAATATCATTACCGGAATTTTGAATTCCGGATTTGGCGCGGAAAGCACTCAGAAGTTGCGGTTTCGTAAAGTCGAGGTGTTGCCCGTCATCGGGGATGACCTGGATCCGGATTCCGATGACCCTTTTCCTCCGCAAGAATTCATTCTGGGCGCCTATCCGCTGGTTTTCGAGGATGAACCCCTCGGTGATCTGGAGATCCTTTTTCCCGTCGCAATTGCCGGTGAACAAAGCTCCGAACCGGGGGCCGAGGGCCGCGACCAGGGCTCCGAGTCGGCAGAAAAGCAGCAGGCCGCCGGCGCTTCGAAACCAGCGGCTGGCACAGACGCTGCAGAAACCTCCGGCGAAGAGGAGGCCTCCGCCGAGACCCCGCTGGTATTGATCGTGGCCGATCAGAATACGGATGTCGAGAGCATTGCAGCCGTCTTGAAGGCAGAGAACTTTGCAATCCGACAACTGGGATTGCACGATGACCTGAAAGGTTTTTTGCAGACGCACAGCATGGGGTTGCAGGGCGTCATCCTGGTGATGGGGGAGATCTCGGAACAGGGTTTCGCCGCAGCCATTCAGGTTTGTTCAATGCCCGGCGAAAAACTTCCGCTGTTGGCGGCGGGGCCAAGGTGGACCAGGAGCACGGTTGTGCAGGCCGCCAGGTTCGGGGTTGCCGATATTCTGGTCACCCCCGCTTCGCCGGCGATCGTTCGGGAAAAGGTCAACAAGTATTTTTCATAACGGCTTAGCGGAGAAGGATTCTGCTCCGGCTAGCCGGCAGCTGACTGAAGGACGTGGGGGAAGTGGATTCTTTTCTTCTTGACCTTCTGAAGAAACGTTGTCCGTTTCATTTTCAACCGCTCCGCCGCTTCTTTCTTGTTCCCCTTGGCCTGAGTCAAGGCGTGGACGATCAAGCGGTTTTCAACCTCGCTGATGACCGCATCAAAGTCGATCCTGCCATCTTGTTCAACCTCGGCAATGTCTGTTCCAAACGTCAGCCTCTCGGCAGCGGCGTTGGCAGGTCCGGCGTGTCCGGAGTATTTTTCCGGCAGGTCGGCCAGACGGGCATGGCTGCCTCGGAAAAGAATGGACATCCGTTGCACGAGATTTTCCAGTTCGCGAACATTGCCTGGCCAGGGGTAGTCGGCCAGAGCAGCCATCGCCGGTTTATCGAAGCCCAGGAACTGCTCGTCCCTGACATTGCGATTGAAGTATTGGGTAAAGCGATGAATTAAAAGGGGGATGTCGTCACGACGTTCGCGCAACGGAGGGATCGTAACGGGAAGAACATTCAGCCTGTAGTACAGGTCCTCGCGAAAGCGGCCTTCTGCAACAGCTTTTTCCAGGTCTTGATGGGTTGCGGCAATCACGCGAATATCCGCAGGGACCGGCTGAACTCCGCCGACCGGTTCGAATTCCCTTTCTTGCAAAACTCTCAGCAGCTTGGCTTGGAGAGCCGGTTTCATGTCACCGATTTCGTCGAGAAAAAGCGTCCCCCCATGAGCATATTGGATGCGACCGACTTTCGATTTTGCCGCACCGGTAAACGCCCCTTTGACATAGCCGAAAAGTTCGCTTTCCAGCAATTCATCCGGAATGGCCGCACAATTGACAGGAACAAAATTGTTATCGCGCCGCTGGCTGCGGACATGGATGGCACGAGCGACCAATTCTTTGCCCGTGCCGCTTTCCCCGAGGACCAGAACCGTGCTGCAATCATCCTGGACGATCCGGTCGATCAAAGAGAAGAGCTCCTGCATGCTTTGGCTTTGCCCGATGATGCCGTTGAAGCTTTCCAGCTTTCGGAACTTGGGCCCGCGTTTTTCCTTGTGGGTTTGGAGCTCGCAAAAAGCCATCGCTCTTGCGGCGACAATGACCGCCTCTTCAGTGTCCAGGGGTTCATTGAAATACCCGAACGCGCCAGCCTGCAGAACTTCGTTAATTGCTGATCGATCTCCGGCGGGGATGCTGACGAGGGTGGTCATCCCAGAATGAATTTTCTTGGCCTCCTGCAGTAAGCGAAGCCCTGACTTTTCCGGCAGGTAAAGACCGGTGATCAAAAGGGAGATATCTTCCGTAGCGAGGATTTCCAGGGCGAGACCGATGGAATCTGCTTCCAGGACGACACCCTCGATTTCCCTGCGGAGGGCAACTGACAAGGTTTCCCGCAGATGGCTGTCATTGTGGACCAGAAGAATATTTCTCATTGACCGTCCCTTTGCTTTCGGGGCTGGAAAGTTTGGCGGGAGGCCCGTTTCAAGGGTACTCGATGTCCATTGCAAATTTCGGATGCTGGACGATCGTGTCGAGTGCTCCCTGTCCCGGCAAGGCAAGATCTAGGAATATTGCCGGCTCCGCGGATTTTCACCGCGCGTTTTTTTTGGGGGCTGTTTGAGGTCGTCGATATCTTGTCGTGGAGCGAAATTCTTAAATGGACGGTGAACCCACCCACAGAAGTGATTTTTCTGCCCCGCCAAAGAGAAAACCGAAACCCTCCCACCGCATCAATAGATGGTTAATTCACATAGAACGACTAGCAGAAAGCATGCCCATAATTGCCTCGGCGCTTTCCAGGCAGAGCGCCAGCCTCACATGAGAAAAATTAATATTTGTAACTTAATACCTTAGAAGAAGTAAAAAAAATCGCTCAGGGTCAACATCGTTCGCCGAACCGGCGGATTTGCGGTTGCCGGAAAGCGGAAATCGACGGCTGAATGGGGCATTCGGGTGTGGCATGCCACACTCGAAACTGGGGCATGCCACACTGGAAATAGTGGCATGCCCTGTTTGCATCGTCCTTGGTTTTTGTCGTTTCTTCTGAGTTATCGCAGGACCAGGTCCAGAAAGGTTCGACGCCGCTTGCAGCGATAGCCTGGCAAGAATCGGCCGACAGACACGGCTCAGTCCGAAAATAACTCCGAGATTCGGGCAAGGCAGGGGCTATTTAGTTTCCAGCTCGAAAACTGCACTGTGTCCATCCGGAGTTTCCGGATGGACACTATTTAACAAAAAGAGCAGTTTCCGGTAGAATGAAACTTCGTCACTGTCGATCGTTTCCTTAAACTGCGCTTAAGCGAATCCCAGAATAAACATGATTGACTACCATTGCCATATCCTGCCCGGTCTCGACGACGGTTCCGCCCATGTCGACGAATCGGTCGCCATGGCCCGCGCACTGGCCGCAGCCGGCTACCGGCAGGTATATTGCACTCCGCACTGTATCATGGGCAGCTACTGGCACAGCCCGGACCGGGTGCGCGAGGCGACCCTGATGCTGCAGGCCGACCTCGACAACGCCGGTGTCGCTCTGGAACTGGTACCGGGCATGGAGTATTACCTCGACGAGTATCTCCTCACCTTTACCGAGAGCCTGGTTCCCCTCGGCAAAACCCGCCTGTTGCTCTGTGAAGCGCCGTCCGACCCCAACCCGGAATTAGTCGTCCGCGCCCTGCAGCACATCATTGCTCAGGGTTTCATCCCCCTTGTCGCTCATCCGGAAAGGACGCAGTTTTTCTATGAAACATTGCGGCTGGAGGCTGGCGGCTGGAGGCTTCACAAGGACTCCTTAGGGGTGTCAGACCACGCAGCCTCTGCCGGCCCAGAGGGCAAAGGCCTTGGCCGTTGGTTGAAACGCCTTTTCTCGTCCAGCCTCCAGCCGCCAGCCTCCAGCGGTTCAAAAAGCCACGCGGCCGGTGCTGCAAAAAGTTCAGCCCTCCGACTCCCGCCCGAGGTCCTTTACCAGGCCAACCTCGGCTCCTTCGTCGGTTTCTACCCCACCGGCACCATGGAACGCGCCTACCAACTCCTCAAGACCGGCGCCTTCCACTGCCTCGCCACCGACCTCCACAACGCGCCCATGGCCGAACGGATGCTGAAATCCGGCATTGAAAAACTCGAAACCAACCCCCTCCTCAAAACCCTCGCCGACCGCACCCCGGACGATCTCTACCAGTGCGCCGAAGACGCGGTCCAAAAAGCGGAAAAGGAGCAAAAGGAGAATGAGGCGAAGCAAGAGCGGTTTGATTTTTAAAGCAATGAGCGGGGTAAAAAATCTCTCTTTGTGATGTTGCCGTCTTTCATTGCAACTCTGCAGGCTGGGGTCAGGCTTCCTGGGTTGACAGTTTGTGATCGGTGATCCCTGATCCGTGATCCGTGATCCGTGATCGGTGATCGGTGATAGGTGATGGGTGCGGCTCGGCTGCGGAGTCCCGCGGACAGCTGACTTATTTGCAGCTTCTTGTTTATTCACCGCCTGTTCGCTTCGCTCATTCGCCGGAAGTGGGCGGCACGATGCGAGGTGCAACCAGAAGCAGGTGCCTGGAGGCAAGAACGCAGGAAAAGGCAAAGTCAAAGTCAAAAGCTCAAAGGGTCATGTCGACCTTTTCGTTGAATTTTTCGATTAGCCTG
>DATFJP010000073.1:0-15505 GCA_035269105.1 Desulfuromonadales bacterium
AACGCCATGAAGGTCGCGCCGCCGGTTGTGGACAATACCTTCGTGATCGCCGCAGTCAACGTCGTCTTGCCGTGGTCAACATGACCGATCGTCCCGATGTTGACGTGGGGCTTGGTCCGCTCAAACTTGGCTTTGGCCATCTCTCTGTCTCCTTATAAAGTCTTCAGACTCAATATTGCTATTATGCTTCGCCCCTGGCGGCCAGATCTTCAGCCAGCGCCTTGGGCACCTGTTCGTAATGATCGAAGGTCATGGTGTAGGTCGCCCGCCCCTGGGTGCTGCTGCGCAGGTCAGTGGCATACCCGAACATGCTGGAAAGAGGCACGAAGGCGTTGATCACCTGGGCTGAACCGCGCTGCTCCATGCCGCTGACGCGGCCGCGACGGCTGCTCAGGTCGCCCATCACATCCCCCATGTACTCATCGGGACAGACCACCTCAACCGCCATGATCGGCTCCAGCAGGACCGGCGCGGCCTTGACGGCGCCCGCCTTGAAGCCCATGGAACCGGCGACCTTGAAGGCCATTTCCGAAGAGTCGACATCGTGATAGGAACCGTCATAGCAGGTCACCTTGATGTCGACCATGGGGAAACCGGCCACCACGCCGTTCTGGGCGGCCTCCCTGGCGCCGTTGCCGACCGCCGGGATATATTCCTTGGGAATCACGCCGCCCTTGATTGCATCGACGAATTCGAAACCACTGCCGGCCTCGAGTGGCTCAATGCGCAGCCAGCAGTCGCCATACTGACCGCGGCCACCGGACTGGCGGACGAATTTGCCCTGAACCTCGACCTGCCTGGTGATGGTTTCGCGATAGGCCACCTGGGGAGCGCCGATGTTGGCCTCGACCTTGAACTCGCGCTTGAGACGGTCGACTACGATCTCAAGGTGCAGCTCGCCCATGCCGGAGATAATCACCTGGCCGGTCTCTTCATCGCTGCGTACCTGCAGGGAGGGATCCTCCTGGACCAACTTCTGCAGGGCCGTACCCATCTTCTCCTGATCACTCTTGGTTTTCGGCTCGATGGCGATATGGATGACCGGCTCGGGAAACTCCATGGCCTCGAGCAGGCAGATATCCTTGGGGTCGCAGAGCGTGTCGCCGGTTGAGGTACTCTTCAGGCCGACGCCGGCAGCAATATCGCCGGAATAGACCATCTTGATTTCTTCCCGCTTGTTGGCGTGCATTTTCAGCAGACGTCCGAAACGCTCCTTTTTTGACTTGGTGGCGTTGAGGACGCTGGCCCCTGATTCAGCATAGCCGGAGTAGACGCGAAAGAACGTCAACTGGCCGACAAAGGGGTCGGTCATGACCTTGAAAGCGAGGGCGGCAAAAGGCCCGTCATCGTCTGCGGGACGGGCCAGCGGTTCGCCAGTATCGGGATCCAGGCCCTGGATCGGCGGCACATCGAGCGGCGAAGGCATGTATTCGACGACCGCATCCAGCAGGGATTGAACGCCCTTGTTCTTGAAGGCCGAACCACAAAGCACGGGGTTGATCTGCAGACTGCAGGTCGCCTTGCGGATGCCGGCGCGAATCTCGGCAACGGTCAACTCCTCGCCGCCGAGGTATTTCTCCATCAGTTCCTCGTCGTTGCTGCTGATCTCTTCGATCATCGCCTCACGGGCGGCCTCCACCTCATCCTGCATATCGGCGGGAATCTCGACTTCCTCGAAGCGCGAACCGAAGGATTCATCCTCCCAGATATACGCCTTCATCTCGACCAGATCGACCAGGCCGCGGAAATCTTCCTCTTTGCCGATGGGCAATTGAATGGGAACGGGATTGGCACCAAGACGGTCACGCATCATGGCGACGCCGCGCGAAAAATCGGCGCCCATGCGATCCATCTTGTTGATGAAGGCGATACGGGGAACTTTATACTTGTCGGCCTGACGCCAGACGGTCTCTGACTGGGGTTCTACGCCACCCACCGAACAGAATACGGCGATGGCACTGTCGAGAACACGCAGAGAACGCTCGACTTCAATGGTGAAGTCGACATGGCCGGGAGTATCAATAATGTTGACCCGGTGGTCGCGCCAGAAGCAGGTGGTTGCAGCCGAGGTGATCGTAATGCCACGCTCCTGCTCCTGCTCCATCCAGTCCATGGTCGCCGCACCATCATGCACTTCACCAATCTTGTGCGAAACACCCGTATAGAAAAGGATGCGCTCCGTGGTGGTGGTCTTGCCGGCGTCAATATGGGCCATAATGCCGATATTGCGAGTTTTTTCGAGTGCTACCTGTCGTGCCACTGTTGACTGCCTCCGAAACCTGCTACCACCGATAATGCGCGAAAGCCTTGTTGGCTTCGGCCATCCGATGCGTGTCTTCCCTTTTCTTGACCGAAGCGCCGCGGCTGTTGGATGCATCCAGGAACTCGGCCGCCAGGCGCTCGCGCATGGTCTTCTCGCCACGCTTGCGGGCGTTGTCGACGATCCAGCGCAGGGCCAGAGCGTTGCGCCGCTCACTGCGCACCTCAACCGGAACCTGATAGGTCGAACCGCCGACCCGGCGGGATTTGACCTCGACAACCGGCCGCACGTTTTCGATCGCCTTCTTGAAGACCTCCAGAGGTTCATCCCCGGAGCGCTCCTGAACCAGATCGAAAGCACCATAAACGATCTGCTCGGCTGTCGCTTTCTTGCCGCGGATCATGACGGCATTGATGAACTTCGCCACATTGCGATCGTGATATTTCGGATCGGGCAGTATGATCCGCTTGGGAACTTCTCTTCTTCTCGGCATAACGTCCTCTCAGCCTCTCAAATTACTTGGGTCGCTTGGCGCCATACTTGGAGCGGGACTGCTTCCGCCCCTGCACACCCGCCAGGTCAAGCGCTCCACGCACGATCGTGTAGCGGACACCGGGAAGGTCCTTGACGCGGCCGCCGCGGACGAGGACCACGGAGTGCTCCTGCAGGTTGTGCCCGACACCGGGAATATAGGAAGTGACCACCATGCCATTGGTCAGACGCACACGGGCGACCTTGCGCAAAGCCGAGTTCGGCTTTTTCGGCGTGGTCGTGTAGACACGTGTGCAGACCCCACGCCGCTGGGGGTTCCCCATCAGCGCCGGTGCGGTCGGCTTACCCTTTTTTTCCTCACGACCCTTACGGATCAACTGGTTGATCGTCGGCATCGAATTACTCCCGATTTCTGCGTATTCTCAACGTTAAAAGAACAAATCTCCCCGAGAGGAGAAAACCCGCTGAAATTACCAGCAGGGCTTTCCCTTGTCAAGCACTTTCCTGCCTGGGGCAGATTTTTTGTCGGTGGCCTTTATGGGCTCACTCAGCGGAGGAGCTTTCGGCATCCTCCGGCTCCGGGCTGGCAGCCGCTTCGATCACTTCGGCCTCTTCGCCTTCGGCATCCTCGTCGATCTCCTCGATCGGCGGCAGCTTCTCTTCCGGGTCCTCGATCAGCAGCTGGGCACTGCGGTATTTACTGACCCCGGTCCCAGCCGGAATCAGGCGCCCCATGATAACGTTCTCTTTCAGGCCGCGCAGGCTGTCGACCTTGCCGGCTATGGCTGCCTGGGTCAGGACCTTGGTGGTCTCCTGGAAAGAGGCCGCCGAAATGAAGGATTCCGTCGACAGAGACGCCTTGGTGATGCCGAGCATCAAGGGTTCGCCGACGGCCGGCGAACCGTCCTCGGCCATAATCCGCTGATTCTCTTCCTCGAACATCCAGCGCTCCACCTGGTCGTCGACCAGGAACCGGGTGTCGCCGACTTCCTTGATCCGCACGCGGCGCAGCATCTGGCGAACGATGACCTCAATGTGCTTGTCGTTGATCTTGACGCCCTGCAGGCGGTAGACTTCCTGCACCTCGTCGACCAGATACTTGGCCAGTTCCTTTTCGCCGAGCACCCGCAGGATGTCGTGCGGGTTGCTGGAGCCGTCCATCAGGGGCTCGCCGGCCCGCACGAAATCACCTTCGTGGACGCTGATGTGCTTGCCCTTGGGAATCAGGTACTCCTTCGGCTCGCCCATCTCCGGCGTGACGATCACCTTGCGCTTGCCTTTCGAGTCCTTGCCGAAATTCACGGTGCCGTCGATCTCGCTGATCACCGCGAACTCCTTCGGCTTGCGGGCCTCGAAAAGTTCGGCCACCCGCGGCAGACCACCGGTGATGTCCTTGGTCTTGGTGGTTTCGCGCGGGATCTTGGCGAGGATATCGCCGGCGCTGACCATCTGGTCTTCATCGACGGTGATATTGGCGCCGACCGGCATCATGAAGCTCTGCGCGGTCTTGTTCTGGTCGTCCTTGATCGAAATCCGCGGCCGCTTGTCGGCCGCCTTGGTCTCGATGACCACCTTGCGGGACAGGCCGGTCACGTCGTCGACCTGTTCTTCCATGGTCAGACCTTCGAGCATATCGCCGAAGCGGATTTTACCAGAGGCTTCGGTGAGAATCGGCATGGTGAAAGGATCCCATTCGGCCAGCACCGATCCCTTCTGGATGCTTTCGCCCTCTTCATGCTTCAGGCGCGCACCGTAGACCACGCCGTAGCGTTCGCGCTCGCGACCGCTCTCATCGACCACAGCCACTTCGGCGTTGCGGTTCATGACCACCAGGTCCCCCTCGCTGTTACGGGCGGTGGTCAGATTGATAAACTTGGTCTTGCCATCGTAGCGGGCCTCGAGGGCGGTTTGCTCCGCCTGACGGGAGGCGGTGCCGCCGATATGGAAGGTCCGCATGGTCAGCTGCGTGCCCGGCTCGCCGATTGACTGGGCGGCGATCACGCCGACCGCTTCACCGAGATTGACCATATGTCCGCGGGCCAGGTCACGGCCGTAGCAGGTCGCGCAGATGCCACGCTTGCTCTGGCAGGTCAAGGCGGTACGGATCTTGACCCGTTCCAGGCCGGCCTCTTCGATCTTCTGCACCAGGTTTTCGTCAATCTCCTGGTCAGCTTCGACCAGCACCTCGTCGGTGATCGGATCGTGGATATCCTCAAGGGCGGTCCGTCCCAGAATGCGGTCGCCGAGCGGCTCGATGACTTCGCCGCCCTCGATCAGGGAGCTGATCATGATGCCGTCCAGAGTGTCGCAGTCCGTTTCGGTGATGATCGCATCCTGGGCGACGTCCACCAGGCGCCGGGTCAGGTAACCCGAGTTGGCCGTCTTCAGCGCGGTGTCGGCCAGACCCTTGCGCGCGCCGTGCGTGGAGATGAAGTACTGCAGCACGGTCAGACCTTCACGGAAGTTCGCCGTGATCGGCGTTTCGATGATCGAACCGTCAGGCTTGGCCATAAGACCGCGCATTCCGGCCAGCTGACGGATCTGCTGCTGACTGCCGCGGGCCCCGGAATCGGCCATCATGTGGATCGCATTGAAGGACGGGACCTGGACCGATTCTCCATCGGGAGAGGTCATGGTCTGCACCGACAGGCGCGAGAGCATGGTGTGGGCGATGTCCTCGGTGCACTTGGCCCAGATGTCGATAACCTTGTTGTAGCGTTCGCCGTCGGTAATCAGACCTTCGGTGTACTGATTCTGGATTTCGCGGACCTCGTTGACGGCGACGGTGATCCGCTCCTCCTTGCTTTCCGGAATCTCCATGTCGTCAAGACAGATGGAGATACCGGCGCGGGTGGAGAACTTGAAACCGGTCTCCTTGAGCTTGTCGGCCAGGATGACGGTCTCCTTGTTGCCGGCAATCCGAAAGCAGGTGTCGATCAGGGCGCTGACCTGCTTCTTGGCCATCACCAGGTTGATATGGCTGAAGGGGATCGAATTCGGCACCACTTCGCGCAGCAGGACCCTGCCGACGGTCGTGTCGACCAGCTCCGGGTCCTTGCCGGGTGCGGTCGACATGCGCACCTTGATCTTGGCCTGCAGACCGGCGATTTCGGAGTCGTAGGCCATGCGCACCTCTTCGGGAGAACTGAAGATCTTGCCTTCGCCGAGGGTGAACGCCCGCTCGCGGGTCATATAGTAGAGGCCGAGGACCATGTCCTGCGAAGGGACGATGATCGGTTTGCCGTTGGCCGGCGAGAGGATGTTGTTGGTGGACATCATCAGCACCCGCGCCTCGATCTGGCTCTCAATCGACAGCGGCAGGTGGACAGCCATCTGGTCGCCGTCGAAGTCGGCATTGAAGGCCGTGCAGACCAGGGGGTGCAGCTGGATCGCCTTGCCCTCGATCAGCACCGGCTCAAAGGCCTGGATGCCGAGGCGGTGCAGGGTCGGTGCGCGGTTCAGCATCACCGGATGCTCGCGGATGACTTCTTCCAGGACGTCCCAGACTTCGGGCCGTTCGCGCTCGACCAGCTTCTTGGCGCTTTTGATGGTGGTGCAGAAGCCGCGTTCCTCGAGCACGTTGTAGATGAAGGGCTTGAACAGCTCGAGCGCCATCTTTTTCGGCAGGCCGCACTGGTGCAGCTTGAGTTCCGGACCGACGACGATCACCGAACGGCCCGAATAGTCGACCCGTTTGCCGAGCAGGTTCTGGCGGAAGCGGCCGCCCTTGCCCTTGAGCATATCTGACAGCGATTTCAGCGGGCGCTTGTTGGGCCCGGTGATCGCCCGGCCGCGGCGGCCGTTGTCGAACAGGGCGTCCACCGATTCCTGCAGCATGCGCTTTTCGTTGCGGATGATCACCTCGGGGGCGCGCAGTTCCATGAGCCGCTTGAGACGGTTGTTGCGGTTGATGACGCGCCGGTAGAGATCATTCAGGTCGGAGGTCGCGAAGCGGCCGCCGTCGAGGGGCACCAGCGGGCGCAATTCGGGCGGCAGAACCGGGATGGTCTCAAGGATCATCCATTCCGGGCGATTGCCGCTGAGGATGAAGGCATCGACCACCTTGAGGCGCTTGGCCATCTTTTTGCGCTTGGCTTCGCTGGTCGCCTCGATCATCTCGGTGCGCAGGGTGACCGCCAGTTCGTCGAGTTTAAGGCCGGTCAGCAGTTCGCGGACCGCCTCAGCGCCCATATCGGCGGTAAACTGGCCCGCCGCTTCATTCATGGCTTCGTGGTATTTATCCTCGGCGAGGATCTGCCCCGCTTCCAGTTCGGTCTCGCCCGGATCGATGACGATGTAGGCTTCGAAATAGAGAACCCGCTCGAGTTCCTTGAGGGTCAAATCGAGCAGAGTACCAATCCGCGAAGGCAGCGACTTGAGGAACCAGATATGAGCCACCGGGCAGGCCAGATCAATATGGCCGAGGCGCTCCCGGCGAACCTTGCTGGGTATGACCTCCACGCCACATTTTTCGCAGACGATGCCGCGGTGCTTCATGCGTTTGTATTTGCCGCAGTTGCACTCGTAATCCTTGGTCGGCCCGAAGATCTTCGCGCAGAACAGACCATCGCGCTCCGGCTTAAAGGTCCGGTAGTTGATGGTCTCCGGCTTCTTGACCTCACCGAAAGAACGCTCGCGAATCTTTTCGGGCGAGGAAACGGACAACCGGATCGCGTTGAAATTGAGCGGATCCTTGGGACGCTCAAACATGCTGAAGATATCTTCCAAAGCACATCCTCCTTTGCAGGATGGGGGGTCTTATGGGGAAATTCAGTCCTCTTCTTCCTCCAGGAGCTCGACATCGAGACAGAGCGCCTGCAGTTCCTTGATGAGAACGTTGAAGGACTCGGGGAGACCGGCTTCAAGGGTATGCTTGCCCTTGACGATCGCCTCGTAGATCCGGGTCCGGCCGGCCACGTCGTCCGACTTGACAGTCAGGAATTCCTGCAGGGCATGGGCTGCGCCGTAGGCTTCCATGGCCCAGACTTCCATCTCGCCGAGCCGCTGACCGCCGAACTGCGCCTTGCCGCCGAGCGGCTGCTGGGTGACGAGACTGTAGGGCCCGATGCTCCGGGCATGGATCTTGTCGTCAACCAAATGGTGCAGTTTCAGCATGTACATGATGCCAACCGTGACCTTCTCGTGGAACTCGTCGCCGGTCTTGCCGTCGAACAGGGTCATCTGCCCGGAAAGCGGCATATTCGCCCGCTCCAACTCCTTCTTGATCTGGCCTTCCGGTACGCCCTCGAAAACCGGTGAGGCCATCGGCACGCCGCTGCTCAGACGCTGGGCGAGGGCTTGCACGTCCTGCTCCTCGAGATTGTCGATAAAACTGTTGAGCTCCTCATTGCCGTAGATTTGCTTGATCTGACCACGGAGCTGGTCGGTACCGTGCATCTGATCGATCGCCTCCTGGATCTGGCGACCGAGGCCGTGGGCGGCCAGGCCGAGGTGCGTCTCAAGGATCTGGCCGACGTTCATACGCGATGGCACGCCGAGCGGATTGAGGACGATCTCGACCGGGGTACCGTCCTCGAGATATGGCATATCCTCCTCGGGCAGGATGCGGGAGAGCACACCCTTGTTGCCGTGCCGGCCGGCCATCTTGTCACCTACCGACAGCTTGCGCTTAATGGCGATATAGACCTTGACCATCTTGATGACGCCGGGCTGCAGGTCGTCGCCGCGCTTGAGCTTTTCGATCTTGTTGGCGAACACCGACTTGATCAGTTCTTCCCGCTCGGTCAGCCGCCGCATGACCTCGGCGACCTTCTGCTCCACTTCCGCATTGGCCAGGGACAGCTCTTTCCAGGTGCTGAACGGAATGGTCTCCAGTGCCTTCGGCGTGATCTTGCGGCCCTTGGGCAGCAGGGTTTTGCCGTCGCGGTCCTTGACGGGTGCCGATACGGTCCGGTCCTTGAGCAGGTTCTCCAGCTTGCTGCGGGCCGATTCGCGGATGATGCGGATCTCGTCGTGCTGATCTTTGAGCAGTTTGTCGATCTCGGCCTGCTCGATCAGTTCGGTCCGGGTATCCTTGTCGGACCCCTTGCGGGAGAAGACCCGAGCGCCGATGACGACGCCTTCCACGCCCGGCGGTACGCGCAGGGAGGTGTCCCTGACGTCGCCGGCCTTTTCACCGAATATGGCGCGCAGCAGCTTCTCCTCCGGAGAGAGTTGGGTTTCCCCTTTGGGAGTGATCTTGCCGACCAGGATATCTCCCGGCTTGACCTCGGCGCCGATGCGAATGATGCCGCTCTCGTCGAGATTGCGCAGTGCGTCCTCGCCGAGATTGGGGATATCATCGGTGATCTCTTCCTTGCCAAGCTTGGTGTCACGGGCTACACATTCGAATTCCTCGACGTGCACCGAGGTATAACGGTCTTCCTTAACCAGCTTTTCGGAGATCAGGATCGAGTCTTCGAAGTTGTAGCCGCCCCAGGGCATGAAGGCGACCAATACGTTCTGGCCGAGCGCCAGCTCGCCCCACTGGGTCGATGGGCCATCGGCGATGATCTCGCCCCGCTTGACCTCGTCGCCGACCTTGACAATCGGCTTCTGGTTGAGGCAGGTGTTCTGGTTGGAGCGGATGAACTTGATCAGGTTGTAGATATCGACGCCGGTGCCGGATTCGTCCACCTCATGCTCATCGATCTTGACTACGATACGGCTGGCATCGACGCTTTCGACTTTGCCGTCGTGCCGGGCGACTACGGCGGAGCCGGAATCGTGGGCCACGATGCGCTCCATGCCGGTACCGACCAGGGGCGCGTCGGCCCGCAGCAATGGCACGGCCTGGCGCTGCATGTTCGACCCCATCAGGGCGCGGTTGGCGTCGTCGTTTTCCAAAAAGGGAATCAGCGACGCCGCCACCGACACCAGCTGCTTCGGTGAAACGTCCATCAGCTCGATCTCTTCCCGGTTGACCAGCATGAATTCGCCGTTCTTGCGGGCATTGACCAGCTCGTTGACGAACCGGCCTTCCTCGTCGAGGGGCGCGTTGGCCTGAGCGATGGCGTGCCCTTCTTCCTCCAGGGCCGAGAAATAGGCAATCTCGTTAGTCACCTGGGCACCGTCGACGACCCGGTAGGGAGTTTCGACAAAGCCGTGAATGTTGATCCGCGCATAAGTGGACAGCGAAGCAATCAGACCAATGTTCGGACCTTCCGGAGTTTCGATGGGACAGACCCGGCCGTAATGGGTGGGGTGCACGTCACGCACTTCGAAACCGGCACGCTCTCGGGTCAGGCCCCCCGGTCCGAGCGCCGACAGGCGCCGCTTGTGGGTGATCTCCGACAGCGGGTTGGTCTGGTCCATGAACTGGGAGAGCTGACTCGAACCGAAAAACTCCTTGACCACCGCCGAGACCGGTTTGGAATTGACCAGGTCGTGGGGCATCAGGCTGTCCACTTCCTGCAGGCTCATGCGCTCCTTGATGGCACGTTCCATGCGGACCAGTCCGACCCGGTACTGGTTTTCGAGCAGCTCGCCGACCGCCCGCACCCGGCGGTTGCCGAGATGGTCGATATCATCGATCTTAACCGGTATCCGACGCTTCTGACCTTTGTTGTCGGTCACTGTCCAGTCGGGCGTACCGTTGCGCAGGTCAATCAAATAGCGGACCACTTCGAGGATGTCCTGTTTGGTCAGAGTGGTCACCTCGAGCGGCTCCTTCAGGGCCAGCTTGTGGTTCAGCTTGAGCCGGCCCACCGCTGACAGGTCGTAGCGCTCCTCGTTGAAGAACAGACTTTCAAAGAGGGCGGTCGCACTGCGGATGGTCGGCGGATCGCCGGGACGCAGCCGCCGGTAGATTTCAATCATCGCCTCCTCGGCGTTGTTCACCTTGTCGAGCAGCAGGGTCTCCCGCAGGAAAGGTCCGACGAACATATTGTCGATGAACAGCACCTTGAAGGTATTGATGCCGCGGCTCTTCAGCTCCTCGAGCTTGGCGGCCGTGACCTCGCTGTTGCACTCGACCACGACCTCACCGGTCGACTCGTCGACGATATCGGTGGAGGCCACCTTGCCGACGACGTCCTCCTCGAGGATCTGGATGAATTCGATGTTCTTGTCAGCAATCTTGCGCATCGCGGCCTTGGTGAACTTACGGTTGGCCTTGACGATCACATCGCCGTTCTCATCGACCACATCCATCGACGCCCGCTGGCCGGGCAGAAGACTCAGGTCGGTCTTTTTACGGTAGACATCGCCATCGATGTGAATTTCCTCGGTGTCGTAGTAGTAGTCCAGCAGCTCCTCGGCGGTGTAGCCGAGCGCCTTGAGCAGGACGGTTGCCGGCAGCTTGCGGCGCCGGTCGATCCGGACGTAGAGAATGTCCTTGTGATCGAAGTCGAAATCAAGCCAGGACCCGCGGTAGGGGATCACCCGGGCGCTGTAGAGTATTTTGCCGCTGGAGTGGGTTTTGCCTTTATCGTGATCGAAGAATACCCCGGGGGAGCGGTGCAGCTGGCTGACGATGACCCGCTCCGTGCCGTTGATGATGAAGGTGCCGTTCTCCGTCATCAGGGGAATTTCCCCGAAATAAACTTCCTGTTCCTTGATATCGCGAATCGACTGGACGCCGGACTCCTTATCGACATCCCAGGAGACCAGCCGCACCCGGACTTTCATAGGCGCCGCAAAGGTCATGCCCCGCTGATGACATTCCTCGACATCGTATTTCGGGGTGCCGAGAGAATACTCCACATATTCCAGGGAGCAGGTTTCGCTGAAATCCCTGATCGGGAAAACCGAGCGGAAAACCGCCTCCAGCCCGATGTTCTGCCGGGCCGAGGCCGGCAGGTCCGACTGCAGGAAACGTTGATAGGAATTCTTCTGGATATCGATCAGGTTGGGGATGTCGATAATCCGCTTGATTTCCTCGAAATGTTTCCGTAGAAGCTGGTTATTCGCAATCGAATAAGCCATGGTGTCTCCTTATCCTGGCGAAATGAGTGACCATTTCCGGTGCGGAAAACTGCCGTGCAGTCATTCTCGACCGGAAATCGGCCAGTCCCCGCCTGAGTCCGGGCGAGAACTAGAATAGCCAAGGCCGCGAAAAGCGACCTTGGCTAGGTTAGAAACTATCCGCGGCGGGCAGCTATTTGAGCTCCACGCTGGCGCCGGCTTCCTCCAGCTGCTTCTTGATGTCTTCGGCTTCGGCCTTGGAAACAGCTTCTTTGACGTTATTCGGGGCACCGTCGACCAGGTCCTTGGCTTCTTTGAGGCCCAGACCGGTGATGGCGCGCACAACCTTGATGACGTTGATCTTCTTGTCGCCGATCGAGGCCAGCACGACGTCGAATTCGTCCTTCTCTTCGGCCTCGGCAGCTTCGCCGCCGGCAGCAGGGGCCGCTGCCATCGCCACGGGAGCGGCGGCGGAGACGCCGAACTTGTCTTCCAGTTCCTTGACCAGTTCCGCCATTTCGAGCACCGACATCTGCTCGAGGAACTCGACAACCTGTTCTTTGGTGATTTCAGCCATGAATTGAATCCTCCATATTTTTAGAGTGTCTTGTGGTTATAGAATGTGATGTTATCGATGAATTGTCTGGTTAGCAGGTGCCGTGTCAGGCAGCTTCTTTCTGATCCTTGATGGCAGCCAGGACCTGTACGAACGAACGCGGGACCGCTGCGAACACACCAACCAGGTTGGTTGCCGGCGCGTTGAACGTAGCGAGCATCTGGGCCAGCAGCTGTTCCCGGCTCGGCAGATCGGACAGGGCCTGAATGTCTTCGACGGTCAGCAGCTTGCCGTCCAGCATGCCGGCCTTCAGCTCGAAAACCTTACTGCCCTTGGCAAACTCGACCAACGCTTTGGCCGGCGCGACCGGATCGTCGGCGGCGAGAGCGATCGCCGTGGGCCCGACCAGGTAATCATCCATGCACGCCGCGGGCGTATCCTTGGCCGCCAGGCGCAGCAGGGTATTCTTGACCACCCGGTATTCGACGCCGGCGGCCCGCAGCTTGCGCCGCAAGTCATTTGCCTGCTCGACCGTCAGACCGCGATAGTCGGCCAGGAAGGCCGCCTTGGCCTCAGTCAGCTTGCCGGAAAATTCGGCAACGACAGCTTCTTTGGACTGTTTGTTCACGCTTTTCCTCCTTTCCTTGTAGATTTACGAGCCTTTAAAGGCTCTCCATCCCAGCTTTTCAGGAGGTGAAGAGAAACAGGGAATCCCATCAACCAACCTTTGAGCCTCGGCAGGCGGCACGCCATTAAACCCGCAGGTGCCTGCTGTCTGCAGCCAGGATTGTTCGTTGAAAATTCTTGAAATGCGAGCGTTCCGCAGGCCTGCACGCCTGTCACGCCTCTCCGCTACTTGACCAGCGTCTGCAGGGCCGGGATGTCGACATTGACCCCAGGCCCCATGGTGCTGGAGATGCTGACTTTTTTCAGGTAGGAGCCTTTGGACGTGGACGGCTTCGCCTTGACCAGGGCGTCCATCAAGCTCAAGATATTTTCCTGCAGTCTGTCGACGTCGAAGGACACCTTGCCGACCGGAGCATGAACGATACCGGCCTTCTCGACCCGGTATTCGACCTTGCCCGATTTGGCCTCCTCGACGGCGCGAGCCAGTTCGAAGGTAACGGTGCCGACTTTCGGGTTCGGCATCAGCCCGCGGGGGCCGAGCAGCTTGCCGATCTTGCCGACCGTGCCCATCATGTCGGGAGTCGCAATGGCCGTATCGAAGTCGAACCAGCCGCCCTTGATTTTCTCAACCAAATCGTCCGCGCCGACGTAATCGGCGCCGGCTTCGGTCGCCTCCATGGCTTTTTCACCTTTGGCGAATACCAGGACGCGAACTTCTTTGCCAAGGCCATTCGGCAGGACGACGGCGCCGCGCACCATCTGGTCCGCCTTGCGGGGATCGACGCCGAGCCGCACCGACAGGTCGACCGTTTCATCGAATTTGGCGAAAGAGGCTTCCTTGACCAGGGCCAGGGCCTCCTCGAGCGGATAGGTCTTGGTTCGATCAACCTTTTCCTTGGCTGATTGCAGTTGTTTTCCGATTGCCATTGTTTATCTACTCCACTAGTTCTGGTAAATTCAGGCTTCCACCGTGATGCCCATGCTGCGCGCAGTCCCCTCGATGATGCGCATGGCGGCATCAACGTCGGTGGCGTTCAGGTCGGGCATCTTCAACTCGGCGATCTCCTGAATTTGCGCTTTGGTCACCTTACCCGCCTTCTCCTTGTTCGGCACGCCGGAGCCTTTGGCGACGCTGGCCGCCTTGAGCAGCAACACCGCTGCAGGCGGCGTCTTGGTAATAAAGGAAAAGGAACGGTCGGCGTAGACGGTGATCACCACCGGAGTGATCATGCCGGCCTGGTCCTGAGTCTTGGCGTTGAATGCCTTGCAGAAATCCATGATGTTCACCCCCTGCTGGCCGAGCGCGGGGCCGACCGGGGGAGAAGGGTTCGCCTGACCCGCCGGGATCTGCAATTTTATCTGTCCGACAACCTTTTTGGCCATGAGGTTACTCCTTGAATTGCTATTTGCCAGCCAGCTGGGGTCAGCTGGTCTTTTCCACCTGAATAAAGTCCAGTTCCACCGGAGTGACGCGCCCGAAAATACTGACCATAACCTTGAGCTTGGCCTTGTCCGGCTTGACGTCTTCGACGACGCCCGTGAAGTTGAGGAACGGCCCATCGATGACGCGCACGGTCTCCCCGACCTCGAATTCGACCTTCGGCTTGGGACTCTCCTGGCCTTCCTCCATACGCGCGGTAATCTTGGCGACTTCCTCCTCGGGAATGGCCGGCGGATTGGTCGTGCCACCGACGAAGCCAGTCACCTTGGGAGTGTCTTTGACGACATGCCAGGTCTCGTTGTTCAGCTCCATAAAAACCAGGATGTAACCCGGAAAAAATTTGCGTGAAGAAGTTCGGCGTTCGCCGTTTTTCAGCTCGACCACTGTCTCGGAAGGGATAAGAACCTCACCGAAGAATTCTTCGGCATCGAGCGCACGGATGCGCTCTTCAAGGTTGAGCTTAACCTTGTTCTCGTACCCTGAGTAGACATGTACACCATACCATTTCTTCTCACCCATCGAAACTCACCACCAGGTCTCTCTTAATTGAGCAGGGTACGAATCAGCGCCGACAGCGCGGAATCGACAACCCACAGGTAGACTCCAACCATCAGGACCAGAACGATCACCACCACCGTCGACCCATAGGTCTCCTTCCGGGTGGGCCAGGTCACCTTCTGCAGCTCGGCTTTCACGTTGCCGAGGAATTCGCTCACCTTGTTTGCCACTATCTCGACCCTGACTAAGGAAAAATGACAGGTAAATGGCAGGCCAGGAGGGATTCGAACCCCCAACACCCGGTTTTGGAGACCGGTGCTCTAGCCATTAGAGCTACTGGCCTGCAGGCCACCTACCCTTGCGATCGAATCGCCCGACCACCAAACGCCTTATTTCGTTTCGCGGTGCGGTGTATGCTTCTGACAAAAACGGCAGTATTTGCTGAACTCCAGCTTGTCAGGTGTGTTCTTCTTGTTCTTGGTCGTCGTATAGTTGCGCTGCTTGCACTCGGTGCAAGCCAGCGTCACGATATCGCGCATGATTCAAATCCTCGGCGCCCCCGGCAGGAGGCGCCTTTATATAATATCAGCCAATTACTCGATGATTTCGCTGACGACGCCGGCACCCACGGTGCGGCCGCCCTCGCGAATCGCGAAGCGCAGTTCCTTGTCCATGGCGATCGGCGTGATCAGGTCGACCGTGATGCCGATGTTGTCGCCCGGCATGA
>DATFJP010000074.1:0-2383 GCA_035269105.1 Desulfuromonadales bacterium
GTCTTCCAGCATGGTGGTGGCCAGCTTCAGGATGGCGTCCTCATCCTCCACGACCAGAATCCTTTCCCCCTGACCTTTATGCACCTGAACAGGCAAGGCTACGGGTTCGGCTTCTTCCGTTCCGGCATGTTTCGGCAGATAAATTTTAAAGGTACTGCCCTGCCCCGGTTCGCTGTAGACGTTTGCAGTCTTGATCGGTCTGCCAATGGGATTGGTTTTCGGTTGGGGGAGGATAATAGAAAAGTCGGATTCCCTCTTGGTCGGTCACCGCCAGGAAGCCATTTTCCGGCAGTTGGGCTTCATCATGAAACCGGGCAAATGTGGACAAGGGAGACGTCTGTCCAAAATGCCGGAAAACGGCCAAGCAGATCGTCTCCTACCGCGATTTTTTAACCAATACAGACGAAACATCGATCCTGATCACTTTTAAGCGCCTAAGGTCAGGACTTTTGCAAGAGGCTCCTTTGAAAGGAAATTTTAACATTCCGGGACGATTATGCTATAAATTGTTTGCATTGTAACAGTAGAGACAACCCAAGAAACCCGCCTGGAAGAATAAAACCATGCTTGAGTCTTTTCAACAATTGAACCCGGTCATCCAAGCCCTGCTGGCGACCCTGTTCACCTGGGGCCTCACCGCCGCCGGCGCTGCGCTGGTGTTCCTGAGAAAAGACCTCAGCCCGAAATTGCTGGATTGCATGCTCGGTTTTGCAGCCGGGGTGATGATCGCCGCCAGCTTCTGGTCCCTGCTCAGTCCGGGCATCGAAATGGCTGAGCAGATGGGTAACACACCCTGGCTGACCGCGGTTATCGGCTTTCTGGGAGGCGGAATTTTCATGCGGCTGATTGACAGAATTCTGCCGCACCTGCACCCGGGTTTGAAGATGGACCAGAGCGAGGGGATTAAAACGTCCTGGCAGCGCAGCACCTTGCTGGTCCTGGCGATCACTCTGCATAATATTCCGGAGGGATTGGCGGTCGGCGTCGCTTTCGGGGCAATTGCCGCCGATCTGCCGTCGGCGACGATCGGCGGGGCCGTCGCTCTGGCAATCGGCATTGGCATCCAGAATTTCCCGGAAGGAACGGCTGTTTCCATGCCTCTGCGCAGGGAAGGCATGAGCCGGGGCAAGAGCTTCTTGCTGGGGCAGGCTTCCGGCATGGTGGAACCGATCGCCGCCGTCCTCGGCGCCTATTTCGTGCTGATGGCCCGGCCGATCCTGCCTTACGCTCTCTGCTTTGCCGCCGGCGCCATGATTTTCGTGGTTGTCGAGGAGTTGATCCCGGAATCGCAGCGGGTCAATGCCAACATCGATCTGGTGACCATGACCACCATGGTCGGCTTTTCGGTCATGATGATGCTGGACGTGGCACTCGGCTGAGCATCGCCGACTGGATGATCCCCGGTTCGCGACCCAGCACCGTGGCCGTCAGACCAAGTTCCCGCACCCGCTCCGGCTGTTTACCTGCCAGGCGCACCCGGACCGGATCGATCGCCAGCAGTTTGCCCACCAGGTCCGCCATTTCCTTGAGGTCAATGCCGGTCGCCTGCAGACGCTGCCGGCTGTTGAGCAGCGCAGGACAATCTCCTCCCAGGGGTTGCACTTCGTCTGAAAAGCGATAGAAAGAAAAGAAAGAGCAAAAACCTTAGCTTCGGAGGACGATTATGCAAACCTACATCATGCTCACCCGCTTGGCGCCGACCGCCCTGGACACACCCAAGTCCCTCGAAGACCTGGAAAAGGCATCAATGGGTCGCATCCGCAGCGAATGCCCGAAAGTGGAATGGGTACACAACTTCGCCGTGCTCGGCGGCTGCGACTATCTCGATATCTTCCGGGCGCCGGACAATGATACGGCCATGAAGATCGCCGCCATTATCCGCTCCTTCGGACACGCCACTACGGAAATCTGGCCGGCCACCGAATGGCAGCATTTCAAGGACCTGATCCGCGCCCTTCCCGGCGAATAAAAAGGTTCATCCGGAAATTTCGGAGAGCCATGATATAGGCTTCTCCATCTTGCATCTTCTCTGCCGCCAAACCGGGGACTCGCCCCCGGACGGCGACCAGGGGGACCGCTCACCCCGGTCCCCCTGGACCTCCACGGTGCCCGATGCCGATGGGCAAACGGGGAGAAAACCCTAAATCATTGCAGCGCGGTCTGACGACCTTGCTTTGTTTATGGGTTGGGGTTGGCTTGGGACTTCCCGTGCAGAGCCACCGGAACGGAGTGGAGGTTTCGGGATCAAGCCGGGCAAACTGTCTGAGCCGCAGGCGAGTTTTTGACCGGCCCCGAAACATCTGCGCAGTGGAGGGAACCCGTCGTCGCCCGCCATAGCGCTTTGCGCGACGGCGGGCTATGGCGGGTGGCGCTGCAGGGCGCG
>DATFJP010000075.1:0-2677 GCA_035269105.1 Desulfuromonadales bacterium
CGATCAGGGCAACGGCCGTCAGCACCAGGGGCTTCAGCATCATGAGCGGTGCTTCCTCCATGCGCAGCCCACCATGCGCCTGTTCTCCCCGCGGAAAGAAGGCGATCTCGATGATGCGGAAGAACAGCACCGCATTGACCAGGCTGCTGAAGATCAGGGCGCCGACATAGCCCCATTGGCCCGCCTCGACTCCGCCCAGGATCAGATACCATTTGCTGAAAAAGCCGCAGGTCGGCGGAACACCGATCATGGCGAAGGCACCGACGGTGAAGGCGGCCATGGTGACCGGCATCTTGCGGTACAGGCCGGTCATATCTTCGAGCTTCAGGCTGCCGGTGCGGTAGTGGATCGCGGTCGCGGCCAGAAACAGGCAGAGGGTCATCAGCGCGTCATTGACAATGTGCAGGATGGCCCCGGTCATGCCCTGGGCGTTGGCCAGCCAGACGCCGCCGACCATGTAGCCGACTTCGGCCACGATGATGAAGGTCAGCATCCGTCGCAGATCCCGCTGGGCCAGCGCCAGGGCCGAGGCGCAGACGATCGCCAGGGCGGCAACCCAGACGATCGCCGACTGCACGCCGGGATGCTGAAAAAATGCGTAGCTCGGGGTGAACACCGAAAAAATAACCCGGATCATCAGATAGATGGTGACCTTGGTCATCAACGGCGCAATCATCAGGGTGGCGCCGGCCGGGGCCAGAGCGTAGGCGTTGGGCAGCCAGCCATGCAACGGGAAGAAGGCCATTTTCACCCACAGGCCGACCATGATGAAGCCGAAAGCGGTGGCCAGGGCCGTCGGCGCATCGAGCCCGCCGATCAGCGAGGCGATGTCGGCCATATTGAGGGAACCGGTCAGGATGTAGAGATAGCCGACGCCGAGCAGGTAGAAGCAGGCGCCGATGGTTCCCATGATGATGTAGTTGAAACTCGCCAGCGGAGCCCGGCCCTTGCCCATGGCAATCAGACCATAGGTGGTGATGGACGTGATCTCCAGCAGCACATAGAGATTGAAGGTGTCGCCGGTCAGCACCAGGCCGATCAGGCCGGCGACCAGAATCAGATAGAGGGTGAAGAAGAGATGTTCCCGCTGCGGGAATTCGCGCTCCACCGATTTGAGCGCCGCCAGGGTGGCAACCAGGGCCACCAGGCTGATCAGTACCATCATCAGGGCGCTCAGATGATCGACCACCAGCTCGATGCCATAGGGGGCCTGCCAGTTGCCCAGCGTGTAGCTGTAGGTGCCGTGCCTTAAGACCCTGGCCAGGGTCAGGCAGGAGAAAAGGCTTGACAGGCCGAGGGACAGGAGCACCAGCGGAGCGACCCAGGTGCGTGACAGGCGGCCGAGCAGATTGACGAAAAACGCGCTCAGCAACGGTGCGGCCAGCGCATAGATATGCAGATTGGTAACCGTCATTTGCCGATCCTGTCGAGAATTTCATCCTCTTCGAGAGTGCCGTATTCCCGATAGATCCGCAGCAGAACGGCCAGAGCGACGCCGGTCACGCTGACCGCCACAACGATCGCTGTCAGCATCAAGACATGGGGCAGCGGGTTGACGACCTGGCTCACGTCAACTCCCGACTCGAGGGCCTGGTACTTGTCGACAATCGGAATGCCGCCGCCGCGCTTGACGCCGGTCGAAACGAAAAACAGGATGATGGCGGTCTGGAAGATATTCATGCCGAGCAGCTTTTTGACCAGGTTGCGCTTGCCGATCATGGCATAGAAGCCGATCATCATCAGCACCACATAAATCCAGTAGTTGTACCTGGCGATTATGTCCTGCAGCAGCTCGTCCATATCAGAGGCCCTCATCCATAGTACCGTCCGAGGAGATGTCCCAGAACAGGGACACCATGATGCTCATGACCGCCAGCCCCACCCCGACCTCGATCAGAAAAATGCCGAAAGAGCGCCATTCCACCGGCCCCAGCGGGATAATGCGATCGAGCGCGCTGTAGTCGAGAAACAGGCCGCCCATCAGCGCGCAGAGAAGGCCGACCCCGGTAAAGATCAGGACCCCGCTATTGGCGAGCAGGATATTGGCCGGCACGGAAAAATGGCGGTATGATGTTTTCAGGTCGTAGGCCAGGGCGAGCAGAATAAACGAGGCGCCGAGGATGACCCCGCCCTGAAAGCCACCGCCCGGGCTGTAGTGGCCATGCACGATGACATAGAGGCCAAACATCTGCACGAAGGGGACCAGCAGGCGGACGCTGGTCTGGACGATCAGGCTGTTGCCAACCGGGCGGCTGGATGCGCGCTCCTGCAGCAGCCTCATAGCTTGTCTCTCCGCAGCACGCTGACCACGGCCATGCCGGCGCAGAAGATGACGACCACCTCGAACATGGTGTCGTATCCACGGTAGTCACCCAGTACGGCGGTGACCAGATTTGGCACGTGGGTCTGCTCCACGGCCTTTTCGATGTAGACGGCGGACAGGTGCTGACTGGCCGGTGAATCGGGATCGCCCCAGGCGGGGAAGTCCCGCGTGCCGTACAGCAGCAAGGCGCCGGTAATCAGCGTGGCGATGAGAGCAAGGGATTTCAATCTTTACTCCTCCGGCTGGTGCGCAGAATGGCGGCGATAAACAGCACGGTACTGATGCCGGCGCCGACGGTCGCCTCGGTGAAGGCCACGTCGACGGCCCCCATCTCGGCCCAGAGCAGGCACATCA
>DATFJP010000076.1:0-6838 GCA_035269105.1 Desulfuromonadales bacterium
CAGGGCGGGCCGATCGCGCTGGTCGAAGACGGCGACCGCATCCGACTCGACATTCCCAGGCGGAAGCTCGAGCTGCTGGTGGATGCCGACGAACTGACCAGGCGCCAGGCGGCCTGGAAGGCTCCCGAGCCGAAGATCAAAACCGGCTGGCTGGCCCGTTATGCCAAGGTGGTCACATCGGCCTGTACCGGGGCCGTCTGCGAAGCCGACTGAGCTGCTTTTTCGAGCCGGCTGATCTTGCCGGAACCGGGGGCATGGCCAATAAATTCTCGCGGCGACTTCCAGTCGGCGTGACCCAGATCAGGGCAGGAGATCATTTGTGAAACTGACAGGTTCGAAAATACTTCTCGAAAGTCTGGTCCGGGAAGGAGTCGATACCATTTTCGGCTACCCAGGCGGGACCGTGATCAACATCTACAACGACATGGTGGAATACCCGATCAAGCATATTTTGACCCGTCACGAGCAGGGTGCCGTGCATGCCGCCGACGGTTACGCCCGGGCTTCGGGAAAGGTCGGGGTCGCCCTCGCCACCAGCGGACCCGGGGCGACCAATACCATTACCGGGATAGCCACGGCCTATATGGACTCCGTGCCGCTGGTGGTCATCACCGGCCAGGTGCCGACGCCGCTGATCGGCAACGATGCCTTCCAGGAAGCCGACATCATCGGCATCACCCGGCCGATTACCAAGCACAGCTATCTGGTCAAGGACATCAGGGACCTGACGCGCATGATCAAGCAGGCTTTTTATATCGCCCGAACCGGGCGTCCGGGGCCGGTGGTGATTGATCTGCCGAAAGACGTCCAGATCGACAGCACCACGTTCGATTATCCCGATAAAGTCGAACTGCGCGGATACAAGCCGACCTACAGCGGCAACCTGCGCATGATCAAAAAGGCCGTCGACATGATTCTGGCGGCCAGGAAACCGGTCATCTACGTTGGCGGCGGGGCTTCGCTCACCGATGCCCACGAGGAACTCAAGGCGCTCGCCGAACAGATGGAAATTCCGGTGACGACTACCCTGATGGGCATGGCAAGCTTCCCCACCAGGCACTCCCTGTCGCTTGGCATGCTCGGCATGCATGGAACCTACTATGCCAATATGGCGGTCACCAATACCGACCTGCTGATCGCCCTGGGGGCCCGTTTCGACGATCGGGTCACCGGCAAGATTGCGACCTTCGCGCCGGATGCCAAGATCATTCACGTCGATATCGACCCCACTTCGATCAAAAAGAATGTGCGCGTCGACCTGCCGATCGTCGGCGACCTGCGCGATGTGCTGAAGAAGGTCATCAAACAACTCGACGAGCGAGCGGAGGAGATCGAAGACTTTCGCGAGCAGATGAAGCCATGGCATGAAGAAATTGATGAATGGCGCGAAAAGCAGCCGATGGCCTATCAACCGTCGACGACCGTGATCAAGCCGCAATTCGTCATCCAGAAGCTGCGGGAACTGGCCGCCGACGACGCCATCGTGACCACCGAGGTTGGCCAGCATCAGATGTGGACGGCCCAGTTCTTCGCTTTCATCCAGCCGCGGACTTTTCTCTCCTCCGGCGGCCTCGGGACCATGGGCTACGGGCTGCCGGCGGCGCTGGGAGCTCAGGTCGCTTTCCCGAAGCGGCAGGTCATCGACATCTCCGGAGACGGCTCGTTTCAAATGAACTCCCAGGAACTGGCCACCATGGTCCAGTACCGGCTGCCGGTCAAAATCGTGATCCTCAACAACAATTTCCTTGGCATGGTCCGGCAGTGGCAACAGCTGTTCTTTGACAAGCGCTACAGCCAGACCTGCATGGAACTGCCGATCGATTTCACCAAGCTGGCGGAAGCTTATGGCGCGACCGGTCTCCAGGCCACCAAGCCTGAGGAGGTTGAAGACGTCATCAGGAAAGCTTTCGCCACCGATGGCCCGGTGATTATGGAGTTCAAGGTCGCCCGGGAAGAGAATGTTCTGCCGATGGTGCCGGCCGGTGCCGGTCTCAACGAGATGGTCCTGGCGTCCTGATGCCGGATTGGCCCTTTTCTCCCGTTCATTCAACCGAGGGGTCAAGGGGGCTTAAAGTCTCAATGATTAAAACCGATCGCGCCAATCAAGTTCAACTCTGCCAAGAGTTCCGGAGTTTATTATGAAACATACGATTTCTGTCCTGGTGGAAAATGAATTCGGCGTCCTGACGAGGGTCGCCGGACTTTTCTCGGGTCGCGGCTTCAATATCCAAAGCCTGTCCGTCGCCCCCACGCTCGATGCCAGTATTTCCCGCATGACCATTGTCACCAGCGGCGATGATCAGATTCTCGAGCAGATTGTCAAGCAATTGAACAAGCTGATCGATACCATCAAAATTATCGATTTTACCGGCGAGGATTTCGTCGAACGGGAACTGGCGCTGATCAAGGTGGCATCCGAGGACCGAACGCGGGCGGAGGTTCTGCGCATCTGTGATATTTTCCGAGGCAAGGTCGTTGACGTGACCCCCAAAAGCTATACCATGGAGGTCACCGGAGCTCCCGCCAAGATCAATGCAATCCTCGACCTGCTCAAACCCCTGGGGGTCAAGGAACTGGTGCGGACCGGACCGGTCGTCATCGGTCGCGGGCCCAAGGGCTGGAAGTCTTCTTAAGGCGCCCCGGGTGTTCCGATTTCTTCCAGCAAGGATATCTGTTGGCCGGTGCAGACAAACTATGATATAAGTATCCGCCGTTTACGTTGCATACAACCCGATCAAGGAGGACAATATGAAGGTTTACTATGACAAGGATGCCAACTTCGACATTGTCAAGGGCAAGAGCATTGCCATTGTCGGTTACGGCAGCCAGGGCCATGCCCACGCCAACAACCTCAAGGAGAGCGGTTTCAATGTCATCGTCGCCGAATACCCCGAAGGTGGCGAGAACTGGAACAAGGCACAGAAGGCCGGCTTCCAGGTCATGAGCACCGCCGAGGCCGTGCAGGCGTCCGAAGTCATCATGGTTCTGCTGCCTGACGAAATGCAGGCCGATATCTATCGCGAGCAGATCCAGCCGAATATCAAGGCCGGCAGCTATCTCGGTTTCGCCCATGGCTTCAATATTCATTACAGCCAGATTGTGCCTGCGGACGACATCAACGTCTTCATGGTGGCCCCCAAGGGGCCGGGGCACACGGTTCGCAATGAATATGTGCAGGGCGGTGGAGTGCCCTGCCTGATTGCGATTGAGAAAGATCCTTCCGGCGACACCAAGGAAATTGCTCTTGCTTATGCCGGCGGCGTCGGCGGCGGCAAGGCCGGCATCATCGAGACCAGCTTCCGCGAAGAAACGGAGACCGACCTGTTCGGCGAACAGGCCGTCCTCTGCGGAGGGACAACCGCCCTGGTGCAGGCCGGTTTCGAAGTGCTGGTCGAGGCCGGTTATTCCCCGGAAATGGCCTATTTCGAATGCCTGCATGAATTGAAGCTGATCGTCGATCTGCTTTATGAAGGCGGCATCGCCAACATGCGCTATTCCATTTCCAACACGGCCGAATTCGGTGACTTCACCCGCGGCCCGCGGATTATCAACGAAGACACCAAGGATGAGATGCGCCAGATCCTGGCCGAAATCCAGACCGGCGAATTCGCCCGCGAGTGGATCCTGGAAACCAAGGCCAACAAGCCGGTTCTCAACGCCCTGCGACGACATGGCGTCGAGCATCCGATTGAAGAAGTCGGGGAAAAGCTGCGCGGCATGATGAGCTGGATCGGCAAGAACAAACTGGTCGACAAGACCCGCAACTGATTTTCCGGCCACTGACTGAGAGGAACGGAGCTGCCACTTTGAAGAACCAGCATCAGCCCATTGCCGCCGAAGGTTACCCTTTCATCGGCCTGTTTGCCTTCCTGACCCTGCTGTTCGCGATCTGGGAGTGGGGAGTTCTGAGTTTCGCGGGGCTGGTCCTCACCTTGTTCAGCTGCTATTTTTTCCGCAACCCGGAGCGGCACCCCCCGGAAGGGGAACACCTGGTGGTCGCGCCAGCCGACGGCAAGGTCGTGTTCGCCGCGAAAGTGAAGGAAAACCGATTTCTCGGCGGGCAGGAGGCTTTCAAGGTCAGTATTTTCATGAACGTTTTCGACGTCCACGTCAATCGTGCACCGGTGACCGGCAAGGTGATCGAGCGCTACTACAGTCCCGGCCAGTTTTTGAATGCCTCCCTGGATAAAGCCAGCGACCTGAACGAACAGTCCGGTTTGCTGATCGAAATGGGCGACGGCCGCCGGATTCCCTGCATTCAGATTGCCGGACTGGTGGCGCGCCGCATTGTCTCCTATCCCGAGATCGGCGATTCCGTGGAGCGGGGCAAGCGTTTCGGCATTATTCGTTTCGGTTCGCGGGTCGATCTCTACCTGCCTGTGGATACCGAAATCAGGGTCAGGATTGGCGATCGGACGGTGGCCGGCGAGACCATCCTCGGTGGTCTTTCCTGAGAATAAAAAAGCAAGAGATATCTTGACAAAGACAGTGTTTTATTGTTTAACTGTCCCGAAAGTTGCAAGGCTTTGACGAGGAGTAGTAGGGCGTCAGCGACGTCGCAGAGAGCCGGTGGTTGCTGCAAACCGGTACGTTGAGACCCCGAACTCGCCTCTGAGCCGCGGCCGTGAACAGACGATTGTCTCAGTAATTTCCGCCGTTTTCCCGCGAAAAGGGAGACAATGAGGGCTTCACCGAGGTGAAGCTGAACAGGGTGGTACCGCGAAGCGCAAGCTCTCGCCCCTGACGGGGCGGGAGCTTTTTATTTTTCCCGGCAGCGATACTGGAAAGGGGGTGGTCCCGTGGACAGCGATCTATCCGAGCTAGAACTTGATGCAGGAACAGCGTCCCCGGACGCCCCGAACCCGTCGTTAACCAGGACCTATTGAGGAGAACAGCCATGAGCGACATCAAGACCATCAAAATTTTCGATACCACCTTGCGTGACGGCGAACAGTCGCCGGGCGCCAGCATGAATATGGAAGAGAAACTGCGCATCGCCCACCAGCTGGAAAAGCTGAATGTCGACGTCATCGAAGCAGGTTTCCCGATCGCTTCCATTGGTGATTTCGAGGCGGTCCGCAAGATCGCCAAAACCATCAAGGGCTGCGAAATCGCCGGACTCTGCCGGGCCAGCGAAAAGGATATCGACCGGGGCTGGGAGGCTTTGCAGTACGCCGGCGAACGGGGGCGCATCCACACCTTCATCGCCACCAGCGATATCCACATGAAGTACAAGTTGAAGATGAATGAAGACCAGATCGTCGATGCGGCGGTGGCAGCGGTCAAGCGCGCCGCCGGCTATACGCCCAATGTCGAGTTCTCGGCGGAGGACGCCGTGCGCACCAGGCTGCCGTTTCTGGCGCGGGTCGTGGAGGCGGTTATCGACGCCGGAGCGAAGACGGTCAATATCCCCGATACGGTGGGTTATGCAATTCCTTCCGAATTCGCCGGGATCATCCGCTACCTCAAGGAGAAGGTTGCCAACATCGACAAGGCGATTTTGTCGGTACACTGCCATAACGATCTGGGGCTGGCAGTCGCCAATTCCCTGGCGGCGGTCCAGTCCGGCGCCGAACAGGTCGAATGCACGATCAACGGCATCGGCGAGCGAGCCGGCAACTGTTCCCTGGAAGAAGTGGTCATGGCGCTGAAAACCCGTCAGGATGTCATGTCCTTCCAAACCGACGTGGCCACCGAATATATCTATCCGGCCAGCCGTCTGCTGTCGACCATAACCGGCATTTCGGTGCAGCCGAACAAGGCGGTGGTCGGCGCCAACGCCTTCGCTCACGAGGCCGGTATTCATCAGCACGGCGTCCTGATGGAAAAAACCACGTACGAGATCATGACGCCGGAATCGATCGGCCTGAATGCCAACAAACTGGTGCTCGGCAAGCATTCCGGACGGCACGCCTTCAAGGAACGACTGGAAGGCCTCGGCTACGATCTCGTCAAGGAGGACATGGATAAGGCCTTCATCCGCTTCAAGGCACTGGCTGACCGCAAAAAGGAAATCTTCGACGAAGACCTGGACGCGATTGTTGCCGACGAAATCATCCGGATTCCGGAAAAGATCAAGCTGCTGCAGATGAATGTCTCTTCCGGCTCTTTCGCCGCCCCGACCGCGACCGTGGAACTCGAGATCGAAGGCAAGGTCAAAAAGACCGCGGTGATGGGCGACGGGCCCGTAGACGCCACTTTCAAGGCCATCAAGAAATTGACCCGCATGCAGCCGGAGCTGGTTAATTTTTCCGTCGGTTCAATTACCGGCGGGACCGATGCGCTGGGCGAGTGTACGGTGAGGCTCAATTATGGCGGCCATGAGGTCCTGGGACAGGGCGCTCACTCCGACATTATTGTCTCCAGCGCCAAGGCTTACATCAACGCTCTCAACAAGGCCCTGAATGCCAGACAGCGCAAACAGGGGCCCGTATAGCAATCAGGACGCGTAACGCGCAACGACAGCCATCTCCGCAGCCGGCGGAGAAATGAGGAATTCCGATGGGACAAACCACTGCTGAAAAAATATTTGCCGCGCACCTGCGCGACGAACCGTTTCCCGGCACCAAGGTCCTCGATCTCGACCGGGTGCTCTGCCATGAAATCACTACGCCGATTGCCATTGCCGATCTACAGTGGCGAAACAAGGACCGGGTCTTCGATCCCGACAAGATCAAGGCGGTAATCGACCACGTGACGCCGTCGAAGGACAGCAAAACCGCCCTGCAGGCCAAAATGCTGCGCGATTGGGCGCGCCGTCATCATATCAAGGACTTTTTCGATGTCGGTCGCAACGGAGTCTGCCATGCCCTGTTCCCGGAAAAGGGCTACATCCGCC
>DATFJP010000077.1:0-9064 GCA_035269105.1 Desulfuromonadales bacterium
GGGGCGCGAACCGTGAACTGTAAGTCATCAGGGCCGTCAGCATGGCCGGAATAACCATGCCCTGGCAAAGACGCAATGTCATCAGGCAGGCAAAACTATCGCACCAGAACACCAAAATCTCGAACAGGGCAAGCAGAAGGACGGCGCTGCGCAGAAGACGCTTGACCGAAAATGTTTCCAGGATCATGCCATAAAGCAGGGGAGCAAGGCTCAGAGGCAGAAAACTGATGGTGGTGAGCAGGGCGGCCGTCTCCGGTGAGATGCCGAATTCCTGCCCCAGGACAGGCAGCAATGGCTGTGGCAGATAAAGGGCCGAGAGAGCCAGCAGGGTGGTAAACAGAATAACAGGCATGAAAAATTCCGGCTTCAGGTTCCTGGCTCAGCCCCGGTCTTCGAATCGCCGGCCTATTGAAAGAAGACAAACAGGCAGGGGACAAGAAAAGTCGTCATCAGGCCGTTCAAGCCAATGGCCAGCCCTGCAGCCGCACCGGCCAGACGATCGACTTCCAGCATGCGCGCCGTACCAATGCCATGGGATGCCGTGCCTACGGCGAGACCGGTGGCCACCGGCGAACGAATCCCCAGCTTGCGGCAGAACTCCGGACCGCAGACAGCTCCGAGACAACCGGTGAGAACCACCAGAGCCGCTGTCAGCGGCGCCAGGCCACCGATTTTTTCGACGATACTGATTGCGATCGGGGTCGTCACCGATTTGGGGGCCAGCGACAGAACGACCAGTCGGCTCCCGCCAAGCAGGTAGGCCAGACCACTGGCAGACACGATCGAGGCCACGGCTCCGGCCGCAATGCCGACGAAAATTGATTTTTTACGCTTCAGAATATCCCGACGCCGCTGGTAGAGGGGAAGCGCCAGAGCAACCACCGATGGGCCAAGCAGAAACAGGACCAGGTCGCCGCCCTGTGCATAATCCTGGTAGGGAATGCCGCAACTCAAAAGAATCAGAATGATTGCCGCGATCGAAACCAGCACGGGGTTGAGCAGGATTTTGTGCGTTCGCCGGTAAAGCCACTGGGCCAGTGCATAGACCAGCAAGGTCAAACCAACCCCGAACAGGGGTGTCTGCAACAATCCGCTGATCATGGGCCGTCCTTGTTTTCAGGTTCAAGTCGGTCCGCGATCTTGCCGGTCACGGCCATGACCACGAAGGTGCTGATGAAGGTCGCCAGAATAATCGGCAGCCACTCACCGGCGATCAGGTCAAAGTACATCATGACTCCAACCCCGGCCGGAACGAAGAAAAGGGCCAGATTCGCCAGCAGAAATTCGGCTGCTTCCTCGATCCATTCGACTTTGACCCAGCGGCGAGCAAGTGCGATTAAAAGCAAGACCATGCCCAGCACGTTGCCGGGGATCGGCCAGCCCGTTCCGCGGCTGATGACCTCGCCAAGAAACTGAAAAAGCAGCAGCAGGGCCATACCGCGGACCATGGGAAACTCCTTGTCTCAGACTTCGCAAAACTTTGCCTGGCAGGACTTGCCACCGGCGGCGCCTGTCCCGAACCCTTCCTGGCTAAAGCTCGTTCTCCAGATCTTTCAGCAGGGCGGCCACTTCGTCCCTGACATCCCGGGAAGCATCGCTGTTTTCAAGCTTCAGGAAGTTTCGAAAGCACTGCACTGCTTCCTGAACCAGATCCTGGTCAAGGCTGATGCTGCCCAGCGTCAGGTAGGCAGGCGCAAACCCGGGATCGACCCTGATGGCCTCCCGGCAGTTGGCGGCGGCCTGGATGAGATCTCCCTTTTCCTGCTGCAACTCCGCAAGATTAAAAGAATTCTGCGGATCATCGGGGTCGAGGTCCCGCGCCTTGCTGAAACAGGCCTGTGCTTCATCCAGCCGGCCGGCGGCAAGGCAGAGATCGCCCAGCGACTGCAACGCGAAAACCGCATCCGGATCAGCTTCCAGGGCCAGACGGTAAAGACGTTCCGCACTCTCGGCATCACCGGCCTGGAAATGCACGAGACCGAGGCTGACCAGAGCATCGATCTGGCTGGGTTCCTGATCGATAATCGCCTGGTAGATGTCAGCGGCCTGCCGGCTCCGACCGGCTTCGAAACAGGCATCCGCCAAAGCAAATCGGACTTCCAGCGCGTCCGTCCTTATGGCGGCGGCTTTTTCGAGATGAGGAATGGCCTGTTCGGGCCGCCCCAACTCCGCCAGGGACTCCCCGAGCAGAAACAGGGCACCGAAATCCTGCGGATTCTCCTCGACCAGCCGCCCGGCCACCCGCACGGCATCCTCGAAATGACCATTTTCCGCGGCCTGCCTCGCGCGACTCAGAGAAAGGGAGAATTCAGACATGGTTCCGCTCCGTCAAAGAGATTCACAATTCTGTTGATTGCGCTCGAGATCCAGGGTATCCAACACATCCCAAAGTCCCAGGGGGTCGGCAGGGAAGACTTCTATTGCCACGCCGAGTTCTGCCTGCAACTCCGCCAGGCTGCCATCATCGAGCAGAACATCGTCTCCCTCACGCAGCAGAACATCCGGCAGCAGCAAAATCTCTTCCAGGTCGCTGCCGGCCAACTGTCTGCGCAGGTCTGTGCCGGCAATAAGTCCGGTCACGCTCACCTCGCCGCCGAAAAAGTCCGGCCTGATGGTATGGACCTTGATCCGGCAGCCGGTTTTCCGGGCCAAGGCGGCCGCAAACCGACTCACTTCATCTGCCGCATCAGGGCCTGTGACCAGGGACATTCCAGGCAGCGTCAAGGGCCGCGTCTGCTGGAGGACCGTTCTTTCCTGGTGGCGAAAGAGCGCGATCAAACCAACCCCGTTTTCGATCTGCGGCAGGTCTTCATAATCTTCCAGGGGAGGGATTGCCACCCCGCCCTTCAGATAGATTTCATCCGCGGCAAACACGAAGCGTCTGCCGATCCGAGCAAGACATTCCCGCTGCCGGGCATGAGTCCAGTCGGCCAGCGACCTGGCTTCCGCAGCGGAAACCGGCCTCACCACCGGTAAGTTGTCCCGGTGGGCCGTCAAGCCGACGGGAACCAGGGCCAGCGAGCGAATGCCTTCTTCCAGGCCGAGCAGGTCCTCGTAGGTTCTGCGGAGAGCCTCGCCGTCATTGAAGCCGGGGCAGAGGACGATCTGGGTGTGCAGGAGGATCCCGCCGGCCACCAGTTGTCTCAGCAGGGGCATGAGGGGTCGAGCCGGCCTGCCGAGGAGTCGGGAACGCAGCTCTTCATCAGTGGCATGAACCGACACATACAACGGTGACAGCTGCTGTTCGAGGATACGCTCGACGTCGGCGTCCCCGACATTGCTCAAGGTCACGTAGGCGCCGTAAAGATAGGAGAACCGGTAATCTTCGTCCTTGACATAAAGAGTCGGTCGCAATCCTCGCGGCAGTTGATGGACAAAACAGAAAATACAGTTGTTGCCGCAATGCATCGGCTGCGGGTGCGGCAACTGCAGACCGAGTGGCTCCTCCGGGTCCTTTTCGATCTCGATTTCCCAGCGTTGGCCGTCAGTCCTCCGGATTTCCAGGGCCAGGACCTCCGCCTCTTCCAGAACCCGGTAGTCGACCAGATCCCTGACGGGGCATCCATTGATGGCCACAAGTCTGTCACCGGCCTTCAGTCCCAGCTCCTGAGCAATACTGTTTGCTGCGACATCCTGAATTTCAAGCATCGTTGGCCACCCCGAAAAGACAAAGGTCCCTTGCTGGTGCATAATCACCGACAAGGGACCTTTCCGAACGGTGCTGCTTCTGAATGGGTTAATCGCGGCCGCTGTGCAGGCGGAAATTGCCGTCAGCGGAGGTAATCGCGGAAACAGCGTGCTTGTAAAGCAACAAGTCTCCACTGCTGTCGACGAGGACGCAGAAACTGTCGAACGACTTGATATAGCCTTCCATCTTTTCGCCGGACATCATGGTGATGATGACTTTAACGCGCTCTTTCCGAGCCTGATTGAGATACTGATCCTGAATGTTGAAAGGGGACTTGGCCATAACCACTCCTTCTTAATTTGCATAGTAATCTTCAATGAATTTGTGAATTCTATCAAAGTCGGTACAGGAATCAAGCCATTTTATTGTCCTGTCCCGGCGCAGCCAGGTCATTTGCTGGCGCGCATAGCGGCGAGTTGCCCGCTGCAGGTCTTCAAGTGCTTCAGCCGGGGTCATTTTTCCCTTGAGAACCTGCAGTGCCTGGCGGTAGCCGATGGTCTGCAGGGTTTTTAGAGTCTCGCTGTAGCCGGCTTCCAGCAAGGCCCGGGTTTCGGTCAGAAGACCGGCTTCGAACATCCTTTCGGCGCGCTCATTAATTCTTGAGTATAACAGGTCCCTTTCGACAGCCAGACCGATTTTCAGGGTCTGGTAAGGGCGGTCACTGAAACGGTGCTCCTGCTGGAAAGCAGAGAGAGGCCGCCCGCTCTGCTCAAAAACTTCGAGAGCCCTTATGATCCTGAGACGATCGTTAGGATGCAGTTTGGCCGCTGTCGCAGAGTCCACCTCCGACAGAAGCTGGTGCAGAACCTCGACGCCTTCGGCCTCTGCCCTTTTTGTCAATTGTCTGCGCAAAGCATGGTCAGCTCCCGGGGCTCTCAGCAGGCCTTCGGTCAGAGCCCGGATGTAGAGCCCGGTACCACCGACCAGCAGCGGCCGCCGGCCGCGCTCGCGAATATCGTCAATGGCCGCGTGTGCCAGTTGGAGGTAGCGGGAGACATTGAAAAACTGGTCCGGCCAGACCACGTCAATCAGGTGGTGTGGCACCCTTGCCCGTTCCGCCCGAGTCGGCTTGGCCGTACCGACATCCATCGTTCGGTAAACCTGGCGGGAATCGGCGGAGACAATCTCCAGCTGGAAGGCTTCCGCAAGACTCAGCGAAAGTTCTGTTTTCCCCGCCGCCGTGGGACCGCAAATAATTGGCAGAAGTCGTTTCGCCGGCATGTGTTCGGTTTTTTTCATCTGCGGAACATACGTTCCACATCCTTTTTCGGCACTTGCCAGAAGACCGGTCGTCCGTGAGGGCAGTGGCTGCCGAAATCAATCCGGGACATTTCCCGAAGTAAACTTTCCATTTCCGAACGGGACAGAGACTGGTTGGCCCTGACCATACTGTGGCAGGCCATGACGCTCAAAACCTGATCGAAGGCATCCTGCAGGAGATTCGCCCGTCCGGTCTCATTCAGCTCGGCTGTTACGTCCCGCACCAGGCGTTCGACATCGGTGCCGGCAAGCAGCTGAGGGACAGATTTCACAGCAACCGTGCGGCCGCCGAACAGTTCGATATCGAAGCCCAGTCGAGTCAAATGCTCGAGATTTTCATTGATCGCGGCGAGTTCCCGGTGATCCATGTCGATCATAATCGGCATGAGCAGGTCCTGCTGCTCGATGCCCTGCTCGGACAGCTGAGCCTTGAGCCGTTCAAAACCAATCCTTTCGTGCGCGGCATGCTGGTCGATCACCACCAGATCCTGGTTCCTCTGGCAGATCAGGTAACTGCCGAGATACTGGCCGATCAGCCGCCACCCTTCCGGAACGTCCGATCGAGCTCCGGAAGGTGCAAGCTGGTCCGGACGCCAGCTGGCAATCTCCCCTTTTGCGGAAGACGACCGGTTATTCTCCGTCACGGAAGAGTAAGCTGACAGGCTTTCCTGAAAATATTGGCCCGTAGCAGGCCCCTCCGCTGCAGGGGGCTGATGGGATCTGGCAACAGTCTCTGCAGCCCCCCCTTCCCGATCGTCCCAACGGTGAGCGCGATTGGGCTTTTCCATACCAGTCAGGTGGCCGCGCAGGCAGTCCCGAATGGCTTTGGCCAGGAAATCATGCACCCGCCCCTGTTCCCGAAAGCGGACTTCATGCTTGGTGGGATGGACATTGACATCAACCCTTTCCGGGGGCAGGTCCAGAAAAAGCACCACCACCGGGTAGCGCCGCCGCTCCAGCAGGGTCCGGTAGGCATCCAGAACGGCATGCTGGATGACCCGGTCCCGAACATAGCGTCCGTTGACATAGGTGTAAATATAATTGGCGCTGGAACGAGTCAGGACCGGTCTGCCAAGTAGACCGGTGACCATTTCCCCTTCTCCGGACTCCGCTTCGAAGGCCAGCATTTCTGAGGCCATGGACCTGCTTAGCAGGGCCGCGACCCGCTCTTCAAGGCGCTGATGGCGAAAGGCCTCGAGATGAACCCGGCCACCATGACTCAGTTTGAAATGAATATCGGGACGAGCCATGGCCTGCCGGCTGACGACATCGGCGATATGGCCGAATTCCGTTTCATCCCGCTTGAGGAATTTCCGGCGTGCCGGCGTGTTGAAAAACAGGCTGCGGACTTCAACAACCGTACCGGCCGTACCACCGACGGCCTCCGCCTGTCGAACAATACCGCCCTCGGCATAGATCTGCCAACCCGTTTCTTCGCTGAGCGACCTGGTCTGCAGGCGGAACCGGCTGACAGAAGCAATCGCCGGCAAGGCTTCGCCACGAAATCCCATGCTGTGCAGGGCGAAAAGGTCCTGCTCAGTGCCGATCTTGCTGGTTGCATGTCGTTCCAGGCATAAAAATGCATCGTCCCGATTCATGCCGCAGCCATTGTCTGTGACGCAGATAGTACGTTTGCCGCCATTTTCGATCTCGACAAAGATCTCGCCGGCGCCGGCATCGATCGCATTTTCAACCAGTTCCTTCACTACTGAAGCCGGACGCTCCACGACCTCGCCGGCGGCAATCTGGTTGGCAAGTTTTTCGGGCAGGATCTTGATTTTTGAGCTCATAGGTTGCGCCGCTTTGTACTTTTAAAGCAGGAGTTCTGGGGCAGGTCCTCAGGCCGTTTCAAATATTGCCGTGAGGTCTTTTCGGAACGATGCCGGATCTTTGCCAGAATGCTTACGGTAAAAAATGACAGATTTGAAGGCCTTGTTGAGGAGACCTGAGACGTGAAAGGCACGGTCCTGTCAAAAACATGTCATGCCTTTTGCTCAAGCTGGTTGAGCATCTCTTCTATTTCACTCAATTCGTCGGTTTCCGGTTCCTGCGCCATCTGGCTGAGCGGTTGCTGCAGGAGGCCGAGATCACCGGCGACACTGTGGATAATCTGCATGTCGACATCTTTTTTCTTGCGCAGGAAAGCCTCGAACAGTCCATTGTCGCAGATCGTGTTGATCAGGCGGGGCACACCGCCGGAATAGCGATGAATCAACGGAATGGCATCCATGGCGAACAACATACGTCGAGCACCGGCAATCTGCAGACGATGCCGGATGTAGGAAAGCGTGGTATCGACCGTCAATGATTTCAGGTGAAACTTGACAGCAACCCGCTGTGCCAAAGGTTCGTCGAGAGCAAGACAGTTTTCCAATTCCGGAAGTCCGAAAAAAACGATATTCAGGAGTTTTTTGCCGGGAATTTCCAGATTGAGGAGCCCGCGAAATTCTTCCATCAACTCGCGGCTGTCCAGCATTTGGGCCTCGTCAATCAGCACGACAGCCCGACGACCCTCAGATTCCAGTTCCAGCAGGCGGTTATACAGCTGCTTGAGGAGCTTCAGCCGGTCGCTGGAAGGTTCGGACACCCCCAGCTGCATGGCAATCCGGGTAACAATCCATTCCGGGGTGATCCCGGAGTGCACCATGACCAGCAGAGATGACTCGTACCTGTCCTCGGGGAGGTTGTCCAGCATCCGCCGGGCCAGAGTGGTCTTTCCCGTACCAACCCCGCCTACGAGCACAGCAAGGCCTTTATTGGAATCCACTGCATACATGAGACGCAGGAGGGCCTGTTCATGCTGCTCGGTGCTGAAATAAAAACGGTTGTCAGGAGCATTGGAAAAGGGTTCACGCTCAAGGCCATAGTGCTCGATATAACTCATTCCCACCCTCTTCAGACAAATGAAATACGATCCCGGTTTCGCCGTATGTTTTCTTCATCGTCGGACTCGTCGTCCAGATTCAGTTCCTTCCGTAGACTTTTGATGATTTCCCCGACATCCCTGAAAAACAGGTCGTATTCGGCAACCCCCTGAAAGCTTTCCAAAGCTTCCAGCGGACGACCGACGGTCCGATAAAACAGACCGAGTTCGTAATGGAGCGTCACCCTCTCCTCCTGGCTGACCTTTTCCAGAGCAAGGGCCTGACGAAGTGTTTTTTCGGCCGTCTCATAGTTGCCCAACTCAAGAAAACATTGAGCTTTCAGGGTCAGACAGTCGACTTGGCGAGAAGGGTCGCTGGAGGCTTTATTGAATTCAGCAACCGCATCATCGTGAAGTCCCATCTCCTTGTATGCAATGCCGAGGTTGTAATGTGATTCGGTGTCTCCGGAATCCAGTTCAGTTGCCAACTCCTGGGTCCAGCCGGCCTGTGCCTCTTGTTCATCGCTCTTCGTGTCCAGGAAATCGGCAGCACCCAGCAATTCTTCGTCATTCAACTCCGAGATCAGATCGGAGAAATCCATGGAATCGTCGTCTTCAGACGCGGTCTGTCGATTATTGTCCAGTTCCGCAAGCTTCTCCTTCAGCTCAGGCAGTTCACCATGATCGGCAATCGCTGTCCGCAGCACCCGTTCAGCATCGTCGAAGAGCCCCTGCTGAGCATAAAATGCCGCATCTTCGAGTTCTGCGTCGAGATCGCCGACAGATGGCTGTGCCGCAAGTGATGCGGTATCGGCCAACTCCTGATCCGCTTCACCCTCTTCCACAACTTCGACTTCTTCAAGGATTTCAGTCTCTTCGAATTCCTCGAGGTCTTGCTCTTTCTCGGAATCGACCGGTTGATCGAACTCGTCCGGTTCTTCTTCCGATGCAACCTCAAGAAGCTCTTCAAGCTCTTCCGGTTCCCCCGCTGTTCCGAAGTCGGTGGTCTCTTCGCTTGTTTCAGCCGCCGCTGCCTCTTCGACCTCCAAATCAGCCTTCACTTGTTCGGAGTCTTGCGTAATCACATCTACCGGACCCTCGTCGGGTTCTTTAGTTCCTCCCGTTCTATCTTCCTCGAAGACCGCACCCTTTCCGGCATATTCCTTTTCCGGGCCGGCTTCTTTGTCAAGACCCGGGCTTTGTTCGGCCCTTTCCTCGGCGTCCAGGCCTGACGGCGGCTCTGCCGCCAATCC
>DATFJP010000078.1:0-11728 GCA_035269105.1 Desulfuromonadales bacterium
GGCGAAATGGTGCTCTCCCGGGATAATCTGCGTGCCTGCCGCGAGGGGCTGCGTCCCTGGTTCGCCGGGCTCAAGACCGCGCTGCTGGACAAACGCCTCGAAGCCCTCGACGAAGAGCTTCAGCGTCACCAGGCCCGCATCGCCCGTCTGGAAGAGCAGCAACGCGAGCAGCAGTCCCGGGAACGTGAGCTGCGCCGCAGTATTGCCGAGCAGGGCGGTGATCGCCTTGAAAGCCTCGCCGACCAGATCCGCCGCAAGCAGGATGATCTGCGGCGCCGCCGGCATAGAGCCGAACGTTATGCCGAGTTGATGAGGAAGCTGGAATTTGCTCCGGCTGACAGCGAAGACGATTTTCTTGCCCGCCGCCGGCAGTGCGCCGACCTGCGTGAGCAGACTCTGGAAAATGAAGCGCGGATTCAGAATGAACTCAATGAAGCAGGTGTCTTCTTCGCCCAACTGCGTAGCGAGCACGAAAAACTGCAGGAGGAAATCCGCGGTCTGAAGGCGCGCCGCAGCAATATTGACGAAAAGCAGGTCGAGGTGCGTCGCGCCCTGTGCCGAGCCCTTGAGCTCGCCGAGGACGAAATGCCTTTTGCCGGCGAGCTGTTGCAGGTCCGCGAAGAAGAGCGCGACTGGGAAGGAGCCATCGAGCGTCTGCTGCGCAATTTCGGCCTGTCTCTGCTGGTGCCTGATCGCCACTATCCGCGCGTGGCCGAATGGGTCGACGCAACGCACCTGCGAGGGCGCCTGGTCTATTTCCGTGTGCGGGAAAGGGCGCCTGCGGAGCTGCCGTCTTTGCATCCTCATTCTCTTGTTGGCAAGGTCCTGGTCAAACCTGATTCGGCCTTTTACGATTGGCTCGAGCGCGAAGTCGCCCATCGCTTCGATCTGGCCTGCTGCACCAGCCAGGAGCAGTTCCGGCGCGAGACGAAAGCCATTACCCGTACCGGCCAGGTCAAGGCGCCAGGGGAACGCCATGAGAAAGACGACCGTCACCGGATCGACGACCGCAGCCGTTATGTGCTGGGTTGGAGCAACGCCGCCAAGATTGCCGCCCTGGAAGGAAAAGCCCGTCTTTTGGAAGTGGAACTGGCGGAAACCGGCGGCCTTATCTCCTCTTTGCAGAAGGAGCAGAACACCCTCAAGGAACGTCTCGGGCTGTTATCCAAGCTTGAGGAATATCCTGATTTTGGCGAACTGGACTGGCGTCCCCTGGCGCTCGAAATCTCCCGCCTGGAAGATGAAAAACAGCGCCTGGAAGCAGCTTCCGACGTTCTGAAAATGCTCGCCGTTCAACTGCAGGATGTGGAAGAGTCGCTGGCTGAAACCGATCGGCAGCTCAAAGAGCGCTACGACAAGCGCTCCAGGGCCGAGCAGAAGCGCAGTGATACTCAAGAACTGCGCCGGCAGGTTCATGACGTACACCAGGAGGCGACCTCGGCCCAATCGGCGCAGTTCGAGCAGCTTGCGGCCTTGCGTGAAGAGGCGCTGGGCGATCAGCAGTTCACGGTGGAATCCTGCGACAACCGCGAGCGCGACATGCGTGACTGGCTGCAGTCGCGTATCGATGCCGAAGACAAGAAGCTGGTGCGTCTCCGGGAAAAGATCATCGACGCCATGCGCCAGTTTCAGACCGATTATCCCCTGGAAACCCAGGAGGTGGATGTCGCCGTGGAAGCCGCCGGAGACTATCGCGGCATGCTTGTTCAGCTGCAGGTCGATGATCTGCCACGGTTCGAGGCGCGCTTCAAGGAGCTGCTCAACGAAAACACCATCCGCGAGGTGGCCAATTTTCAATCCCAGCTTTCCCGGGAGCGTCAAACCATCAAGGAGCGTATCGCCCGTATCAATGAATCCCTGACCCAGATCGATTACAATCCCGGCCGCTATATCGTGCTGGAGACCCAGGCCGTCACTGATGTGGATATCCGCGATTTTCAGGCTGAGTTGCGCGCCTGCACGGAAGGGACTCTGACCGGCTCCAGCGACGCCCAGTATTCGGAAACCAAATTTCTGCAGGTGCGGCGGATCATCGAGCGTTTCCGCGGGCGAGAGGGGCAGAGCGAACAGGACCGGCGCTGGACCGCCAAGGTGACCGACGTGCGCAATTGGTTCGTGTTTGCTGCCAGCGAGCGCTGGCGCGAGGACGATTGCGAGTATGAACACTACGCCGATTCAGGGGGCAAGTCCGGCGGGCAGAAGGAAAAGCTCGCCTACACCGTGCTGGCGGCCAGCCTGGCCTACCAGTTCGGATTGGAGTGGGGCGCGGTGCGCTCCCGCTCCTTCCGTTTCGTGGTCATCGACGAGGCCTTCGGGCGCGGCTCGGACGAGTCGGCCCAGTACGGTCTCAAACTCTTCGCCCAGCTCAACCTGCAGCTGCTGATCGTGACCCCGTTGCAGAAAATTCACATCATCGAGCCTTTTGTCTCCGGCGTCGGTTTTGTGCATAGTGAAAACGGGCGGACCTCGGTGCTGCGCAATCTGAGCATCGAGGAGTACCGGCTTGAGAAGCAAAGGATGCAAGGATGAGGTGGACGAACCCGAATGACCTCAAAGCGCAGGTGCAAAAGCTTTGGGATCGTGGTTTGCTGCTCTCTTCCCTCTCTGGCGGCGAAGCGGTCTTTCCCCGCCGTCTGACGCTCAAAGGCCCTGATTCCCGGGAATTGAGCGAACGGTTTGCCGAGGTGCGTGACTGGATCGCCCAATTGTCCGCAGAAGCCGGTCTTTATCGGATTGAATGGCGGACCGTCAACCACCGGGTGCTGGGAACCAATGAAATCCCTGCGTCGATCTGGATTGATCGGCTTGCCGACGCACTCAGAATGATCGGTAAGCGCCAAGCGGCGGAGCAGTTTGCCGCGCTGGTTGAACTGACCGGGAAACAGCAGCCTGAATTAATCCCTTGGCTGACAAAACGACCGCTCCGCGCTTTGGAATTAGCCGAAGACTGGTCGCGCCTGCTCGACATTATCGCCTGGTTGCGCCGGCACCCACGGCCAGGAATCTATCTGCGCCAGGTAGACATTTCCGGAGTGCACAGCAAGTTCATTGAGGGGCACAGGGCCGTGCTCGGGGAACTCCTTGATCGGGTGCTGCCTCACGAGGCGATCGAAGCCGCCGCCAGCGGCATTGGCGGGTTCTGCCGCCGTTATGGATTTCTGGATAGACCAGCGCGCCAGAGGTTTCGCATCCTCGATCCGAGCCTAGCTTTGTTCCTGACCGGAACCGACCAGGACATAACCGTCACCCACGAAACCTTCGCCCGACTGGATTTTCCGGTGGAAAGGATTTTTGTCACCGAGAACGAAATTAATTTTCTTGCCTTTCCCCCGGCAACGCGCAGCCTGGTGCTGTTCGGCGGCGGCTACGGGTTCGAGACGCTGGCCGAAGCCGACTGGCTGCGTAACCGGGACATCCATTACTGGGGCGACCTGGACACCCATGGCTTCGCCATTCTCGATCAGTTGCGGAAGTTTTTCCCGCACGCCAGTTCGTTGCTGATGGACCGGGAGACCATGCTGATTCATCGGGCACAGTGGGGCTTCGAACCGCAGCCCGAAACCCGCGATCTCTGGCGATTAACCCCTGAGGAAAAAGCCCTGTACGATGACCTGCGCCGGAATCGACTGGGGGATCGGGTGCGCCTTGAACAGGAGAAAATCGGCTTTAACCGGGTGGTCGAAGCCCTGAAAAAACTGTTTTAGCGGCAAATATACGAAAGCCCTCGATTGCCGGATCTGGGGCTTTTCTTACCTTGCGGGGTTGCCTGGTAGCTGCAGGAGGTTTCAGCTCAGGCGAACCGCCTCTTCATCGGCAAATGTGAGTTTCTTCAGTACATGCGGCGTCGGAAGAGGATGCCGGCGAGGGTCAGGGCGATGACGCCGATCACCGCCATCGGCCAGTACTGCGGCCAGAGCAGGGCCATGGAATCCCCCTCCAAAAAGACGCCCCGGAGAATCACCATGAAATAGCGCATGGGATTTGCCAGGGTGAGGATCTGCACCGCTTGGGGCATGTTGGCGATGGGCGTGGCGAAGCCGGAGAGAATGATCGCCGGCACCAGAAAGAGGAAAGCTCCCAGAAGCCCCTGCTGCTGGGTCACCGCAATGGAGGAGATCATCAGTCCGACCCCAATGCTGGAGAGCAGAAAAAGAAAGAGACCCACGTAAAGGGCGGGCAGGCTCCCTCGGAGAGGCACCTGGAACCAGGTCACCGCAACGAGGATGATCAGAGTGGCCTCGATGAAGCCGATGATGAAGCCCGGAAGGGCTTTCCCGAGCAGAATCTCCACCGGCCGCAGCGGCGTGACCAGGAGCTGGTCGAAGGTGCCCGCCTCCCGCTCCCGGGCTACGGAGAGGGCCGTCACCAGCATCGTCACCACCAGGGTGAGCAGTCCCACGATGCCCGGAACGATAAACCACTGGCTTTCCAGGTTGGTGTTATACCAGGCGCGGATTTGCAGGCGTGCAGGAACGGCCGGGTAGCCGTGATCCTGCATCCACCTGTCACTGAACCGGGTCGTGATCTCCCGCACGTAGCCGCTGACGATGGCGGCCGTGTTGGAGTTGCGTCCGTCCACGATCAGCTGCACTTCGCCTGTCTCTCCCTGCAGCAGATGGCGGCTGAAATGGGGCCCGATGTGCAGGACCACCAGCGTCTCTCGATTGTTGATCAGTGGCGCGATCTCTCCCTCGTGGTCGATGCGTTTGATGAGCCGGAAGTTTTGAGAACCTTGAAAATGGGAGACCAGCTCGCGGGAAGCCGCGCCCCGGTCCTCATTGAAGACCGCATAGGGGATGCGATTCAGGTCATAAGTCGCTGCATAGCCGAAGATGATCAGCTGGATCAGGGGAGGCGCCACCAGCACCGTACGGCTCTTGCGGTCCTTGACCAGGGCAAGAAATTCCTTCTTCACCAGCGCCAGGATTCTTCCTGCCATCGCCTTCATGCTAGTCGAGCCTTTTGCGGGTGCGTCGCCGCACCATCAGCAGGAAGAAAGCTGCCATCGCCACCAGGGCAGCCGTGTTCCAGAGGATGACCGAAGTCACATCTCCCGCCAGGAAGACCGTCTGCAGGATGGAGACGTAGTAGCGGGCTGCCAGGGCATGGGTGAGTCCCCTGATAGGGGTGGGCATGCTGGCAATATCGAAAATGAATCCCGAGAGGATGAAGGCGGGCAGAAAGGTGGCGATGATCGCCGTCTGGCCGGCGACGAACTGGTTTCGGGCGACAGTGGAGATGAGCAAGCCCATGCCCAGGGCCGCCAGCAGAAAGAGCGAGGATGTCCCCAACAGGACGAGCAACGAGCCGCGCAGGGGGACCTGGAAGAGCCACACCCCCATGGCCACTGAGAAGATCAGCCCACCCATCCCCAGGATGAAGTAGGGGATGAGCTTCCCCAGCAGAATCTCACCGATGCGCACCGGTGTCACCAGCAGCGCCTCCATCGTGCCCCGCTCCCATTCGCGGGCGACCACAAGTGATGTGAGAAGCGCCCCGATGAGAGTCATGATGACCGCGATGATTCCCGGAACCAGGTAGTCGCGGCTGCGCATCCCTGGATTGAACCAGATGCGCTGCTCCAGTTCCACCGGGCGGGAGAGGTCCATCCCCCGTTCCGCTGCGTAGCGTTCCAACCACCGGCTCCAGACCCCTTCGATATACCCGGAGATAAGCCGGGCGTTGTTGGCGTCGACCCCGTTGACGAACACCCCGACGGCAGCGGTTTCCCCCGACCGCACCAGCTCCTCGAAGTTGCCGCGAAGCCACACCAGGGCGTCCACTTCGCCCCGCAGCATGGCGTCTTCCGCCTGAGAGATATTGTCGAAGTGGCGCGGGGCGAAGTATTCCGATTGCGCGAATCCCCCGGTGAAGCTGGCGGTAAGCGCCGATGGGCGGTCGACCACCAGCGCCACCGGAACATCTTTGGCGTCCAGCGAGACGCCGTAGCCGAAAAGCAGCAGCAGGACCAGGGGCATTACGAAGGCGATGGCGATGCTGGAAGGGTCGCGGACGATCTGCCAGATTTCCTTGCGCATCAGCCCTCTCAGGCGGGTCAGGGATGGAAGACGAATTTTGCCCTGCTTCCCATTCATGCGGCAGACTCCTGTCCATTCTCCTCCAAGAGGGCGATGAACGTCTCCTCCATGCTCGGCTCAGGTCTTTCCTTCGTCCTCAAGCGCTTCTTGAGCTCCTCCGGCGTTCCCTCGGCAAGCACCTTCCCCTGGGCCATGATGACGAGGCGGTCACAGTATTCGGCCTCCTCCATGAAATGGGTGGTTACCATGACGGTGACACCCATCTCCGCCAGGGCAGCAATACGTTGCCAGAACTCGCGACGCGCCAGGGGATCGACGCCGGAGGTGGGCTCGTCCAGGAAGAGGATCTCCGGACCGTGCATGAGGGATGCAGCCAGCGCCAGGCGCTGCTTGTAGCCCAGCGGAAGGCTGCCGCTGGTGGCCCCCTCCTGATCGGAAAGCGCGAATTCCTTCTTGGCCCAGGCAATGCGTTCGCGCTGGGTGCGTCCCGTCAACCCATAGGCGCTGCTGAAGAAAACGAGGTTTTCGTCCACGCTCAGGTCGGCGTAGAGGGAAAATTTCTGCGCCATGTAGCCGATGCGACCCCGGGCTTCGGCGGCGGCGGTGCGCAGATCCTTGCCCGCCACCTGCAGTGTCCCTGCCGAGGCGGGAAGCAGGCCGCAGAGCATGCGGAAGGTGGTCGATTTCCCCGCCCCATTGGCTCCGAGGAGCCCGAAGACTTCCCCCTGGCGAACAGTGAAGGAGAGCCCTTTCACCGCATAGAAATCCCCGAACCGCCGCTTGACGTCCTTGACCACGATCACCTCTTCACCCTGTTCGCGGCCGATTTCGATGGGAATTTCCATCTCTGTGGCGGAGGCCATATGCCCCTGCTCGCGCAGCAGCGCGACGAAGCTGTCCTCGAAACGCGGCGGGATGGGCTGGAACTCCGTGTCAGGCCGATCAGGGAGCAGCGTGGCCGTTTCCGGGCGCCTCCCTTCAGCCATGACCAGGCGCACTCCCGCGCGATGGACAGTGGCATCCACCACCCCTTCGCCGCCGACCAAGGCCATCTGCAGGCGGCGCTTATCAGCGCCGGTCGCGGCAATGCGCCAGGTGCGCCCCTTCATCTTTGCGGTGAAATCCTCCGGTCTGCCTTTGCCCAGCAACTTTCCCTCGTGCAGGAGAAGAACCTCCTGGCAGCGCTCGGCCTCATCAAGGTAGGCGGTACTCAGCAGGACAGCCATCTGCTCCTCCTCTACCAAGCGGTAGACGATGGACCAGAGTTCCCGGCGCGAGACAGGGTCGACGCCGACCGTCGGTTCGTCCAGGAGAAGGAGGCGCGGAGGAGAGAGGAGGGTGCAGGCGAGGCCCAGCTTCTGCTTCATGCCGCCAGAGAGATCGCCCGCCAATCGTGCGGTGAACCTGCCCAGGCCGGTCATGTGCATCAGTTCCCGGTAGCGTTCCGCGCGGTGTGCGGCGGGCAGACTCTTAAGGTCTGCATAGAGATCGAGATTTTCCTGGACGGTGAGGTCCTCGTACAGGCCGAAGCGCTGGGGCATGTATCCCAAGCTCGCCTGGACTTCCTCCGGGTGTTGTCGCACGTCCTTTCCCAGCACATGAAGCCGCCCCTCATCGGGGAGGAGAAGCCCGGCAATCAGCCGCATTAGGGTCGTCTTGCCCGCCCCGTCCGGGCCAATGAGACCAGTGATGATCCCTGGCCGCACCCGGCCACTGACTTTCTGCAGTGCCTGAACGGTGCGCTCCCGGGTGCGGAAGGTCCGACTCACTTCTTCCAGGGTCAGAACGACCTGATCCCTCTCAGGTGCCGCCATCGCCCGAGTTTCCACATGGGGTTTGTCGGTCAACTGCTGCCGATTTTTGGTCAAGGGGGAGATCCACGGTTACAGGCATGCCGAGGCGAAGCTGATTCTGCGGATTGCAGACGTAGATCCGAACCTGGTAGACGAGCTTGCTGCGCAGTTCCGTCGTCTGGACCTGCTTCGGGGTGAACTCCGCCTCGGGAGAGATGTAGCCGATCCACCCCTCGTACTCCTTGTCCGGATAGCTGTCCGTCGTCACCGTAGCCCGCATCCCCGGCGCGATTTTGCCCAGGTCAGGTTCTTCAATATACGCGCGTATCCAAATGGGATTTGTGAGGGCGAGGGAAAAGACCGGGGTCTGGGGGAAGGCCATGTCTCCCGGTTCCATCAGGCGGTCGCGGATGACGCCGTCAACGGGGGCGAAAAGCCTGGTGTCGGCCAGTTTTTCTTCGGCCTGGCGCAGGGCAGCCCGGTTCCCTTCCAGCAAGGCCCGCGCGGCCGCGATCACCTGCTGACGGGGGCCTTTGAGAGTTAGGGTGAGGTCCTGCCGGGCGGCATCGAGGTTTGCGCGGGCGGATTTCAGACGTGCCTCGGCATCGTCGAGCTGCTGCCGGGAGACGAGGTATTCCTTGGCCAGGGGGCGAACCCTTTGGTAATGGGCCCGGGCCTCCTGGGCCGATGCTTCGGCCGCGTTCACCCTGGCTCGTGCAGCCTGGATCTCCTCGGCGCGGCTGCCTTCCAGAAGTCTGTCAAGCTCCTCCTGCTGGGCCAGCATTCTGGAGCGAGCCTCCTGTGCCGCCGCTTCGTACCGGGACGGATGCAGGCTCGCCAGCAGCTCGCCCTTTGCCACGCGCTCTCCCTCCTCCACCGTGATCTTTTCAATGCGGCCAGTACTGTGGAAGGCGAGTTGGACCTGGCGGATGTCGACATTGCCATAGAGGCGCAAGGTTCCCGGAGGAGTCTCGTTTCCGCCCGTCAAGAAGAAGAGGGTGGCCAGGATGGCGATCACCACGAGGACGCCCCCCAAAAGCAGCTTTTTTTTCTGCCTCATAGGGACTTTTCCCCTGTTTGTACGGAGGAAGGGTTGTTGGGCCATTCATTCATAAGACTGAAGTATAACAAAAGTCGGCGGAATCGCTCGAAGGTCAGTCCACCCGGTGGTGGCAAAAAAAGCTCGCCTCAGGCCAATCAATTCGCAGGACGCCCCAATCCACCGTGCTTACTTCTTCCAGTTGAAAACGTCGCCTCGGCGATCTCCATCTTCCTGCACACCGCAGCCATCTTTGTCCGGGTTTCCGTCTGCCCGAAATCTCGAATTCTGGCTTGTCCGACTTTCCTGTGGGATGTTAAATGTCGATAAAAACAGGTGCATTCAGCAGTCACCATATTGACCTTGCCGACACACTTCCGTTTGTTTTAATTGACCCGGTCCCTTGAGGCTGTGTAAAGTTAATGTTTGGAATTTTTCATTTTTGGAGAGAGCCATGCATGCCACATCCGCAGCTTCCGTCCCGCCAACCCTGAGCCCCGAACGTTTTATTTTCTGGAAGCCTGCGCGAAAGCGTTCCTTGCCGGTGGCCGGCCAGCAGCCGGGCATTCCGCTGCCCGGCATTCTCCTGCCGATCAATCGAAGCGACTGGAAAAAGGGCGAGCCAACCGATGCTGTGATCGGTCAGGGCCTTTACGATTATCTTCGCCAGTTTCCCGACTGCCCGCACAACACCGTCTATGCCGAACTGCTGCGGGATGCCTTTCCCCATTTCCTGACCGACCTGGCGGCCCAGGCCGTCATGCTCGACGCCAAGGACCCGGCGACAGCTCACGTCAAGCGCAAATTGACCGCGCTCAAGATTCTGGCCCTGGTCGAACCTGCCAACCCAGGCCTGTTCCATCAGTTGTGCCGCGGTTTTTATGAATTGGCGCTCAGCTTCGAGGAACTGGAAAACTGCCGTCGCCATCTTTTGCAGGCAATGCGCTACGGACAGGAAGTGTTGAAAATTAACCCGGAAGATCCTTATGCCCTGCATCTGCTTGCCGAGATCGATGTCATCTTCGGCGACTTCCCCGGGGCCGACGCCAAATGGCAGCGGGCGCTCAACCATCTCGATGAATCCGACTTCCGGGAACAGGTCAAACATCGCAGGCAATACTTCGGCGGAAAACCCTGGGTGGAAAGCAACCTGGTTGACGACCTCGAAGCGGTCCACAGGGCAATGACCCTGTTTGCCGCTGAAAACCACCAGCTCGCCCTGGCGATCCTGGAAAGGCTTGAAGAAGAAGGGCGCTTCCCTGCTGAACTGCCTTCAGCAGATTATTTTTATCTGCTCGGCGTCTGCCGCATGCGGGATCAGCAGATGGCTGCAGCTGCAGAGGCGCTGCAACGCGCCCTGCACATCGATCCCGAGCATCAACCGGCCCAACAGGCACGAGAGAGTTTGGCCGGCGGTGGCGACGAAAATGCCTGACATCGGCATCGGCGATTTTCTGGTTGCTGGCCTGGTCCTGGGGATCATTCACGGAATTCTGTTCGGGGCGGAAGGCAGGCGCCAGGCAAGATGACAGCATCGGCAAAGCCAGCGCGCTTATCGGCCGCAACACCAGGCCCGACTCTTGACCACTTTGATTCTTCTGTTGCCCAATGGACGCATGCATGTTGCGGATTGTACTCTTAACATTAGGCCTGTTTTTCTTCAGTGTCCTGCCTTCAGCAGCCGTCGATGCCAACCTGTTTACCCTCTGGCCGCTGATTGACAATCGTGCCGATGCGGAAAATGACTACCGCTCGCTGCATCTGCTCGGACCCCTGTTCAAATACCAGGAACATGGCGAAGAGACCACGACTGCCCTGCGGCCTCTGGTTTACACCAGGGAAAACGCACCCGGGTCTTCGCGAACCAATATCCTCTATCCTTTATGCTCTCTGGAAAACGATCCTGAAGGTTCGACCTGGAATTGTCTGGGCTTGCTGTACGGCAATTCCCGGGAAGAGAGTCGTCGTCAGGAATTCTACCTCTTTCCTTTCCTTTTCTATGAAAAAGACCCCGAAGAGGGAACATCGGCGGCTCTTTTCCCAATCGGCGGCACGCTCAGGAACTGGTTCCGGCGAGACAAAATCACCTTTGCCCTGTTTCCTTTATACAGCAGGACCGAAAAGGGTGACCGGCGGATCGACAATATCCTCTGGCCATTTTTTGCCAGAATCCGCGGCGAACAGGAAAGCGGCTTCAAGTTCTGGCCCCTTTATGGCTCCAGCCGAAAAGAGGGCGTTTACCGGAAACGATTTTTCCTCTGGCCGGTTTTTTTCGCCGAGGACCTCGCCCTGGATAGCAACGCGCCGGTCCGGAAACGGGCGGCTTGGCCTTTTTACCTGAGTATTGAAACCGGGAAAAGCCGCTACACCTCGGTCTTGTGGCCATTTTTTTCCAGACAGCAGGGTATCGAAGAACCCTTCGACCAGTGGGATATCCCCTGGCCCTTGATTCGCTTGACTCGCGGTGAACAACGGCACGGTTTTCGATTTCTGCCCCTTTATGCGGATGAAACAGTTAAAAACAACCGCACCGTCTGGTATTTGTGGCCTGTTTACAAGCGGGAGGAGATCGAAACCGAGCAAATGCACAGACGCCGTCACCGAATCCTGTACTTTCTTTACTCCGATCTTCTCGAGCAGCATTTCGAAACCGGCGAACAGAAGAAACGTATTGATTTCTGGCCATTGTTCAGCTACTCAAAAGAGGCTGGCCTCAACCACCTGCACCTGTTTTCCCTGTTGGAGCCATTTTTCCCGGGCAACCGCGGCATTGAGGAGAATTGGGCGCCGCTTTGGCGGATTTATCAGCAGAAATGGGACAGCCAGGGGAATCGCATTATCAGTCTGTTCTGGAATCT
>DATFJP010000079.1:0-10312 GCA_035269105.1 Desulfuromonadales bacterium
ATCGAAGCCGAGCCGGCCGCTGCGCAGTTCCAGCGGCAGTTCCATGGGCAGATAGCCGAGATAGTAGGGCAGGTCGATATCATGCAGTGCCAGCTCCAGGCTGAACTCCGGGGTCTCGGCAAAAGGGGTCAGGCGCCCCTCCAGAGCCACCCGGGATTCGTTGATGACTGCGCTGAAAGCGGGCTGCACGGGTTCTTCAACAAGATAAGGCAGGTTGCCGAGGAACGGCACGGCAAGGTGCAATTCGCGAACAGTATGCGTCAGGTTATCGGGGACGGTTCGATCGAGCAGTTCGATGCGGCCGTTATCGATGACGATATTGTTCAGGGAAAAGCGGGCTGGTTCGTCATCCGTTGGGGTCTTCGATGGCCCTTCCGAAGGTGGCACCAGGTCGGAAAAATTAAAGCGGGCCGTATCCAGGCGTTCGATGTGCACGAAGGGTCCGGTCAGGCGAATCTCCCGCAGGATAGGCGCGAGGTGGTTGATGGAACGCGGGCTGACGGCGATATGCAGGTTTTCCCAGGCCACGAACCGCCCTTCGCCGCCGGGTTCGCTCAACACCAGGTCGCGGATATCGACGGTCAGCAGGAAAGGGTTGATGACCAGTTCACCGATCTGCAGAGTCCTGTCGGTGTTCTCAGCCACCCATTGCCGGGCCTGATTTTTGACGATGCCGGGCAGGGCCAGGGCGACAAAGGCAAACAGGCCGGCAACCAGCAGGATCAAGGCGATCAGTATGCGTTTCCAGGTGATCATAGAAAACCGGCATCTTCATAAAGGTTCTTTCAGGTTAGCATAAAAGGCTGCGTCCGCAATGTCTTTGACAGCGGCATTGGTCTTAGATCTGTTTGTAATCATTGCAGGATTATCCGGTTTCGGGAAGGCTGGACCCTGACGGCAAAACCGGCCCCCTTGACCAAAACGGAGATTCCGACAAGGAACATTCCGACGCTGGTCAGCCCCTTGGCGGTCGTGCTATGCTTTGCCGGTGGGATCGAACGCGTTTTCCATTGCCGGCAATCTTCCCAGGCTCAACTGACGTGAAACAGACCCGGGTCAAGGTTCGCGGAAACACATCCTATGCACAGCCGGATTCTGTTCATTATCAACTGGATAGCAGGGCAGGGCCAGAAGCACGATCTGCCAAAATTGATTTCCTTCTCCTGCGCCAAAGCTGGTCTGCTGCCCGATCTGGAATTTACCCGATATGGAGGGCACGCTTCGGAATTGGCCCGGCAGGCGGTTGCTGAAGGCTATCCGCGCGTGGTTGCGGTCGGCGGCGACGGCACGGTCAACGAAGTTGCCGGCAGCCTGATGCATACCGGCACTCTGCTGGGCATCCTGCCGACCGGCTCCGGCAACGGCCTGGCCCGGCATCTGCGAATTCCGCTGCAGGTGGAACAGGCCCTTGGCCTTGTGCAGACCGGTCGGACCCTGGACATGGACGCCCTGCATATCAATGAGCGTTTCTCATTCAATGTCTCGGGGATCGGCTTCGACGGGCTGGTCGCCGGGATGTTCGGCGCCAACGGGGCAAGGGGACTGCGTAATTATGCGCGGATCATACTCCGCGAGTTCCCTCGCTTCCGGACTTTCCAGGTCACGGCGGAATTTGAAGGACAAAAAGTGCAGGACCGGGTTTTCATCGTCGCGATCGCCAATTCTTCCCAGTTCGGCAACGGCGCGGTGGTCGCTCCCCGGGCCTCGGTCTGCGACGGCCAGGCGGATATCTGTCTGATCCGCAAACCGAGCTGGCTGCAATTGCCGGCTTTTGTTTTCTCCATGTTCACGCGACAGCTGGACCAGTCCAAACTCGTCCAGATTTTCAAAACCGACTCCTGCCATATCACCATGGAGGGTGCCAGAGCCAGCCACCTTGACGGCGAACCGGGGCCTCCCCTGGCGGAGGTCGTCGTCAAGGTCGAACCCGCCTGCCTCAAGGTGATGGTCCCTGGAACGGGTAACCGGGGATAGACTTATGCGCCGACTTTTTACCGACCCGAGATCCTCGTCATGAACCACCCCGCCGAGCGCCTGCCGGTTGAAGCCATTCTGCCGCAATTGGACCGGACTCTGGCAAAATCCCCTGCCGTGGTGCTGCAGGCACCGCCCGGCTCGGGCAAGACCACCCGGGTCCCGCGGGCTCTGCTCGACGCCGCCTGGCTTTCAGGCCAGCGCATCCTGATGCTCGAACCCCGCCGTCTGGCGGCGGTCAATGCAGCAAATTACATCGCACGCTCGGGCGGGGAACCGGTGGGGGCAACGGTCGGCTATGCCATCAGGTTCGCACGTCGCTGCGGACCGGAAACCCGCCTGGAGATCATGACCGAAGGCGTGCTGACCCGTCGGCTGCAGAATGATCCGGAACTGGGCGGCGTCGGCCTGGTCGTCTTCGACGAATTCCACGAACGCAGCCTGCAGGCCGATCTCGCGCTGGCACTCTGCCGTGATATTCAGCAGGGGCTTCGTCCCGAGCTGCGGCTGCTGATCATGTCGGCCACCCTCGACACGGCTCCTCTGGCGCGGCTGCTGGATAACTGTCCGGTCGTGACCGCAGCCGGGCGAACTTTTCCGGTGGCCGTCACGCATCTGGCCGACGCCGAGCGCGGCCGCATCGCCGCGGCGACTGCGGCGGGCATCCGTCAAGCCCTCCGGGAAACGGCCGGCGATATCCTCGCCTTCCTGCCGGGAACTGCCGAGATTCGCCGCTGTCAGGGGCTGCTGCAGGACCTCTCCGGCGACATCGATCTACGCCCCCTGACCGGCCAGCTGCCGTTTGCCGAACAGGAGGCGGCCATCCTGCCGGGTCCCCGGCGGCGGGTGGTGCTGGCCACCAACGTCGCTGAGACCAGCCTGACCATCGAGGGCATTGAAACTGTGGTCGACAGCGGCTGGGAGCGACGGCCGCTTTTTGATGCCGCACGCGGCATGAGCCGTCTGCAGACCCTGCGCATCTCCCGGGCCAGTGCCGACCAGCGAACCGGGCGGGCGGGCCGGCTCGGGCCGGGCCGCTGCTACCGGCTCTGGAGCAAAGGCACCGACGGCGCTATGCTGCCTTTTGCTCCTCCGGAAATCCGCCAGGCCGACCTGCTGCCCCTGGCGTTCGAGCTTGCCCTGTGGGGGGTGCCAGGGGGTACGGGACTGGCCTGGTCGGACCCGCCGCCGACCGGTCATCTGGCTGCCGCGCACAGGCTCCTGGTCCTGCTCGATGCCATGGACGCCCATGGCCGGCTGACGCCGCTGGCGCAGAGGATGGCAGGTTACCCGACGCATCCCCGGTTGGCACGTTTACTTACAGCAGCGGTCGATGAAGGTCGCCCGGGGCTCGGCAGTGACCTGGTCGCCCTGCTTGAAGAGCGCGACCTGCTGACCGGCAGCGACCGCAGCGCAGCTGCGAACCAGGACAGCGACCTGCTGCTGCGCCTGGACCTGCTGAGACGTGGCACGGGTTCCCGGACCCAACAGGCCCGCCGCACGGCAGCCTTTTGGCGCAAGCGTCTGGGAGCCTGCCGGGAACCGGCACCGGAGCCGGTCACCATCGGGCGCCTGCTGGCATTGGCCTACCCAGACCGGATCGCCCGCCGCCGGTCCGCCGGCAGTCGCCGCTACCTGTTGCGTGACGGTCAAGGCGCCCTGCTCGGTGAAAATTCGGTGGTCCGCAATGCGGAGTGGCTGGTGGCCGTGGAAATCGTCGGTCGCAAAGGTGCTGAAGGCGAAATCCGTCAGGCCAGTGCTTTGGACCCGGCCATGATCGAGGAGATGTTCGGCAGTGACCAGGTTTGGCGGCGGGAGGTGGCTTGGGACCCGGACCTGGCACGGCCTCGGGCTCGGGAGGTGCGCCGCCTGGACGCGATTGCCCTGCAGGAGCGACCGACAGCCGCGACCGCGGATGAAGCGAGCGCGGTTCTGCTTGAACAGGTTCGCCGGCAGGGTGTTGCCATGCTGCCCTGGACGCCGCCCGCCCGCCGGCTGCTGGCCCGCGTCCGGTTCTTGCGTCGCCATCTGCCGGAGCTGGAGTGGCCCGACTGGTCCGATCAGGCCCTGCTGGATTCGCTGGAGAACTGGCTGGCACCATGGCTGCAGACAGCCGGGGGGCAGAATGAATTGGCGCAGCTCGACCTGCACCAAATTCTCAAAAACCATCTCGGCTGGCAGCGACGCGAGCTGCTTGATCGCCTCGCCCCGGACCATCTGCAGGTTCCGAGCGGCGCGCGCATCCGGCTTGATTATCCGGCGGATGAGGCACCGGTACTGGCGGTGAAGTTACAGGAAATGTTTGGCCTCGCCGAAAGCCCCCGATTGGCGGAAAACCGGGTCCCGGTGCGGATCCACCTGCTGTCGCCGGCCGGTCGCCCCCTGGCGGTGACCAGCGATCTGTACAGCTTCTGGAACCAGGTTTATCCGGAAGTCCGCCGGGAGATGCAAGGCCGCTATCCGAAGCACCCCTGGCCGGAGGATCCGTGGCAGGCGACAGCGACCCGCAAAGCCGGTAGCCAGGGACCAAGTCAATAGTTTTCGTCCGGAAACGGTTCTTTCCCGCCATGGCGGCGTCAATCTGCAAGCTATTGATTTCCTTGCCACGGCGAAAAAACTCCTCATTGCCAACTCGAAAAACTTCAATGCCTCCATCGGGAGTTTCCGGGGGGAGACTGAACAGGCAAGAGTCCTCGATAAATTCCGGACGATACGGCTGTGACCGTGCATGGTAAATGGCCATCGAGCAGGGTAAATCATGGGTTTTGATATTCCTGGTGTTGAGATAGAATTAAAAACTGAAGTGTTCATTGGTCGACATTCTCGGGGTCCGGAAAAAACAGCCTGACCCCAAAGTCTCATTCTTTTTATTTTCTCAAGAGGATTGCGGCATGGAAAAAGTCTCCTACCGGAAAATCGTCGAAACCATCAACGACGGCCTCTATTTCGTCAACCAGGACCGTGTCATCACCTACTGGAACCGGGCGGCCGAGCGGATCTCGGGGTTCTCAGCAGACGAGGTGGTGGGCAAGTCCTGCGCCGATGACATCCTGACCCATGTCGACAGCGATGGCAACAATCTCTGTCAGGGCCTCTGCCCCCTGGCCGAGACCATCCTTGATGGTCAGGGGCGCGAAGCGCATGTTTATCTCCACCACAAAAACGGCCAGAGAGTTCCGGTCGCCGTGCGGGTCAACCGCCTGCTTGACGAGCAGGGGCACGTCCTCGGTGGCGTCGAACTGTTCACCGACCTGAGCAATATCGAAGCCAACGAGCTGAGAATGCAGGAACTTGAACGCCTGGCCCTGCTGGACGACCTGACCACCCTCGCCAACCGCAACTATATCCAACGGGAGCTGGAGATTCGCTTTCAGGAAAAACGGCGCAACGACCTGCGGTTCGGCCTGCTGTTCATGGACATCGACCACTTCAAGCAATTCAATGATGACCACGGTCACGCGGTCGGCGACGAGGTCCTCAAATTCGTCGCCCGCACCTTTGTCGCCAATGCCAGGCCCTTCGATCTCTACGGTCGTTGGGGCGGTGAAGAGTTTGTGGGGATCCTGCGAAATGTTGCGGAGGACGGCCTGAAGGTGGTTGCCGAACGGCTGTGTGCCCTCGTGAAAAATTCCTACCTGATGCATGGGGGCAAGAAACTGTCGGTCACCCTCTCCATGGGAGCTACTCTGGCCCGGGCGCAGGATACGCCTGCAGACCTGCTGCAAAGGGCCGACCGGCTCATGTACCAGAGCAAAGACAAAGGAAGAAACTGCGTCACGGTTGGCTGAGCGGAACCGAGCCGACTTTCAGGACGGGGACTCCTTGCCTGCTTGCGAGGAGGGTGATCCAGACATTTTCCGGTGGTTCGCGGCGTGGGCCATGAGCATCTGCTGCAAATGGGAGATCAGTTCCTTTTTGGCAATCAATCCCTGGTTTCTTTCCCGGATTTTCTGTCTGACCTTGCCGAGAAAATCCGCATCCTGGTCTTTCTCTTGCCGGCTTAATTGCGGCCCGAGAAGATCGAATTTGAACCGGATATGGTCGATGATGGCGCAGTAGACCTTCATCAGATGTTCCTGCTCTTCCGCCGGGGTGCCGGCTTCGGAAATTTCCCCAAGCAGGGTGTCAATGTGTTCGTGGTCGGCATCCAGTTCCTTGAAGCCGGTTGTGTAAAATGAATGCCACATAGTCCTGGCCGTCCGGTGTGAAACAAAATCCTCCGAGCAGATCTGCCTAATGCAGCGCCTGCAGCCGTGGCTCCTGGACCGAGGCGTTCAACAGAAAGACCCGGTGCAGTTCATCGGCTAATTCCTGCTGGCCCATTTCATTTCTGTTCCTCTGCTGTATCTTCTCAGTCAGCCAGTCCAGAATCTGTTCCTGTCGCGATCTGAATTCGTCGGGAAATTTGACGTCGAAAAAGTGCTCGAGAAAAAGAAAGTGGGCTTTTGTCGTCTGCAGGAGGGCCTGGAGATAGTGCTGTTCTGCGGCCCGGTTGGCGGCCTTGCGGTACTGGGCGATCAGATCGTCGATCTGTCGATGCTGATGGTCGATTTCCGGTATCCCGGTTGCGTGGATGGAAAACCGCATTGGGGAGCCTTTTTCGAAGATCGGCCGGTAAAAAATGAAACCACCCGGCTGACGAAAGAACGAATATTCTGTCCAGCTTGATTTGTCCATGAATGAAAAGCAAGACTGATGCCAAAATGCGATTAAATTCGGCTGCGGTTAAGTCCTGCGGAAAGCCGGTGATCTGAGGGAGAATTGCCCAAATTGCGGATGGGAAAACCCGCTTGGGGCTGCGAACTCGGAACGAATGCAAATATCTGGCGCATGCTATTGTGCTCCGTCTGGTCAAACCGCTTTGCGCCAAGCCGTGATTTAACGGATTGCAATCTGCGCAGGCGCCAGTCTGCTTGGAAAAAGATCAAAGGCCGAAGGGGTGGGTACCAGGCCTTGGCAGGTTCATAGAGGTCAATGTCCGAAATGGGGTGCGGCGGGGATCAGGCGCTGGTAGTCGCCGTAAGTCAGGCTGGTGTCCCAGTGTCCGGTCAGGATGCCGGTCAAAATTCCTGTGCTGAAGATCAGCAGGACCGCACCAATGAAAACAGATGCTGGCAAGGGGCGTTTCCAGAGCGAGACGGAGAGCGTTCCCGGTTGCGGGCAGCTGGTTACGCAGGTCAGACAAGCGCTGCATTCGGCTGAGCGGACCACCTGCTTGTTGCGGATGTCGATCCGGGCCGGGCAGTTGCGGCTGCAGATTCCGCAGCCGGTACAGGTCTCACGGTTGCGCCGGATGCCGGTGGGGCTGAACAGGCCCAGCAGGCCCAACAGGGCGCCGTAAGGGCAAAGGTACCGGCACCAGAAGTTTCGGTAGAAAAGCGACAGCAGACCCAAAACCAGCATGACCATCAGGGCGGTTTTCGAGACATCTGTGAAAAAATGCAGCATTTTCACATCGGCAACGGCCCAGTAAGGCGAGGCCAGAAACCCCCGCAACGCCATGACCGGCATATCGAGCAGGACCAGTTTGGCAAAAAACGCCAGCAGGGTGTATTTGGCCAGGCGCATGATCCAGTCGAGGCCTCGCCAGATTTGGAAATTGCGACCGAACAGTTGTTGCCCGAGCCTCCAGGCGCCTTCCGAGAGGGTGCCGACCGGACAGAGAAAAGAGCAGAAGGATTTCCGGGTCAAAAAGGCCATGGCGAGAAAGGTCAGAAACAGCACCAGGGCCGCCGGGTGGACCGGATCGAAGCGACCGGTCAACAGCCAGGCCTTCAGGCTGACCAGTGCGCCGATCGGCAGGAAGCCTTCCACACCCGGCAGGCGAGGGTAGTAGGCGGTCTGCCCGGCGGTTTCGAAATGCCGGACGAACAGGCCGAACTGCACGCCGAGAAAGAGGCACCAGCCGAAAAACAGCCACTGGATAGTCGTCCTCCAGAGGCGTGGATTGCTCCAGGTGATAAAGGGGCTTGATTTAGTCATAGAGACGAATTTATCAGGGTTCAGGGAAAAATTTTTTGACCTGGGTCAAGGGAAGTTCCGTCACGGTCATTTCTGCAGTGCAAAATTCTGTCCAAAGTCTAAATCAAACGTTTGTTTTAAGCGACTGTTTAAGTTATAATGTGCGCTTTATTCAAAGGAGCCGCAATGAGACCGCCCGATACCAAACAACGCCTGCTTGACGCTGCGGAACAATTATTCGCCTTGCGCGGCTTTCACGCCACATCGCTACGAGCCATCACCCAGGCTGCCGAAGTCAATCTGGCCGCGGTCAATTACCATTTCGGCTCCAAGGAAGCCCTGCTGGATGCGGTCATGGCGCGGAGCCTGGGGCCGCTCAATCAAGTCCGCAGCGGCCGCCTCGACGAGGTCGAGCGGGACGCCGCGGCGGAAAATCGGGCTCCTGATCTGCGGGCTCTCTGGCGCGCTTTTGTGGAGCCAACTTTGAGCATGCGCCGGCATGAAACCGGTGCGGAGCATTTCCTGAGCCTGGTCGGTCAGGCCCTGGCCCAGCCGCACGGGGCGGTCATGGAAGTGTTCATGCGGCAGATGACGCCGATGTTCCTGCGCCTGTTCGAACTGACCTGCCTGGCCCTTCCCGAGATGCCGCGGCAGCTGCTGTTCTGGCGCATGCATTTTGCCGTCGGATCGCTCAGCCATCTGATGCGCTGTAACGACCAGAGCCCGGTCTTGCCGGCGGGGATCACGGCCGAGATTGATGTCGATACTTTGACCGATATGCTTTTGGACTATACCCTGGCCGGACTGGAGGCCCCCCGATGAACTCGAAAGCCTTGACCATTTTGCTGCTGCTGGTTCTCACCGGATGCAGCATCAAGGCTCCCCAGTCGGTCGAACCGGGCATTACGATGCCGGCCCGGTATCACAACGATACGCAGGAAGTGCCGGGTTCTCCCACTGTCGTTCCCTGGTGGCTCCAGTTCGAAGACCCCTTTCTCGACCGGATGATGACGCAGCTGTTTGCCGGCAACCTGGCTCTCGAGCAGGGTCTGGCCCGGCTGCAGCGGGCCCGTGCCGCATTTGTCGCGGCCCGGGCCGGTCTTTTTCCCGCGGCCTCGCTCGACGGCGAGGCGACGCGCAGTCGGACGGCCGGCGGTTTTACCGGCGACAGTTACCGGGGCAGCTTGACGGTTGGCTACGAACTGGATCTCTGGGAAAAATTCGCCGCGCAGAGCGAGGCTGCGGCTCTGACGGCCAGTGCCAGCACAGGCGATCTGGAAGCTCTTTATCTGTCTTTATCCGCACAGTTGGCCGATCTTTATTTTCTCGCCGTGGAACAGCGAGCCCAGCAGAAGCTGACCGATGAGAGCATTGCCGCCTTCCGGGACACCCTGGAGCGCGTGGAACGCCGCTATCGGGCCGGCCTGGTCGAAGCCGTGGATGTTTACCAGGCCCGGCAGAACCTGCTGGCCGCAGAGACCCGACGGCCGGCGATCGAGGCGAATCTGAAAGCGGCGGAACACGCCATCGACATCCTGCTTGGCGATTATCCCGGTCAAGACCGGTTCGGTCGGGTCGACACGCTGCCGCGGGAACCGGCGCGCTTGCCTGCCGGCCTGCCGGCTGACCTGCTGACTCGCCGCCCGGATGTGCGGGCGGCGCTGGCCAGGGTCAGGGCCGCGGATGCCGAAATCGCGGCGGCCCTGGCCGAGCGCCTGCCAGCCGTCAATCTGCTTGGAGCGCTGGGCCACGCCGGGACCGAAACGCTCGCCGGGCCCGTGTCGGGTAATGTTTGGAGCCTGGTTGCCGGCCTTGCCATGCCGGTTCTGGACGGCGGCCGCCGCAGAGCTGAAGTCGAGCGCCGCGAGGCCGCATTCGACGAAAACCTGGCGGCATACCGGCAGACGATCCTGGTGGCCTTGCGGGAAGTGGAGGACAGCCTGGTCGCCAACCGGACGACGGCGGAGCAGATCGCGTTGCAGGCAGAGCAGACCACGGCTGCCGAAGGGAGCCTGCGGCTGGCCCTGGACCGCTATCTGCAGGGCGTCACGGACTATCTGCCGGTTCTGGTCGCCCAGGCTCGCCAACTCGAGAGCCGCAGTGAACTGATCCGCTTGCGGCGGCAACTGGTTGCAGCACGGATCTCCCTGGCCAAGGCCCTGGGTGGGGAATGGATGCAGGATTATTCGAGCCGACGCGTGTTGGCTGGACGGGATGCAAGCAATGAGTAAGCGAGATCTGCTGATCAAAATTTTCCTGCCTCTGTTGATTCTGGCGGGGGCCGTCGCGATAACTTTCCTGATGGTCAAATCCCGAGATCTGCCGCAGCCGCGGGAGCGGCAAGCGGTCGGTCCGCTGGTCCGGGTCATGGAGGTCC
>DATFJP010000080.1:0-2810 GCA_035269105.1 Desulfuromonadales bacterium
TGCTCATGATAAGCGCCTCTCTTTCCTGGCATTACTATGCCTGATTTGGAAAGGCTTATCCGTTTATACCGCTGTTCAAATTCTTGGGGTCGGCTCTGGGGCTTCGAGGTTGCCCAGCGTCATCAGTTTAAGTGAAGCCTATCGGATTCACTTCTAATGCACTTTTCAAAAATTAAAAGGGCTAGCCTATGTTGGCTAACCCCTTGATTTTTCTGGTGGGCGTTGCTGGGATTGAACCAGCGACCCCTGCCGTGTGAAGGCAGTGCTCTCCCGCTGAGCTAAACGCCCCTGATGGAGGGAAACTTATAACAGCATCCCCTGACGCTGTCAATCTGAAATTCCGGGAGCTTGGCGACTCTTGCGGACCCTGCCGAGGGGCTCTGGATGACTTTCAGGGGAGGAAAAACTGCCGGGCCATGCGATAGCCTGGCTCGGTGGTCATGTGCTTGTCGAGGATCTGCGTGATCTGCTCTCTGCCTTTGCCGGGCAGAACCTCGGCAAAATTCACCAGGGCGTCCGCATCCCAGAGAATGCGGAATTCAGCGGAGTCTTCAGCATCCCGGGTGTGGTGACAGCCAACCAGGTCCGCGACCCGTTCGATCAGTTCGGGCTCGGCAGCGAGTTCCTGCAAGAGCTGGCGGGCAATCGGCGGCCCTTCGATTTCCTGCCAGTTGCCGGCGCTGGAGCCGTGAACCTGCTCCGCCCGGTGGATGCCGATGTCGTGCAGGTAGGCAGCGCTCAGCGTGACGGTGACGTCGGCCTCGATGCAAGCCAGCATCTGCTCAGCGTAGCCAGCCACCCGCAGAGCGTGCTCGATGCGGCGCCGGTCCTCGCCGAAATAGTTCTCCATGGCGTGTTGCACCCGGTCCAGAAACCGGCGCTGTTCAGCCGAGACGGGCTTCAGGTATTTGAGAGTGTCGGCGAACATTCAAACTCCGGGTTGCGTCTCTAGTACCCTGTAACCGATAGAATGTCGCAAGATTGCGCAGGAATTTGGCGGGTCAACAAGGCGTGCCGAACGATGCATAGCCGTAGCTACGTATCGTTTGGCACAACGCAGTTGACGCGTCAAAGGGCAAGCAAGATGCCACAGTTTATGGGTTACAGGGTACTAGAACCAATAATGCCACAAGAGGTCCAATCGGCCGCGCTTGATCAGATATTGGCCGGAAAAACGCATAATCTCCCGGACCTTATCCCGATGACCAGGGCGGTAGCAGTGAATGTGGCAGTGCTTGCAGCTCGGCCGCTCCTCCAGTGGGCAGCGGAGCCGGCGTTCGAAGGCATATTCCAGGAATTCGTGGCATTCCGGGCAGACCGGGTATTTGTGCAGCGGCAGCTGCTGCAGTTCCGGCCAATCCGCAGCCGGCCCCTGTTTGGGTCCGCCATGATGGACCGGCAGTAGACCGAGGTAAACTGGGCGAGGACCTTGAGGTCCTTGACTTCCTTGCGATCCATGAAAAACCCGAGGTGCTAAGGGAGAAAAATCGACCAACTGCAAGCATGAGTACCATGCCGCCCGGCAGCGGTCCTTGACCAGGGTCAAAATACCCTGAACCCCAAGAATAGCTCGGGTTAAAAGTTTGTTCGCACTTCGCGCCTCACTCCTCACTCCTCACTCCTCACGTCTTTAACCTTCCTTGGTCTTTTCCGCCAGGTCTTCAAGACGCTCGAAATCCAGAATGGTGATCACTTTGCCCTGAACCTCGATCAATTCATCTTCGGCCAGCTTGCGCAGGGTGCGGGAGAGGGTTTCACTGACCGTGCCGAGTTGGGAAGCGAGTTGACTCTTGGAAATCGGCAGTTCGAAGGTCTCCCGTTCTCCTCCGGAGGTTTCCAGCAGAAAGCGCGCCAGGCGCGAGGGAACGTCCTTGAAGGTCAGTTCCTCGATCTGCAGGGCGAACTGGCGCAGGAAGCGGGACAGCCCGCCGATCATGTTGACAGCCATGCGGCCGTTGTTCTCGAGCAGGGTCAGGAAGCGGCCCTTCGGCAGAAACAGCAAAGAACTTTCCTGCACCGGCTCGGCATAGGCGGGATAGAGCCCGTTGCCGAAGATCGCCGCCTCGGCGAAGGTGCCGCCGGGATGGACGATGTGCAGAATGCGCTCCTTGCCTTCGGCCGACAGCTTGTAAACCTTGACCTTGCCGGTCAAAACCACGAAGAAACCCTCGGCGGGCTCGCCGTCGGCGAACAGCACCTCGCCGCGATTGTGGCTGCGGACCCGGCCGATCTCGAGCAGGGAGTCCAGTTCCGTTTCCGAAAGCCCTGCACACAGGGGGATGTTTTTGAGCAGTTGCCGCTGGTTCATGGCCGAACTTTCCTCATCAACAGTTGGAATTCGTCCTCCGACGGACAAAATCGACCGCCGGCAAATTCTGCTTGCCATTTGCGGCCAAGCATAGCACATTCCGCTGCATGAACTCCGGCAAATCCAACCCGATCGAGGTCGTCAACGAAGAGACCCGCAAGAGCAGCCGGCACGGCGTCTTGTACGGGCTGGCGGCCTATACCGCCTGGGGCTCCTTCCCCCTGTTCTTCAAGGCCCTGCATGGGGCGATGCCCCTGGAGATCGTGGCCCACCGGATCTTCTGGGCGGCCGTCTACCTGATGATTCTCTCGCTGCTGACCCGGCAGATCGGGGTGATCCGGAAAACCGTCAAGGACCGCATCTGTCTGCTGACGCTGTGCGGCTCGACCCTGCTGATCGCCACCAACTGGCTGACCTTTCTCTACGCCATTCAGGCCGACCAGGTGCTGCAGTCGAGCCTCGGCTATTTCATGACGCCGCTGGTCAGTGTCCTGCTCGGCTG
>DATFJP010000081.1:0-4048 GCA_035269105.1 Desulfuromonadales bacterium
GTGACGCCTTTCCAGCGCCAGGTTCTGCAGACCCTGCAAAGCTGCCCTTACGGGGCGACCCTGACTTACGGTGAACTGGCCCGCCAGGCCGGCCGGCCCGGGGCCGCCCGGGCGGTCGGCGCCGCCATGGCAGGCAATCCACTGCCCCTGCTGATACCCTGCCACCGGGTGACGGGGGCCGGTGGCAGACTGACCGGCTACTCCGGTGGCCGGGGTCTTGCCTCCAAAAAAATTCTCCTGGAGCTGGAAGCCCGGAAGAACGCCTGAAATAAAGTCAGCGTTCAGCCGGCCTGGAGCCGGGTCACCAGGTCATCGACCAGGCGGTCGACCAGGCGTTGGACGGTACGGATTTCCTGCCGGGTAATCTGGTCGACGTGGATCCCGCAACTGACGCTGGTGGTGCATCCGGTGGCGCCGGCGATCCGGTGGGCGGCATGTCTGGCCAGAAGATCTTCCTTGTGCCCGGTGACGGTCAGCACCGAGGTCGTGACCTCGAACCGGTCGGGAACTTTAAGCCCCGGATGCGGATAGCTCATCGCCACAGCCCCGATATGCGGTCGGTCCCCGCCGAAAATGGCCAGATGCAGGTCTTTGCCGACCCGACTGCCGCGCAGATGGACCTCGATGCGGCCCTTTCTTTTTGATTCCGCAAACCCTTCAGACATGGGCACTCCTTGGCTGGCTGCGCTCTCCGGCGGCCGGGAGCCTGAATTTCACGGTACAACAACCGACCGCCGCCGACAAGCGCATTGCTTTGAGGAAATCCTGACCATAGCCGAAGAAATTGCCGGCATCGGGGCCGGAGCTTTTATAATCGCAGGAAAACCACGCGAAGCGCGGCCGGCAGCTCACTCCGAATCCGTCATTTTGCGCTTCAACCAGATGGCGGCAGCGTAGCCGGCGGCCAGTACCAGCAGGAAGAGAATGACCAGTTTCGGGTCTTTGATCGCACTGTGCCCCAGACCGATGAATGGCAGGGCCAGCAGCAGGTTGCAGCCCAGGCCGACCGGGAAAAAAATCCGGAAAGGAATGTTGAGCGTCGCCAGGGCGTAATTCTTGACCGTGTAGGGCAGTCCGGGCAGGGCCATGAAGATAATTGAAAACGGCAGTCGCCGATGTTCGTGAATCTCGGGCAGGCTGTACTTGCCTTTGGACAACAGGCGCGTAATCTGCGGCCGCAGCAGTGAATGCGCCAGCAGGTAGGCCAGCAGCAGATGCAGGGCGAAGATCAGGCCGGTCAGGCCCGCCGCCCAGTAGGGGTCGAACTTGATGCCGGCCAGGATCAGAAAAGGGCTGATCGGGAAGCCCAGCATCGGCAGCAGAAGCATAACGGCGATAAAAAGGCCCGGATGACGGTTTGGGTCGAGAAGAAAATCGAGCCAATCTTGCGGCCCTCCAGGCAGCGCAAAAACCAGGATCAGCAAACCGGTCAGGGTTGCCACAAGGGGCAGCAGCCATCGCCAGGAGAAACCTTGTGCCATTATGGACCTCCGTCGCGACCCAGGAATTCCCGGACCACCTGACGCAGACGGGAGGGCCGCCAAAGAGACCCGGAGGATGGCGGAAGGTCCTCGGGCAGCAGCAGAAAACCCTGGCACTCCCGGCTTCCCGGTCCTCCATGGGCTCCGTTTTCAAAGGGGAAAGTCCATGGCTGTCCGCCGATCCGCCAACCGGAGATGATCAGATCCCCGGCATCCGCATGCCGAGCCACCCGGACCAGATCCTCGCCGGCCTCCCCGGGGCAGGGATGGTCCGGACCCAGTACCTGGCCGGCATCGGCGGGTATCGACCAGACTCCTGCCCGATTGACCGCATGCAGTTCGTCGTTGGCCTGCCGGTAGAAAACCAGGGGAATGTCGGCCGCCCGCACCAACCGTTCGGCATAAAAAGCCAGTTCTGCGAAATCCGTGGCCTCCGGCAGATAGACATGGCCCAGCGGGCCCTGGGCCGTCACCAGAATGCGTTTCGCGGCACGGTCCTCGCGGGAGGTTCCTTCCCTTTGAGCGCCGAAGATCTTGCGTCCCCGCCTGAGAAATTGGAACTGGCCCGGCAATTCCTCGGCCCACAGAATTTCGGCCCCGGCCAGCGACCCTTCGGCAAAAGCTTCTTCAAGACCCTTGAGCAGCGAGCGTCCGGTAGCGACCTGATAAGGCAGAGTGGCTTCCTGACCATGATCGGAATAAACCACCACCCGGTAAGACCGATCTTCCGCCCGGCGCGCCTTGTGGAAAATATCCCGGATAACGCCGTCGATCCCGGCCAGGGTCCAATGGGCAAAAGCAGACGAAGGTCCCCGCCGGTGGGCATGTTCGTCGTAGCCGACCAGGTTGGCGCAGATGATCGGCACGCCTGCCCGGATATCGCGCTTGACCCAGAAGCGGACCAGTTCGCGCAAAACCACGCACAGCCAGATACGGCTGGGCACGAACTTGATCTCCTTACTGAGCTGCTGGTGCTGAACAACGCCTTTCAGCATGTCCACCAGGGCCAGGCCGACCTCGATCAGAGCCAACCCGATGATGCGGAGGATCTTCCCGCAGTGCTGGAGGAAAATCCCCAGAGTCGTCAGGGGATGCAGTCGGCTCAACAGGTTATGGGGTTCGAGATTTTCGATGCAGTAGCGGGCATTGGCGGCGCCGCCGATGAAGATATTGGAATAGGACGATCCGTCGCGGAGCAGGCCGGGACTGCGCTCTGCAAGGTCTTTCGCCACGTCCTTGACCTGCATGGGATTGAACATCAGACAGTCCTCCCCCTTTTGCCGGGAAAGGAAACGGAACGCCGGGACCGCGGAACGAACTCCGAAAAACAATTCGCCTTGCACCGCAGGTGTGGCCGAAGGCAGGCCGCTGTAGAAGGGCCGGAGCCGGTAGTCACGGTCGCTGATCAGACTGTTCAGAAACGGCATGCTGCCATTGGCCAGCGCCTGCTGCAGTTGCTCATGAGCCAGGCCGTCGATCTGGACCAGGACCACTCCCGGCGGCCTGTTTCCGGCTGCTGGCGGAGATGCACTCATTGCGGCCCCTTGGGATTGTCCGACCAGTGCCCGACGGCTTCGATGGCCGCACTGAACTTGGAAGCCGCCAGTTCCCATTCGGCGCGCAGGGTTTCCAGCAAACCGTCCCAGGCGTCGAGTTCGGGAACTGCCGAATGGCGCTCCGCAGTGAGGGCTTCGCGATAGACCTCTTCGAGCTTGCCGGCGCTGGCCTGACGGGAAAATTCCTTTGCCGTCTGCAAAGCCTGTTTGCGCCAGGCAGCCAGTGTCTCCTCATCGCAAGCCTCTCTGATGGCTTGGGCAAATTTCTTACCAAGGGCATCCTGCGGCAGCAGACGACCGTTGCTGCCGTCGACCACGACCTCGCGGGCACCGGGTGCATCGAGGGCGATCACCGGCAGGCCGGCAGCCATGGCTTCAGTCAGGACCATGCCCTGCGTCTCCGAAGTCGAGGCGAAGGCGAAAAGGTCCATGGCCGCGTAGCAGTCGCGGAGCTCGTCCCCCTGAACTTCACCGGCCAGGACCAGTTGCTCGGAGATCCCCGCATCGGCAAAGATTTGGCGGATGTCAGCCGTGGAAGGTCCTTTGCCGGCCACCAGGAAAACCCCTTTCTCCAGGGAGGAAAGCGTCTGACAGACCGCATCCGCGAGAAAACTCAGGTTTTTCTCCGGGGCCAGGCGCCCCAGGTGACCGATGACGAAAGCATCCGCCGGAATATCGTGCCGCGACCGGAACCGGTCGCCCCGACCGCTGCCGAAGAAATCGACATCGACCCCGGTCGGCACAACCCGGCAGGGCACCTTGACCCCCCGCTCCTCGAGCAGTTCAGCGATGCTCTCGCTGGGTGAGATCACGATCCGGCAGAGATTGGCGAACCGGGTGGCGAGATCGATCACAAAATGTCGCAGCGGCGCAGAGTCGAAGGGCACGTAATGGGTGTAGCGTTCATAGAGGGTGTGGTGGGTAAAGACGATCGGCAGTCCCCGATGCCGTGCCGTGCGCAGGGCGGCATCGCCGAGCAGAAAAGGATGATGGCTGTGGATGAGGTCCGGG
>DATFJP010000082.1:0-5136 GCA_035269105.1 Desulfuromonadales bacterium
GCCCCTACACCAAAAATTCGAATATTTAACCACCGGAACAATCACAATCTGACAAGAGCCTTCCAGCCGGCTCTGTCGATCGGCTTGCCGGATTTCAGCCAGAGCAAAGGTAAAGTTGGCCCTTGCTTTTTCTGCAGGCAAAGTCGGTCGTCGGCTTCCTGCGAGTAGAATTCTACTGCCGGCGCCATTCGCCGGTCGGGTCACTGGCGTAATGAAAAAACAGTGGAATATCGCTTTTTTTTGCAGCACTTTTGATTTTCTCCAGGAGCCGATCCTCCTCCTCGGAGTAGGCTGCCGGGTTGAACAGCAAAACCCACACGCCGTTTTCCCGGACTTCGGGATCCTGTTTCTTGACATAGGCAACCAACTCAACCGGTGTCTGCAGGACCGGCTGGCGAGGTTCGGAGGCCAAATAGTCAGCATAGTCGACATAGAAGCCCGGCAGCCGTCCTTCCAGTTTGGCAGCCCGCTCGGGTAGAAATTGCATGGAAATGCCTTTGCCCCTGACCGGTTCGGAAAAACCGTTTCCCGGCAGCAAGAGCAGCATCATGGCAAGCAGCAGAATCCTTGGTTTCATGGCAGCCTCTGAATGGTCGTCAGGAACGCGCAGGCAACCTGACTTCGAATACAGTCAAAAATCCGCTTTGATTCCTTTCTTTTTCTTGCTTACATTCGGCATGAAAAAGTGAAACCCGCTTCGGCATTAAATCTCCCGCTCATGATGGGCTGGGCAAGGGGCCAGGCAACAACGGCTCTATGGTGCCCTTTGCCTGTCTTTGCAAAATCAGGTTTCCACAGGTACGCCACTGCCCTGCCCGGGCTTATCCGGATTCTGCTCGAAGCGCACACAAGCCTCGTCTTTGCATTCAACCACCTCGATAGTTGCATGCTGAATCCGCGGGAAGTCATTCAGCAGTTGACGGTAATAGGCGGGCGGGCGGGGGTAATGAGTGACGATGGTCAGGGCAATGCTCAAAGCGCGCCCGCCGAGACTCCAGACGTGCAGGTCTGCGACCCGGTTGTCGGCTTCCACCTCGAGACGCTGCTTGATGCGATCAATCGTCTCCAAGTCTACTCCGGCATCGAGGAGCATCCGGGCAGTCTCTTTGAGCAGGCCATAAGCCCAGACAGCAATGACCAGGGCACCCAGAATGCCGACGGCCGGGTCCACCCAGCGCAGTCCCCAGAAATGGACCGCCAGCAGAGCGACCATGGCCAGCACCGAAGTGAAGGCGTCGGTCACCACGTGCAGAAAGGCCGCCTTGAGATTATGATCGCCGTGGCCATGTTGATGGTCGTCATGCTGGTGTTCGTGATGATGGGCGTGTTCGCCCCGGCCAGGAAGATGCAGCATCCAGGCACTGAGAATATTCACCAGGAAGCCGATGCAGGCGACAATGAACGCCTGCCAGAAATGAATTTCGACCGGGGAAATCAGCCTGGAGACTGATTCGCCGATCATGCCCAGGGCGACGATGGCCAGGACGATGGAACTGGTGAAGCCGGCCAGGGAGTTCACCTTGCCCGTTCCGAAGGAGAAAGCGGGATTGTCGCGATGGCGCCGGGCAAACCGGTAGGCGAACAGAGTGATGCCGAGCGCGAACATGTGGGTTCCCATATGCCAGCCGTCAGCCAGCAGGGCCATGGAGCCGGACAGCCAGCCGGCGATGATTTCCGCGGCCATCGTCGCAGCCGTCAAAAAGACCACCCAGCGGGTCCGGCGTTCGGCGCGGTCATCCTGGATGCTGAAACTGTGATCGTGCATCCACTTGTCGAGTTGTTTGGTGTGCAGTTCCATCTTTATCAATCTTTCTCCATATTCTTTTTACCCAGTGTCCATCCGGCAACTCCGGATGGGCACTGTGAAGTTTTCGAGCTGGAAACTACCTAACCTTAACCGACTTGCTCAACAATCTCAAATCATGGCACGCGCTCCTGTTCGCGAAGCGATCAATGGCTCGGGTTCTCTCAAGAGGGAGCCTTTCTTCCCGCCATCAACGCAAAACGGCCGGTCAATGACCGGCCGCCTTACGTCTTTTTCATCAAGAGTTTCAGGGCTCTGTCGGAAAATCCGCGCCCTTCCAGGCAAAAATTCCCCCGGGGTGCCGATAGACATTGTTGTAGCCGAGTTTTTTTGCCCAGACTGCACCATTGTGGCTGCGGGTGCATTTGACGAACCCGCAGTAGATGACAATGGTTTTTTCTTTATCGGGGCCGAGCAGCTGTTCGAAATCCTGCATCGATTTGCCGCCGGTTTCCCCGGCATCCCATTCCTTCATATCGGCAATGGGGAACAGGAACTGGACGGCGCCGGGGATATGAGCCTTGGCATAGCTGCCTTCGTAGGGCATGGTATCGACGATCAACATCGCTCGCTCTTCATCGAGCCAGCTTTTCAATTCGTCTGTGGTCACGACATCATAGCCGCCTTGCCGGACCTCCCTGACCAGTTTAACGGCGAGCGCCTCGCTCTCGACTTCCTGTTCGAACTTGTTGTCGAACCCGAATGACCAACCGCTGCCCGGCAGCATGAGCAGCAGGAAAACAGAGAAAAACCCATAGAATTTGCCTTGCATCTAAACCTCCTTGGAAATGGCCCGGCCGTCATGCCGATTCCCGAACCAGGGTTTCGGGACCAGGCGGTTGCGAAAACGCCACAGGTAGAGATAACCGATGGCCGCCAACAAGAGGAGGTCCCGCAGCAGGGCCCCCCGCAGATCATGAAACGCCTCTGCCTCCGGATCACCCGGTCCGAAACAACCGCAGTCGATATCCAGGCCGAGCAGAAGGCCATAAGACAGCACACCAACGAACAGCAGGGTCATCAAAGCAATCAACGTCAGTCCGCCTCGCTTTTCAAACAGCAGTGCTGCGGCAGCGAGAATTTCGGCGGCGATCAGACTCAGCGCTGCCGGCAGGAGCAGTGCTTCGGGCAGCAGTCCATAAGCACCGATAATGTCGGCAAACTGCATGGGATGAACGGCTTTGGTCACTCCCGACCAGAAAAATATTCCGGCCAGAACCAGGCGCAATCCATGATAGAGCCAGCATGCCGGCCGGCTGGTGAACTGGAGAGCAGAGAAGCGATCTTCCTCTTGCCGAACTTTTGCAGTCGGTCCTTTTACCCTTATCTGCATAGCCTGAAACCCGTTCCCGAAGCCTCGAATTTCCGCTTCAGTCCGTACCGTCCGACAGACTCCTAAAAGCCCTGTCGACAGACACCTAATCGGCCGTTTGCCGGCAGAGACGGAGCCATAGCCAGGCAGCGAACCTGGACCACAGCTTGTCGAGATAAAGGCCGATACCTGACCTGAGTGCGCCATCCTTCGACACTCCCCTTTCGCGATCGGTTGCGACAGGCAACCTTTGCCGCAAGTGCTTCTTGACCTGCAATCGATTGAGATAGGTGCATGGCGGAAGGACGACACTTTGCTTTCCTGCGGGTTTCTGACCGGGATAGAGCAGATCCAGAACGTGCGCAGCCCGAACGTGACCACCATAGGCGTTGACGCAGCTGGCGCAGTAGCTGACGATGGGAAGGCCTGCAGCCTCTCCAATCCGCTTTTCCACCCACCCCCTGGCCTGTTCGGGATTGACACCGTCAACCCCGGCTCCCTTGCCGCAGCAAAGGGTGGTGCGTCCGCTGTGCAACGGCTCTTGCACATCAAAGCCCTGCCTGGCAAGCAGGCGACGTACGGCCTGCTGCTGACGGGGGTCGAAACGGGCACTGCAGGGGTCATGCAGGACAACTGGTCCTTCATCTGAAATCTGCCCGGCAAAATCCTGCTCGGCAAGCATTTCATAGACGGTGGCGACCTCGAATTCCTTGCCGTAACGGTTGAAAATTTTCAGACAATTCGGACAGGCGACCAGCAGACGACGGACGCCTTGGTCGAGGAGAAGTCTTTTCATTTCGTCAAACATGGTCTGAAAGTGCGCTGCATCGCCAAGATCATGGGAAGGTTTCATGCAGCAGTCCAGGACAATACCCGTCTTGGGCTGCAGGCGGCGCAGCGCATCGAAGGTTTCCAAAGTGACCTGCGGCCTGTTGCCGGCCAGGGCACATCCCGGAAAAAAGACCGTATCGCAGTCTGGTGGCAAACCGTACCAGGTATAGCGTCTGGATGTTCCAATCTGCTCGAAGCGGCGCAACTTGCGATGCGCGGGCAAAGGTCCCTGGAGGTCGAAGGCCGCGCGGCGCATCTCCAGGAAAAGAGCTGCCGGGTTCAGTTGTTCGGGACAGACAGCGGTACAGAGTTCACACAAATGGCATTCGAAAGGCAGGCGCAGGAACAGCGGCTGGTTCGAATCAAAGGATCCGGCGATGGCTTTTGGCGAGCCGTATTTCCGGAGAAAGAGACACTCCTGAACGCAGCTGCCACAATTGCTGCAATCCGTCGCAACGCGCGCCAGCTGCGTGGAAAGTTCGAAACGGTGCGGTCTGTTCCGGTCAGGTGCTGACATGGACGATCGGTGCATAAATTGAAATCAGACTCTTCGAAGTCGAGTCGCCCCCTGTGGAGAGTTCACATAAGAAGCTCATACCAGGCCATCCGGATTTCCAGGTCATTGAATAAAGAATTCAGGGCGTTTCGTCAAACAGATAATTTTAATTTAACCAATCATTACTATCGGTTTCTTCGATAGCTCTTTTTAAATGGGGAGGGCGACAGCAGGGATTTCGGAATAAAACAGGAAGGTGCGGCAGAGTGGCAGGGGAGAAGAGTTTCTTTCATACACCCACAAGGAGGCAGTGTTTTCCCGGGTCTTTCAAGGCTCCTCGTCGTTTTCGACCAGCCCCAGCTTCTTGGCCCGGGATTTCCAGAGTCTTCTGGCCAGAACCTGCATATCCTCGTTGGCATCGAATTCATCGACGATTTCCAGTCCGAGGAGAGTTTCCAGGACGTCCTCCAGGGTCAGAATGCCGGACATGCCGCCGTATTCATCCACGACCAGCATGATATGGACGCGCTGTTTTAGGAACCGGTCGAAAACCTGTGACAAATCAATCGATTCAAAGATCTTTTTGATGTCCCGGGAATAGCGGGAGACCGGCAGCTCGGATTGCCCGCTGGCTTGAGCCAGCAGCAGATCACTGCGTAAAACAAATCCGGTGACATTTTCAATGTCATCGCG
>DATFJP010000083.1:0-8279 GCA_035269105.1 Desulfuromonadales bacterium
TTCAAGACGTTCTTTCATGATCCGGCCGATGGCCCGATAGGTCGGATCGCCGACGTCGTCGGCGGCCGGCGGCAGAGGTGCCAGCAGCAGTTCATAGTCTGGGTGCTCGAGCCAGCGCAGCAGATCACGTTCTTCGGTCCCGACACTGCGGCCCATTCCCGGAACAATCACGGTATCGAACTCGAGGCCTTTGGCTTTGTGGATGGTCATGACCTGCAGTTCGGCACCGGCTTCGGGATCTGCGGCGGCGAACAGGCCCGCGAGCCGCTCCTCGAGGATTTCCAGCGACAACAGGTCGCCGCCTTCATCCAATGCTTCGAGCAGAGTGAAAAACTGCCCGGCATCGACAAGGCCTGCCGCATCGGTGCAGGCGGGCCCGCCAAGGGACAGCCAGGCGCCTTCCACCAGCCGGCGCAGGGTCAAACGTCCTTTGCGGCCTGCGGCGGCCTCCAGTACAGACAGACAGCGCGCCAGGCGCCGCCGGCCATCCTCGCTGACCTGACCGAACATCTCGAGCTGTCGAGCCGGGGCCTGCAGCAGATCAGGGAAGGCCGCTTCGGCCGCATCGCCGCACAGGGCGTGCAGATCATGCAGGGTCAGCCCGCACCAGGGCGCGCGCAGCACGGCCAGCCAGGCAACGCGATCAGCCGGGTGCACCAGGGCCCGGGTCAGGGCCAGCAGGTCCTGGACGACGGAACGATCAGCCAGGCAGTCCACGTCCTGGGCCTGGAAGTTCAGTCCGGCGTCCTTGAAGGCGCGGACTACCGTCGCCAGATGCCGCCGCGAGCGAACCAGAACCGCCACGCTCGCCCCGGGGTTTTCAGCATGCTCCTCGCGGACGATCTCCAGGACCCTGCCGGCTTCCGCGCCATCCTGCCGGCCGGTAAAGATGTGGCAGTTGACTGCTGGGCCGGATCTTGTTTGCCGAACGGCCTCCGCCGGCGAAAAACACACGGCGCCTCTGACTTCGTCTTCCCGGGCGGGGAAAAGCTCCCGGAAAAATGCGTTCGCCCAGGCAACCAGCTTGCCCTGCGAGCGAAAATTGGCCGTCAAGGTCAGTCGCTGCAACGGCAGATCGTTCAGCCCCCTTCGGCAGACATGCAGGAAAAGTCCGACATCGGCTTCCCGGAAACGGTAGATGGACTGCATGGGATCGCCGACAATAAACAGCGTCCGGCCGTCCCCCGGCACCCAGCCTGCCGTCAGTTTCTGCAGCAGGTCGAATTGGCTGTAGGAGGTGTCCTGGAATTCATCGACCAGGATGTGCTGGACCAGGCTGTCCATCTGCAGGAGCAGGTCCTCCGGACGGGTCGCATCGCCCAGCGCGGCATTGGCGCCGCCGGCGATTTCGATGAAATCAACTGCGCCCCGCATCCGGAAAACCTCCTGAAGTTCGATGGCAGCCACCGGCAGCAGCGCAACCAGGGATTCCAGAACCGACCACTGCAGATCGGAATAGCCGGTCGCCGGCAGGTCGCGAAGCCGTCGCAAGTCGGCGACCGCCGCGCCGTTGCCCTGTAAATCTTCCAGACAGGCCATCATCCGCGCTTTCATCTCCCGGGCGAGCGGCGACTTGTCCGCAGGAAAACCGAGACGTTTGTCAACCGTCCGGCGCAGGCCGCCGGAGGCGGTCAGGGTCAGATCACTCAGGGCCAGCCACCTGTCCAGATCACGGTCATCCGCGGTCAGGTCCGCATTATCGACCAGCACCTCAAGGCCATGGCTTCCTGATGCGTTCCGCAGATTGGCGGCGGCGTAGCGCCCCAGCGCGAGCAGTTCCCGCCGGAGGTCTTCGCCCAGCGATGCTCTGCTTCGCTCCAGGGCGGCCCTGACGAACAGCCGGAGCCCGGTCTCCAGCAGTTGCCGGGACTTGGTCGTCTGCTGGCCAAGCAGATGGCGCAGCCACTGGTCGCGCTTGGCCAGCATGACGGCCAGCAGGTCGCGCAGCAGCGGCATGCGGTTGTCCAGATGAGCAAGCAGGCGCTCCTGAGCGGTGCTCTCCCGCTGCGGATCATCAATCCGGGCGAGCAGCCGTTCCGCCGCTTCGCGATAAAGGTCGCCGGGCTGGTCGGTCACCGCCGGCTGATCGCCAAGCCGCGACAGCCAGGGCATCCTGCGGGTCAGGTAGGCGCAGAGGCCATCGATGGTCATCACCTGCAGGCGGGCGGGATTCCGGGTCAGAAACCAACCTTTGCGCTGATCGGCCGCGCGCACCTGCCGAGCCAGTTCCCAGGTCTGCCGGGCATGGGCCGCAGCCGGCGGGCTCTCTTCCGCGGCCTTCGCCAGGGCCTCGAGCAGGCGCTGCTTCATTTCACCGGCCGCTTTGCGGGTAAAGGTTATGGCGAGGATTTGCTCGGGGCGGTCCACCACGGCCAGCAGGCCGAGCAGCCGCTGGGTCAACAGTTCGGTCTTTCCGGAACCGGCAGGGGCCTGCACGATGCAGGAGTGGTGCACATCGATCGCCTTGCGGCGTTGCTGCCAGTCGGGAGGTTGTCCGGTCATGTCCTTGCCTCCGGCAGGTGCAGCGTGGTGCCGGCCTCGTGGATGCGGCACAGGGGAGCCAGGTCGCAGTAGCGGCAGGCTGCTTCCGGACTGACCGGGTCGACTTCGGCGTCCCCGGCGGCGAAGGCGTTGCCGAGCCGTTCGAGAGCCGCCCGCCAGTGGTCGATGATCGCATCGAAGCTCTGCCAGCCGTGAGCTTCCAGAACCTTGCCGGTCGTGCCTCCGCCCTGTCCCGGCCATGGCTCATCGCTGCGGGTCACGCCCCGAAAACCGCATTCCCGAAGCCGACTGCGCACCTGCGCAAACATAACCGCGCCGATCCGGTCGCTTGGGCCAGACAGGCAGTAGACCGGCAGCTGAGGTTCCGTCAGGCGTTCGTCAAACCACTGCGCTGGATCGCAACGACCCGTTTTATAATCAAGGATGGCCAGGCTGCCATCCTCGAGAAGATCAATGCGATCGACCCGGGTGCGAATCGTCAAACGGCCGACGGCGACTTTCAGGGATTTTTCCAGGGATTGGACGACAAAAGGCGGTCTTTCCGCTTCGAATTCAAGCCAGGAGGTCAGGAGACCGGCAAGGCGCAGGCACTCGATGGCTTTTTGCCCGGCCGGGAGGTCCCGTCTTTTCTCCCGTTCGAACCTGTCCAGAGAGGATGCGACGGCCTGCCGGACTGCATTCTCCCGCTCATCGCGAGACAGGGTCCGCAGAGCCGACTGCGTTTCGACCTTCTTCCAGAAGAATTCGAGGGCGTAGTGGACCAGGGAGCCCCGGCAAAGGTTGTCGAGACCGATTTCGGGCGACTCAAGTCGCCTGGCGTGCAGCCGGTAGTGGGCAAAAGCTCGAAACGGGCAGAGCGCCTGATCTTTGAGAAGACCGGTGCCACCCGCAAAGGTTTTTTTAAGGTTCAAGGCCGGCGCCCGGCAATCGGCCAGGGTTTCCAGGCGCCGACCGGCACTGTGAATCGCCGTGGCCGGGCTGGCCGGGTCGGCCAGAACCATACCATCCGCATCCAGGCCCGGCAGCAGAGGACTGGGGCGTTGAACAATGCCATCGACCAGGCGCGGCCAGCTCAGAACGACCTCGGGCGCGGCATGGAACAAGCGGTTGGCGACCCGCTCGGCAAAGAGTCTTTCCCGAACGGCATCGGCCCGCTCCATGCCGGCCCTTTGCTGAACGGCCAGGGGAATAAAGGGATTGGGCTGCGGAGGCTGCGGCAGGGCGCCATCGTGGAGACCGGCCACCCAGAGATGATCAAAGCTCATCCCGCCTGCTTCCAGCAGGCCGAGGACCTGGATTTCGCCGCCCTGGCTTTCCGGCTGAAATTCCGTATCGGCGGCCAGTCTTGTCAGGGCTGCAACGGCCTCGCGCCGCTGCATAGGCTGGCTCACCCGGTCGAGACTGGCCAGGTCGGCCAGTAATCGATGCCAGGACTCTGCCGCCTGGTACTCGCGGCTGGACAGGCCGCGATCGCCGGGCCAGCCCATCTCCCGGAGGTCCTTCACAAAGGATTCGGCCCAGTCTCCCGGCAGTTGCGAGCTGCGGCTGCGGTCGCGGGCCGCCAGCATCGCCAAAATGCTTTGGGCGTCGAAGGGCTGTTTTTCCTGGTCCCCGGAAAAGCGGACGGCGAACCTGCGCAGAGCCGCCAAGGTCCATTCGGGTACTCCGCTCTCCCGCAGGGCCTTATCCAGCCTGGCCCGCCGGGAAGCATCACGCCGATGCCGCCCGACATAGGGCGAACGCAGCAGCCAGCCGAGATCATCCGTGGTCAGACGCCTGCCCGTCTGCAGCAGGCGCAGGGCCGCCCGGACCGGCCCTTCGTCGCCCACGGACCCCGCCAGTGAAATATTGAAAGCGGTATGGGTTTCCACACCTTGCAGAACACCGGCGGGATCGAGTTCGTCCTGGAAGACCGTTGCAAAATGGCGGCGGTAATCTTCCAGCCGCGGCACGACGATGCCGATCCGTGCCTGCGGCTCAGACTCCCGGATGCGCCTGACCCAGCGGGCACAATGGCAGACCTCCGCCCGCGGGTCGGCAGCGGCAAATGAAGACCGCTTCCCGGCATTCGCAGGCGCCGGGTTCCATTCATGGACCTCGCAGTGCAAACCACGCAGCACATCGACCAGCAGAGCCACGTCGGGCACCATGTGGTCAAAACCGGCAAGCAGGACGCGGCCAGGAGCCGCACACCGCTTCTCGGCCAGGGCTCCGGCGACTCGTCTGATCAGAACCGCCGCATCCATCCAGTTCTTCTCTGCGGCCTGCCGTTGCCACCTGCTGCGCCAGCGCAGGAAGGCCCGGGAATCAGGTCCCGCCTCTTCGGTGTCGAAGTTGACCCCGTAACGGACCAGCAGCTGGTGAGCCTGAAAAGCCCGCCTGGCTGTCTGATGCAACTGCAGCAGAGCATGCCGGGCCTGATCGGCTTCGATAATTTCCCCCCAGATGCGCAGGCTTTGCGCCTGACTCAGGATTTCCGGGCCTTCCCGAAGCGACCGGATCCGGCTTTCGCTCCAGGCGGCCAGGCTGAAAACCTGGGGACGAAGCCAGACCCCGGCCTTTTCATCGGCACGTCTTTGATCGTAATCTTCCCGAAGCTGCCGGGCCAATCGATTGTTGACGGTCAGAACCAGCCCCCCTTTACGGAGGTGGCTGTACAGGTCGGCATCCAAAACTTACTCATCCTTCCGCAGTGAATGATCCGAGGTTAAGGTCTGGACGCGACGGAATACGACACAGGCGACCAGGGCGCCGAAACTGTCCGCTGCCAGATCCTGCCATTCCGCGGTCCTGCCCCGTTGCATGAGGTGCTGCATGATCTCGAGCGACAAACCGAAGCAGAAGGTCAGTATCCAGGCCTGCCACCAGGCATGACGGTTTTCATTGGACCTCCAGCACACCAGAACCCCCGCGACCAGCCAGGCCAGCACTCCATAGGCCAGCGCATGCTGAAGCTTGTCCCAAGCGAGCCAACCGGGAGCAGCCGGCGGCGAGCTGTCGAGCGACAACCAGACGATGGCGGCCAGCCAGGCCAGCATTATCAGCAGGCGCAGGGCAAGGCATTTGGCAAGATGTTCGGGCCGACTGCTGGCGGAAGCCATTGATCGTTCTCCGGCAAGGGGTATCGACAGAGCATCCTACCGGAAAAAGCAGGTGAACGAAAGAATCCTCGCCACCGCCGGGAAGGCCGCTGAACTTTCCTTGGACCAAAATCCGGTCAGCCCCTTTTGGGGAAAATTCCGGACCATTTGGGAATTTTCCCGTTTTCTTTTCAGGGCCGGCGAGGAATATTCAGCGCCAGGCCCTGATCAGCCAGGGATATTGCTGTCCGGCGGAAATAAAAAACCTTTCGTCTTCAAAAGCTTTGATCGGTTCCCGGGGTGGAATCTGTTTCCCTGGAGCCAATCGGCATTTGTCTTGCTTAATAACGTTGGGCAACCTGCCTGTCCGCAACCACTGCCGGCGCAGGCGCGGGAGGCGAGCCTCCGGACTGCCATTTATACGGATTTGCCATGTGGTACACCTACTGCTCGACAGGGTTTCCTGAACTGGACCGGGACCATGCCAAAATCGACGATTTGCTCTGCCGGGCTGTCGGTGCGGCCACTCCGGCTGAAGAACACAAATTTCTGATCGCAACCTACCGTGCGGTGATTGCCCACATCCGCGTCAGGAACCTTCTCCTGGGATTGGAGAAGTCCATGCAGGAAAAAGAGCAGGACCGGAATTTCACGCGGTTCGTCCGCGAAAAAATCAGGGAAAGGTCCCAGGGTCTGATCAGTGTCCAGCATCTTGCCAGCGACGTACGGCATATGCTCATCGTTCACGCCATGACCCATTACCGGGAAAAGCAAGCCGTCTGAATTCGCCGCACACCCTAGTCTCCCCGCCCTGATTTTTCGGTGGACCGTTAGGCCAGGGCGGGGAAACCCCGCCCCTACAGGGCGCGTCCCCGGTTCGAAGGCTGTCATCTACCAGACCGGCAGGTCGAAGCCCAGCAAAAATTCCGCGAAATTCCCGGATGAATCAAAAAAAAGGGCCGCACACGCGACCCTGCAATTTTTTGTAAAAAAAACTGAAATGACCGGATCACTCTCCGGCTTATTTCAGATCAAGCAATTCGATTTCGAAAGTCAGGTCTTCGCCAGCCAACGGATGATTGGCATCAAGCTTGACCTTTTCGTCACCGACTTCGGTCACGGTCACCACGGTTGGCGGCTGATCTTCACCATTGGAAGCCTGCAGCTGCATGCCGACCTCGGGGGTCACGCCTTCCGCGAACTGGGTATGCTCGACTTCGACAATCAGTTCCTCGTGCCGGGGGCCATAGGCCTCCTCGGCGGGGACGGTGACCGTTTTGGTTTCGCCCACGGCCATTTCTCCCACCGCTTCGTCAAAGCCCTTGATCACCTGGCCGGCACCGACTTCAAAGGCAAGAGGCTCCCTTTCCCGGGACGAATCGAAAACTGTACCGTCTGTCAACTTCCCGGTATAGTGAACTTTAGCCGTCTTGCTGTTTTCTGCTTGTGACATGTTTACTCCTTTGGTTTGTCTGCTCCGACGGAATCAGAGTGGGCGCAAATCGCCTTTGACGGGCAGACTTTGGAAAAAGATATTACTCCCTAACATATCACAGGTTCGGGGGCCAAGCCGAATCCACGTAAAAAAAATTTCCTCGCCACTATATTCTACACGCAAAGGAAATCCGGGCCATTTGCTTCCGGACCGGAAGATGGTGTTATAATCAAGCCAAACTGAGAAAGGAAAAAAAATAATGCCTGAAATGACATTGAAAACGACAATGGCCGCAGCATCCCTGCTTTTGCTGGTCGCCTGGTGCCTGCCGGCAGATGCCGCGCCGCTCAAAGCGACCCATCCGCCCAGAATAACCGTTGCGGAAGTCAAAACCCTGCTGGCTGGGGGTGAACAGGTCCTGCTCGTCGACACCCGGACCCAGGGGCAATGGCAACTTTCCGGCCACAAGGCGGAGGGTGCCATTCGGCTTGAAAGCACCAGAGATATCCACGATCTGGTCAAAAAGTACCCGCCGGACACGCCGATCGTCATCTACTGCACCTGACCGGACGAGGCTTCGAGCGCCAGTCTGGCGCTCACGCTGATGGAAAACGGCTTTACCCGCGTGTGGCCGCTGCTTGGCGGCTACTCGGCCTGGCAGCAGGCCGGTATGCCGGTCGAAGGAAAATGACTTGGTTTCCGTCTGGAAAACTTCACTGTGCCCATCCGGAGTTTCCGGATGGACTCGATTTCAGGACGGGCCGTTCAAATTTTCAAATCAGGTCATTTTTTTATGCTGCACAGCAGACAAAAGCAGGTATAATAGAGGTAAGCAGTACTGCTGAAATGACAACCCTTCTCAAAGGAGGTCGGCCTATCGAAAATATCCCCGATCAGTTGAGTAGTTGTCAGACATGCCGGCGGTTTCGGATCGCCGGGACAACCCGTGACCTGGGTTAAGTTGATAGGTAATCGAAGGCCCGCGTATCAAGTAGCGGGCCTTTCATTTTTTGCATGTGGGTACCAGGATTCAAGTTCTGGCACCGGGATGTAAACAGCATAATCGACTGTTCACAATCGACACCTTGCCTGCCTGGAGGAAAAAATGAGAAAGAGTCTTTCTCCCGCCAAAGCCCCGCCCTTGAGAATTTTTTTGACCGCGATATGTTGGGGGCTGGGCGCCGCCCTCCTGCTGCCCGCCACCGCGACCAGTCAACTCGACTGGCTGAACAAGGGACGGGAGGTCATGGAAACCATCAATC
>DATFJP010000084.1:0-9875 GCA_035269105.1 Desulfuromonadales bacterium
TTTGAGAACCATGTTACATGGATTGCATCCGTTGAAACACCAAATAAATTTCAAGTTCTTACACTCAACAAGCCACCGCGCTTAGTTGTGGATATCAGACATTAGCTCTTCCCACATATCGAGTTCTAACAACCGCATCAACCTGACGCGAAGGATGGTCGGCTGTACATCCGACCGCCTCTTTTAACGCGCAGGTTATGCGGGTCGTTAACCACCAAGACATCCTATCCTGCCAGCCGGCCGGGGCATCTCAGCCGGTATTCCCTGTCAGTAGTTGAAGGTCTCCAGGCGAACCTCGGGCAGCTGGCTGCGCTCGCCGGTCAGGTACTCGTCGACGCAGCGGGCGACTTCGCGTCCCTCGGCGATCGCCCAGACCACCAGGCTCTGCCCGCGGCGGCAGTCGCCGGCGGCGAAGACGCCCTCCACCGAGCTCATGCGGGTTTTCGGGTCGGTCTTGATGTTGGAGCGCGGATCGGTTTCGCAGCCGCTCTGCTTGAGTAACTCCGAGCGCGGGCCGAGGAAGCCCATGGCCAGCAGCACCAGGTCGCATTTCCAGATCTGTTCGCTGCCGGCAACCTTTTCCGGCCGGCCGCTCGACCAGTCGACCTTGACCGTTTCCAGGCCAGAGACCGTGCGGTTTGCGCCGATAAAGCGGGTGGTCATGAGCTCATAATACACGTCCCCCCCCAGGACCTGCATCTCTTCCACCGATGAGCTGATGCGCAGCACCCGCGACCACTGTGGCCAGGGGTTGTCTGCCGCCCGCTCTCGTGGGGGCTGGCTGAGAAGCTCAAAATTGAGCACCCGGCTTGCGCCCTGCCGCATCGAGGTGCCGATACAGTCCGAGCCGGTATCGCCGCCGCCGATGACCATCACCTTCTTCCCCCTGGCGCTGATCGGCTGTTTTTTCGGGTGCAGGGCGGCAACATCAGGATCCCCCCAGTTGGAGCGATTCTGCTGCGGCAAAAACTCCATCGCGAAATGGATCCCGTCCAGGTCACGGCCCTCGACAGGCAGATCGCGGGGCTCTTCGGCCCCAGTGGCGACCACGACAGCATCGTAGCCGGATTTCAGGTCGGCAAAAGGCGCGTCCTTGCCGACCTCGCAGGAGAAGCGGAATTCAATCCCTTCGGCTTCCAGCAGGTCGATGCGGCGCTGGACCTTTTCCTTGCGCAGTTTGTAATGCGGGATACCGTACATCAGCAGGCCCCCGCCCCGGTCAGCCTTTTCATAGACGGTCACCCGGTGGCCGGCGCGGTTGAGCTGCTGGGCACAGGCCAGTCCTGCCGGCCCGCTGCCGACGATGGCCACCGACTTGTCGCTGCGCCGGAGTGGCGGCTTCGGGATGATCCAGCCTTCCTCAAAGCCCTTGTCGGCGATGGAAACCTCGTGCAGCTTGATCGTCACTGCCGGCTCGTTGATGCCGAGGACGCAGGAGGTCTCGCAGGGGGCAGGGCAGACCCGGCCGGTGAACTCGGGGAAATTGTTGGTCGCGTGCAGGGCATGCAGCGCCTGTTCCCACCTGCCGCGATAGACCAGGTCGTTCCATTCGGGGATCAGGTTGCCCAGCGGGCAGCCGGACATGCAGAACGGGACCCCGCAATCCATGCAGCGCGCGGCCTGGGTTTTGACCTTCTCCACGCTGGGATAGATATAGTGTTCATCATGATGCTGCAGCCGATCGTAGACCGGTTGCATGGTCATGTTGCGACGCCCATGTTTAATAAAGCCGCGCGGATCACCCATGGACGGCCTCCTTTCCTTGTTCAGCCTTGATTGCACGTTCCGTCAGCACCCGGCGATATTCATGGGGGAAGACCCGGACGAACCGGACCAGGTACTGATCCCAGTCCGCAAGAATCTCCGCCGCACGCGGTGAGCCGGTCAAATCGTGATGGGTGGTGATGATCTGCCTCAACCAAACGGCATCCTCGTCTTCGACCGCCATCTGTTCGAGATCGACCATGGCCGGGTTGCAGCGCCTGCGGAAGCGGTTGTCTTCATCCAGAACGTAGGCGAAGCCGCCCGACATGCCTGCGGCGAAGTTGCGGCCGGTACGGCCCAGGCAGACCATGCGGCCGCCGGTCATGTATTCGCAGCCGTGGTCGCCGGTCCCCTCGACAACGGCCGTGACTCCGGAGTTGCGCACGCAGAACCGTTCTCCCGCCTTGCCGGCGAAGAAGGTCTGGCCGCCGGTCGCACCGTACAGCACGGTGTTGCCGACAATCGAATTCTCATGCCAGACGAAGGTCGCCTTGGGGTCCGGGCGGATGATAATGCGGCCGCCGGCCATGCCTTTGCCGACATAGTCATTCGCTTCGCCGGTCAAAAACAGGTCGATGCCGGGGGCGAGGAAAGCGCCTAGGCTCTGGCCGGCGATGCCGGTCAGGTGGATGTCGATGGTCCCTTCGGCGAGACCTTCGCGGCCGTGACGCATGGCCACTTCCCCCGAGAGCATGGTACCGAAAGTGCGGTTCGAGTTGCGGATCGGCATTTCGATGTGAACCTTTTCCTTGCGCTCCAGGGCCGCGGCCGCCAGTTCGATCAGTTGATTGTCGAGCTGCTTGTCCAGCCCGTGCTCCTGCCCCTGGACGCGGCGGATGGCTACCTCGTCCGCAACCTCGGGTTTGGCGAGAATCCGGGAAAAATCGAGGCCCTGGCTTTTCCAGTGCTTGATCGCCTGATCCATTTCCAGATACTGCGTCTGGCCGATCAGCTCATCGAGGCTGCGCACTCCCAGCCCTGCCATCAGCTCGCGAACCTCCTCGGCGAGGAAGGTGAAGTAGTTGACCACATGCTCGGCCTGGCCGGTGAATTTGGCGCGCAGGGCTTCGTCCTGAGTGGCGACCCCGACCGGGCAGGTGTTGAGGTGACATTTGCGCATCATGATACAGCCGACGGTGATCAGCGCGACGGTGGCAAAACCATACTCCTCGGCGCCGAGCAGGGCGGCGATGATCACGTCGCGGCCGGTGCGCAGCTGGCCGTCGGTCTGAACGACGATGCGGCCGCGCAGGTCGTTGAGCACCAGGGTCTGCTGGGTCTCGGCGAGGCCGATCTCCCAGGGGAGGCCAGCGTGCTTGATCGAGGAGACCGGCGAGGCGCCGGTGCCGCCATCGAAGCCGGCGATAATCACGCGCTCCGCGTGCCCCTTGCTGACTCCCGCCGCAACCGTGCCGACCCCGACCTCGCTGACCAGCTTGACGGTGATGTCCGCCTTGGGATTGCAGTTCTTCAGATCGAAAATCAGCTGGGCCAGGTCTTCGATGGAGTAGATATCATGATGCGGCGGCGGCGAGATCAGGGTCACCCCGGGGACGCTGTAGCGCAGTTCGCCGATATACTCGCTGACCTTGTGCCCGGGCAGCTGCCCGCCTTCACCCGGTTTGGCTCCCTGGGCGATTTTGATCTGCAGCTCGTCGGCGTTGACCAGGTAATGCGGGGTGACTCCGAAGCGGCCCGAGGCCACTTGCTTGATGGCGCTGCGGCGCAGGTCGCCGTTGGCATCGACCGTATAGCGGCGCGGGTCTTCGCCCCCCTCGCCGGTGTTCGATTTGCCGCCGATGCGGTTCATGGCGATCGCCAGGGTTTCGTGCGCCTCGGCCGAGATCGAACCGAGGCTCATGGCACCGGTGCAGAAGCGTTTGACGATCGCGCTGACCGGCTCGACTTCTTCCAGAGCAACGGGCGGGTTCTGGCTTTTCAGCCGGAACAGGCCGCGCAGGGTGCAGAGCTGCTCGCTCTGGTCGTCGACCAGGGTTGAAAAGCGCTTGAATTCGTCGCGATTGCCGGAACGGACCGCGTGCTGCAGCAGGGCGATAACCTCCGGGGTCATCAGGTGCCGCTCCCCCTCGCGCCGCCAGGCGTATTCGGAGCCGCGGTCGAGGTCGCGGTTGGGGTCGACCTGCACGGCGAAGGCGTCGCGGTGACGCATCAGGCTCTCGGTGGCGATCTCGTATAGTCCCGCGCCGCCGATGCGACTGGCGGTCCCGGGAAAGTACTTTTCGGTAAACTCCCGGTTGAGGCCGACAATTTCGAAGATCTGGGCGCTGCAGTAGCTTTGCAGGGTACTGATGCCCATCTTCGAGAAGACCTTGAGCAGCCCCTTGCCGATGGCCTTGATGTAGTTCTGGGTGTATTGATAGACGACATCGGTTTCCTCATCGGCCTGGGTGTTGCCGTCCTGGGTCGCGAGCATCCTCTGGCCGAGCATGTCCTGCAGGGTTTCGAAAGCCAGGTAGGGGTTGATGGCCGCGGCACCGTAGCCGACCAGCAGGGCGAAATGGTGGACTTCGCGGGCCTCGCCGGTCTCGACGACGAGCGAACACTGGCTGCGCTTGCCGGCCCGAATCAGGTGATGATGGATTCCGGACAGCGCCAGCAAGGCCGGAATGGGTGCTTTTTCGGCGCAGACCCCACGGTCGGACAGGATCAGGATGGTGCGTCCGGCATCAACGGCATTCTCCGCTTCGACAAAGAGAGCGTCCAGGCGTTTTTTCAACTCTCCGGGACCCTGGGTGGCGTCAAACAGGGTACTCAGGGTGGTGCCGCGGAACTGGTTGATGTTGCTGTGGCGCAATTGTTCGAGCACCTCATTGGTGATGATCGGGTGATCGATTTCCAGCATCTGGCAGTGTTCAGGACCGGGCATCAGGATGTTGCGGGCCGGACCCAGATACTGGGTCAGGCTCATGACAATTTCTTCGCGCAGCGGATCAATCGGCGGATTGGTGATCTGGGCGAAGAGCTGTTTGAAATACCAGTAGAGCAGCTTGCTGTGCTTCGACAAAACCGCAACCGGGGTGTCTGTCCCCATCGAGCCGACCGGTTCCTGGCCGTTGGCCGCCATCGGCGCCATGATCGTCCGCATCTCTTCCAGGGTATAGCCGAAGCTGCCCTGAGTCCGCCGCAGCTCGCCGTGACCGGGCACTTTCTTGGTGGCCGGAGCAGGCAGGTCATCGAGGCGGATCAGGTACTCGCTGACCCATGCGGAATAGGGATAGGCTGCGGCAAGTTCGCCCTTGATTTGGTGGTCTTCCTTGAATTCGCCGGTTTCGACGTCGACCTGGATCATCTTGCCCGGGGCGAGCCGCTCCTTGCGCAGAATCTTTTCCGGCGCGATTTCCAGCACCCCGGCTTCGGAGGCGTAGATGATCTCATCATCGTCAGTGAGCCAGTAACGGGCCGGGCGCAGGCCGTTGCGATCAAGGATCGCCACGACCTGGCGGCCATCGCAGGCAACGATGTTGGCCGGGCCGTCCCAGGGCTCCATCATGGTCGCATGATATTCGAAAAAACCCTTGACCTGGGGCCGCAGGTTGGCCTTGGAGGCCCAGGCTTCGGGGACCAGCATCGCCAGCGAATGAGCCAGACTGCGGCCGGTCAGCAGCAGCAGTTCCAGGGCGTTATCCAGGCAGGCCGTGTCGGAGCCGCCCTCAATGATGACCGGGTCGAGGTCACTGACCCCGTCCGCCAGGTCGAGGTGTGCGAACAGCGCCGTCCGGGCGCGCATCCGGTTGATATTGCCGCGCAGGGTATTGATCTCGCCGTTGTGGGCCACGTAGCGGAAAGGCTGAGCCAGGTCCCAGGTCGGGAAGGTGTTGGTGCTGTAGCGCTGGTGAACGAAGGCAATGGCGCTGACCAGCCGCTCGTCGTCCAGTTCCGGGAAGAAGGTATTCAACTGCTCGGAGAGGAGCATGCCCTTATAGAGGATGGTCCGGCTGGAGAGGGAACAGACATAGAACATCTCGTCGCCGGCCAGTCTGTCAGCGCGGATCCTGTTTTCGGCGCGTTTACGTGCCAGGTACAGCATCAGGTCGAACCGGTCGGCGGCAACGCTGCCGTGGCCGACCAGGACCTGCCGGACCTGCGGCTCCACCGAGCGGGCATTGCGGCCGATAGAGCTGCTGTCGGTCTGGATCCGGCGCCAGCCGAGCACTTCGCAGCCGACCCGGGCCAGTTCCCGGTTCAGAACCTCGATGCATGCCTGCCGCGCTGTGCGATCGCGTGGCAGGAAGATGTTGCCGGCCCCGTATTCACCGGCGGCGGGCAGCGCAAAGTCGCACACCGCGCGGAAGAAATCATCCGGCATCTGGATCATCAGCCCGGCGCCGTCCCCATCCAGGGCGTCGGCGCCCACGGCGCCGCGATGGGTCAGGTTGCACAGAATCTCGATCCCCTGCTTGACGATGCTATGGCTCTTTCTGCCTTTGATGTTGGCGATAAAACCGACGCCGCAATTATCATGTTCATTGCTGGGATCGTAAAGGCCCTGGGCGGGCGGCATGCCTATCCGGTTTGTCATGTCTGGTCCTCGGTTCCTGGCGAACGAAATTAACTGCTGTCGTGCAATTCTCGGTGAAACTGCCATCGCAGGCAACAAAAAGTGCGATGATAGCCGACTAACCTGGACTGGTCTGGTGCCAGCCCGGTTCCGGTTCACAGGCCCCCGGGGCAATATAGATTGTCCCTTTATCGCGGCCCTTTACTGCTTGGTGATGAACGCTTTATCCTTTCGTTGGAATCGCTGGCGCAGCGGCCAGTGCGATGTCGTCCACCCGGGCGGTCGCACACATTAAAAGAGGTATTATGTCCCCAATTAAAGCCCTCGAAATGAAACGGGCCGAAAGTGACTGCAGTCACCTTCGACCCGGTCGATTCTAAAACCTCTCCCGCCGCTTCAGCCGGCGCAGAAGTCCTTGACCTCCTGGGCAAGTTTCTTGCCCTGGCTCAAGGCCAGCTGCATTTCGGTGTCAGTCGGCGCGCCCATCCATTCGATCGGCTCGAGAAAATCCCACTTCAGCTTCTCGGTCAGGGCGGTCAGCTCCTTCTGGGCGCCGCCCGACCAGCCGGCGGAGCCGAAGCGCAGCACCTTCTTGTTGAGGATCTTCTTGCGTCGGAACATGTCCAGCGTCCAGGCCATGGGCGGGAACATCTCGTACTCGTAGGTCGGCATGCCGACAATCAGGCCGGCCGACTTCCAAACCGAAGCCAGGATGACGCCGACGTGTTCTTCGGGGACCCGGTGGACATGCACGGGCAGCCCTTCGCTGCGCACACCCTGCACGATGTTGTTGACCAGCCGTTCGGTGTTGCCGTACATGCTCGACCAGACCACGGTGACCTCCGGCTCGGCCGGTCCGTTCATGTAGCCGGCGAAGCGCTGATAGGAATCGATGATCGCCTGGGGATTCTCCCGCCAGATGATGCCGTGCGAGGGGGCGATGATCTTGACGTCGAGGCCTGCCAGCTTCTTGATGCCGCGGGTGACGAAGGTCGAGAAACTGGCGACGATATTGGCATAGTAGCGCAGGGCCTCGTTGATGAAGAAATCATGCTGTTCGGTGGACAGCTGGTCGTCGAAATAGACGTTGTTGAGCGTGCCGTAGGAGCCGAAGGCATCGCAGGAAAACAGGGTGCCGCTGCTCTCTTCGAAAGTCATCATGGTTTCCGGCCAGTGGATGTTCGGCGTTTCGTAGAAATGCAGGACCTTGCCGGCGCCCAGGTCGAGGGTGTCGCCGTCCTTGAGCACATGCACGTTCTGTTCGATGCCGTAAAAGGACTTCAGCAGGTTGGCCGCCTTGGTCGTGGTATAGATGGCCAGGCCGGGGTTTTGTTCATGAAAAGTTCCCAGCCAGCCGGTGTGGTCCGGCTCCATATGATTCAGGATCAGATAATCGATGTCCGCGGCCTGCAGGGAGATGGAGCGCAGTTCGGCTTCCAGGTCGGCCGGCTTGTCATCGACGTCCTCAACCAGGTCGATCATGGCGGTTTTCTCGCCTTGGACCACGTAGGCATTGATGGAAATGCCGTTGGGGATTGGCCACATGCCCTCGAACAGCTTGTAGCTCGAGAGGTTGACCGGCAGACAGTGGATTCCTTCGTTGATTTTCACAGCCTTCATTTTTAGATAACCCTCTTTCGCTGAAGATCGATGGTCAAAAGGACACTGGCAGCTTGTGCCGGATGAACGGAATGCCTTTGATTCGTTTTATTTGACTCTAGGATACCCTGTCTGTGCATTTTTTTCCAGATGGCGAGGCGCGTTTTGGGCGGATGGTGGTTTGGTTTTCATTCTCTGCGCAGCAGTTCAGCCGGCTTGTGGCCCAGGGCCTTCCAGGTGCCCAGCAGGCCGAGCCCCAAAGTCAGGACGATACCGACCAGCAGGGTCGCCAGAATCGCCCCGGGGTGCAGCCTGAAGGAGGTGTCCATCAGACCTTTGAGGATGCCCATGGCCGCCAGACTGCCGACCAGGGCGCTGATCAGTCCGGCGATGATGCCAAGCAGCAGGAATTCGGCGGCGAAGGCGGTCAGAATATTCCAGCGGGTGGCTCCGCAGATCTTGAAGATCACCGCATCCTGAATGCGGCGGTGCTGATCAGCGGACACCGCGCCGGCAAGGACCAGGAAGCCGGTCAGCAGGGCCACCGCCGCCATGCCGCGGAAGGCGGCGCCGATCCGTTCGAGGGTGCGGGAGACATTCTGCAGGACTTCGCGGGTGCCGATCGCCGAGACATTCGGGAACTTGCCGGTCATGACGCGATAGACCTCCTCCTCCTGGGCAGGCGGTACGTGGATCGAGGCGATATGGGTTTGCGGCGCTTGTTCGAGGGTGCCAGGGGCGAAGATAATGGCGAAATTAAGGTCGAGGGTCGACCAGTCGACCTCCCGCAGGCTGGCGATGGTGCCGGTGATCTCCCGCCCCAGCACGTTGACGGTCAAGGTATCGTCGACGCCGATACCGAAGCCCTTAGCCACATCCGCGGTCAGGGAGATCCGTGGTGGTCCCGCATAATCGGTCGGCCACCAGTTCCCCGAAGTGATCATCGTCTCCGGCGGCATCTCGCCGGCGTAGCTCAAATAGCGGTCGCCGCGCACTGCCCATTGCACTTCGGGATCAATGTCGGCCTCGTCCACCGATATGCCGTCGATGGCGGTGATCCGGCCGCGCAGGGTGGGGTAGCGCTCCACTTTGCTTACCCCTGGCAGACTTTGCGCGGTCTCGGCAAAGTCGGCCACCTGGTGCCCCTGAATGTCCAGGAAGAAGAACGCTGGAGCTTTCTGGGGGACGGTTTCGGTCACCAGGTCATCCAGGTTGGCCTGGACCAGGACCACGACGACCAGGGCGGTCAGCCCCAGGCCCAGGGAAAACAGAGCACTGCCCGCCGGCGACCCGCGACGATGAATGTTGCCCAGGCCGAGCCGCAGGGAAGGCAGGGGCGGGCTGGGCAGAGCGCGGCTCAGGCGGATGACTCCGGCCGCGGCGAAGCGGAACAGGGCGAAGCAGAGGGCGGCGCCGGCGATGAACCAGAGGGCCAGCTGTTTGTCGGTGCTGGTCAGAACCGCCAGCAGGCCCAGCGCTAGGACCACCAGGCCGATGGCTGCCTGAATGCCTTTGCCGGGACCGGTGCGGCCGGTCGGGCTGTAACCGCGAAAGAGCACGCCGGGCGGAACCCGCCGGGCAATGCCGAGGGCGTTGAGGGAAAAGGCCAGGGCTATCAGCAGTCCGAACAGGGCGGCAACCAGCAAAACCTCGAGGTGAATCGACGGGGCCAGGGGCACCGGCAGGCGGTCGCCGAGCAGCCAGGCGAGCAGGAAAGGCACGGCGGCGCCGCACACCAGGCCGCCGGCCGCACCAAGCAGACCGAGAAGCAGAACCTGCAGCAGGTAGGCCGTGAAAATCAGGGGGCCCGAAGCCCCCAGGCACTTCATGGTGGCGATATGGAAGGTCTTGCCGGCCAGGTAGCCCCGGACCGCGCCGGCGACGCCGAGACCGCCCACCAGCAGGGCGCAGAGACCGATCAGGGTCAGGTTCTGATTCATGCGGTCCAGAAAGAAACGGACCCGGGGCGCGGCCTCCCGCCAGGTGCGCAGGC
>DATFJP010000085.1:0-6345 GCA_035269105.1 Desulfuromonadales bacterium
GCTTATGGATGACTTTCTGCGGCATAAGCACTTTCTCTGTCCTGTCTGGAGTTCACCGGAAGAGGTTGGTGGCAGCTTTGACCGGTCCAGAACCTGTCTCCGTCCTTAAAGCTATTCGCCTTCGGCTTCCTTTTCGTAAAAGGAAACAAGAAAGCGACGAATGATTGCCTGCTCGATGCGGCTGAGCCGGTCCGAGGCCACCGGCACCCGGATTTTGAAATTGACACAGCCTGGCTCGGGAATCTCCAGGGTCACCTTCGGCTCGATGGTGGGCGGTTCGATGCCATGTCGGATCTGCAGGGACTTCATGTGTTTCCGCGTCTTTTCCAGCAGGGCGGCGCTTTCCTGTTCAGCGGCCTCCAGCAGCAGGGCCTCGGCACGCAACCAGTCGTCTTCGATTTTCCAGGGCACCGTGAAAAGGTGCAACTGGAAATCCCCGGTAAATGTTTCATTGATCACAGCATTGTTCAAAAGAAGGCTATGAGGCACAACGATTGACTTGCCGGTATACTGCTGCCCCAACTTCCCGGGGCCGACCTCGCGGAGGGAAGTGCCAAAGAAATTGATATCCATGACCTCGCCGCGCATCCCTGAAACCTCGACGCGGTCTCCGAGATCGAAAGCTTTGGTGGCATGCCTTAAAACCGACCCGCTGAAACAGAGGATAAGTTCCTTGGTGGCAAGGACCAGGGCGACCGCAACCGCCAGAAGCGAGACGGCCAGAGTCTTCAACTCGTAGACCCAGATAATGACCAGGCCCGCAAGAACAAGCAGGATCAAAAGGTTCCGGCTGCGGATCAGCCAACGTCTTTTCTGTTCGGCCGGGAGGTCCCCTTTGCGAGAGATCCATTTCAAGAGGATCAGCCGGCCGCCGATGAGAACGAGGACGAAAGCCAGCGAGAGAATGACCTTATTGGTCAAAACGTCGAGGAAAATGATGTTTTCTTGTCCCATGGTCCTTTTCTCAATGATCCAGAGCCGACACAAAATCAGGCTCGCAGCAAGGTGTTAAATGGGCGGAGGTCCTTCCGCCAGGGCCTGTCCCCGAACACTACGGACAAGCATCGATTCGTTGCCAAGAAGAAGCATCAGAGGAGTGTCCTGACCCTATCTTGACTTTATTTTCGGGTGTGACAATCATCCGTCACATCCGGGATACCGGCCTGTTAGCACGCCTGTAACGGATCAAAATTTGGACTTCAAAACAGTCTCAGACTGCTTTTCTCTCTTGTGTCAAACAGAGCTCACGACTATCCTTGCCTGGCAGCAACGAATCATGGAATCAAAGAACTGGGCTAGCCATGGAATTCAATCTTAATATACTCTTCAACCGCGTTGTCACGATTATTTTTTCTGCGATCCTGCTTGCGCTCGTTCTTGCTTTGCTCATAGGCTGCGGGAAACTCTTCCTGGGAATCTGGACAACCTTCACAACTCCCGGCGTCACGGGAAAATACCTCAATCTCATAACCGATGTTCTGACCCTTTTTGTGCTGGTTGAATTGTCAAAATCCCTGGTTGATTATTTTCATTCAAACCGCTTGAGAATGACTTTTATCGTGGATGCGGCTATTGTCTTTCTGATCCGAGAGGTGATGATTCTGGTCTTCCAACACAAAGCAGCCCCTGCAGAGCTCTATTCAATCAGCGCACTTCTTCTGGTTCTCACCGTTTTGCGAATTGGCTCGATTTTAATGTTCCAAAGAGAAGTCCGCATTGTCGAAGCGACAAGCAGCACACAAGATCCCGAATAATTTTCCTGGGGCACCCAAAGCCACAGTTGAGGCATCCTATCAACCGTGAAAACAGAAAATGCAAAGCACGGAAGATGAGAAACAGATGGATGTGCAAGTTCTGCAATTCGACGCACGGGTAGGGATGGGGACCTATCTCTCCTGGTTGAAGGAATTGGGGTGCCAAATAAACTGTTGTCGATGTGACCTGGAGGCTCCTCCGACCGCAACCGTTGGTCCGGTTCTTCTCCTTGGCGGGTACATGGGCGTCAATGACCGGGATCAATTGCCCTATTTACAAATGGCTGCGGCATGGATCGCCAGGGAAGTCAGGCGCGGACGCCCCGTGCTGGGAATCTGTCTTGGGGGACAGCTGTTGGCGCATGCCCTGGGCGGGACCGTCAGAAGCCAGTCACATCAAGAACGGGGGATTCAGAACATCACCGTCACTGCGGCAGGAAAGACTGATCCGCTTTTTGCCGGCCTGCCCGATCCATTTAAAAGCTTCGAATGGCACAATGACAGTTTTGACCTTCCCCCGGCAGCAACCCACCTTGCCCAAACGGAAACCTGCCGGGGGCAAGCTTTTCGCCATGCCAACGCCTGGGGGCTGCAGTTTCATCCAGAAGTCGATGAACAAATCGTTGCTGAATGGTGCGAACGAACCGGCTCCGGCCATGACCCTCTTAAACAGATTGTCCAGCATCGGGAAATCTACCATACTCATTCCAGGCAGCTATTGGCCAATTTCATTCAGGCAAGCAAGTCCATTCCAACAGAACGATAACAAAGTTGGTCCCAGTGTTCATGTGGTCACTTGCTGGTGACGATCAGCCTTGTCCATCGTCAGGGAATTCACGATCTTTCCCCCCATAAATTGACAAGGTAACATCAACTTTTACAACACGGTCAAGCCCCACAAGGGCATCGATGATTTAACGCCATAGGAAAAGCTACTCGATCATTTCTATGGCATAAAGGTGTAAACAACGCGTTCTGAGCTAACTTCTTACCTTTCTTCAAGGTGTATATTTTGGCCGAAATATGAAATTCTTGATGACCACGCAATATGAGAAAGTCCTCAATCAGCAAATCGAGGGCTTTCGAGTTTTATGAGTGGTGAGTTGTGAGGCTCTTCCTAACGTTCCGCATAGGCGGTAGTGTGAAACGCCATCCGCGGCATGACCCTATTCGGTCAGTCATTTGGGCCAAAGCAGGAAAACGTAAACTCCATAAAGGAGGAGCAGGCCGCAGCCTTCAAGACGGTGGAGCAAACGTCCCGTGTAAAGCAGAGGAATCAAGAGTAATGTAAAGCCAATCATCGCACCATAATCCAACATCGACACTCCGGGGGCTCGGAGTGGAGACACGATGGAGGCCACCCCCAAGATTCCAAGGATATTGAAGACATTGGATCCAACAACATTGCCGACTGCAATATCAGGCTGCTTACGGATGGCTGCGACCAAAGACGTCGCAAGCTCAGGCATGCTGGTCCCGGCAGCCACAATCGTGAGGCCGATAACGGCCTCGCTGACACCGAAAATCTTGGCCAGGGCAACTGAATTATCGACGAGCATGATGGATCCGAACACGAGGAGTCCCAGTCCCACCACGATAAAAGCGATGTCCATGCCCCAGTGCCGAGAAACTGCCGCCATAGGAGCATCAGCGGGAGCCCCGGTGTCTGCCCTGGCTTGCCTGCGTGCCAGGACGATGTTCATTGATGCATAGGCGATAATTCCCGCAACGAGCAGTAAACCCTCACCCCGGCCAAGAGTGTCATTCAGAAGAAGGAAAGGTAGCAGCAGAGCCACGACCAAAGCAATCGGGGCGTCAATCTTGATGACCTGCCTATGGACTGGAATTGGGCATACCATTGCTGCAAGTCCGAGAATAACTGCAATATTGAAGGAGTTAGAGCCGACAACGTTGCCGACTGCTATATCGCCCTGCTGGGACCAGGCGGCTTTGATGCTTGCAAACAATTCTGGAGAGCTGGTCCCGAATGCAACGATGGTGAGGCCCACCATCAGGGGGCTGAGGCCGCCTCGGAGCGCTAGCGATGCGCTGCCACGCACAAGCCTTTCAGCTCCCAGGAAAAGAAGGAGAAGAGCCAAGGCAATAAAGGTAAAATTTCCGATCATTATGTACCTGGTCCACCTGGCGAATGACTTTGAGCTGAACTGCGGACCACAGCCAGTTGCTCGAGTAAAATTTTATCGAGAAGCTACCTAAATTCAATTCCTGGCTTCAACTCGTACTTGCAATTTTGCCCGATTTATTTTTATGTGCGAGATGGGATAGCAGCTGTGCAGGCTAGATTGGCTTGCAGGCCATGAAAAGAGCACCCTGGGTGTAGGGCGAAGGGGCATAAGGGGTTGGTTCAGGTCCTCGCAGTTTTAAAATCCAGTCTCTTGCAGAATGTTCAGGAGATCCCGCACGGGGGATCGCACCGCTGATTCAATCGGACCAGTTTCGAGGCGTCTTCTCCCCCTTCGGCAAGGCCTTCTTCAGGACCAGGTCGGCAAACTTAAGGCGTTTTCTGAACCTTCCGGGTCAAATCCGAAATGCTGCCTATGACGGGTCGCCGGTGATTTTTCCTTGCCCGCTTTGCAGCCTTAACCCATCTGCCTCCAGGCGTATTGTTCCCGCTTTATACAGGCCGCCGACGGCTTTTTTGAACAGTTTCTTGCTCATGCCGAGCGCTTTGCGGATCTCACCGGGGGAACTGCCGTCATGCAGGGGCAGGAAGCCGCCGCCATCCTGAATTTTCTGCATAATTTTCGCCTTGGCCGAGTCGATCTCCGCAGAGCCGCCGCGCCGCAGAGTGACATCGACCTTACCGTCGGCGCGGACTTTCCTGACGTAACCGGTCAGGCGGTCGCCATACTGGAGACGCTCGTCGATATCTTCCCGGTAGAGCAGCCCGTCATAGCGCTGATCGACGACGACCCGTGCGCCCAGGGGCGTAAAGCGCCAAACCAGCAGACCGACTTCCTGTCCATCTTCCAGGTCAATGTCGGTGTGCGTCAGGGCCTGCTCAATCCGGGCGGTGCCCAGTGGTCGGCCCTGGCGGTCGAGGCGCACCTTGACCACATAGCGGCGGCCTGGTTTCATCGGTTCCGGCTGCTCCTTCGGCGGCACCAGCAGATCCTTGAACAGGCCCCAGTCAAGGAAGGCACCATGGCGGTTGACCTGCAGCACCTTCATCAAGGCGCATTCGCCGACCTCGGCCAGAGGCTCGCGTAAGGTGGCCACTGACTTGCCGGTCAGGTCGTTGTAAACGAACACCGTCGCCTGGTCGCCGGCAGCCAGGCTGGCCGGGACCTCCCGCTTTGGCAGCAGAATCCGTTCCTCGCCCCCGCTGAGCCAGGCGCCCTGTTGATCAATGACCTCGACCTTGAGGATGTTTTTTTTGCCGATTTCCAACATGTTGCTTTCCGTTGAACTGTCCCGGCCGATTGTTTTTCCCACTGCTGCAAGGTTACCGGCGGCATCTACGCCTGTCAACGCAGAGATACCGGCCGGCAACGGCTACTTCAATCGCAAGTTAGCGTGCCGCAGGTGGCCTGCGCCCGGCCTTGCGGCTGCGGTATTCAATCACCGGTTCCTGGCGATCATTCCGGTTCCAGGTTTTCCGGGTCTTGCTGCGCCCCGCTCCCGGGCCGCCATGCCGTTTCGATCCGCTGGAATAGGCCTTTTTGGCCGGTTTGCCCGGCAGCGACGACAGAGAACAGCGGGGCTCCAGTCCGGGAATCACGACCTGGCTCAGGGATTGCTGTATATAACGCTCGATCTGGCGCAGACGCGAAACATCGGTGCGTCCGACCAATGAGATCGCGGTCCCTGCGGCCCCGGCGCGGCCGGTCCGGCCGATTCGGTGCACATAATCCTCGGCCGATTGCGGCAGATCGAAATTGATCACATGGCTGATGCCAGCCACATCGATGCCGCGCGCAGCGACATCGGTCGCCACCAGAAGCCGGATTCGACCGCTGCGCAGATCCCGAAGCGTCCGATTGCGGGCTGGCTGATTCATGTCGCCGTGCAGGGCGGCGGCCCGGTGTCCCTGGGATGCCAGGTCCCGGGCGAGGTCATCGGCGGCCCGCTTGGTGGCGGAGAAAATAATCGCCTGGTTGACGTCCTCGTTAGCCAGCAGATGCTGCAGCAGGCTGTGCTTGTGCTTGAGGTTGTCGGCCGCATGCAGACGCTGCGTGATCTGCTCGAGGGTCACCTGCCGACCGGCGACTTCGACACGAACCGGGGCCTGCAGCAGGCGTCCCGCCAGTTCGGTCATGGTGCGATCCATGGTCGCCGTAAACATCAGGGTCTGCCGCCCCGCGGGGGCTGCCGAGGTGATCTTTTCGACGTCCTCTTTGAAGCCCATGTCCAGCATCCGGTCCGCCTCGTCGAGAATCAGGATTTCGAGCCGCGACAGGTCGAGGCTGCCCCGTTCGAGGTGATCGATCAGCCGACCGGGAGTACCGACCACCAGGTCAATGGGCCGACCCAGGTCACGGAACTGCGGGCCGTAAGGCGAGCCGCCGAGAATGACCGTGCTGCGCACGTGCAGGAACCGGCCGTAGGTGCGGGTCGCCTCGGTGACCTG
>DATFJP010000086.1:0-6653 GCA_035269105.1 Desulfuromonadales bacterium
GAGACATTTTTTTCTTGACATACCTGACTATTATAGTAAGATATCAATCACAGAACATGCTCTTCATGTTCTCCCTCCTAAAAAGACACAGAAACCCTATTTGCCCCGCAGTCTTCTCCGACTGCGGGGATTTTTTTGACAATAACAGACTCCCTGCTAAGCTGCCTTCGATAAGACGTGGAAAGGATCGAAGAACTCTCCCCACGGAAAGGACAAGCCATGAAACCGACCTTGCAGCCCGGAATGGAATTCACCCATCGCTATCGCGTCCCCGAACACAAGACCGTCCCCCATGTCTACGAAGAATCCGACCTGTTCCAGGCCATGCCGCCGGTGTTTGCCACCGCCTTCATGGTCGGCCTGATGGAATGGGCCTGCATGGAGGCGCTTCGCGAGCACCTGGAGGAGGGTGAGATCAGCCTCGGCACCCACATCAACATCTCCCATACGGCAGCCACCCCGCCCGGCATGGAGGTCGCAGTGCAGGTGCAGTGTCTGGAGGTCGCCGGGCCGAAGACGCGTTGGGCGATCACGGCCCGCGATGAGCGGGATCTGATCGGCGAAGGGGTTCATGAACGGCATGTTATCGGCGCCGACAAATTCGAAGCGATCATCGCCAAAAAAAGATCCCCTCAACCGGGTTGATCAGAAAGATCATGATCAGCGAAGGTGAACTAGGCTATATCGACCTTCAGGTCAACGGCGGCGGCGGGGTGCTCTTCAACGACAATCCGACTGTGGCCACTCTCGAAACCATGGTGGGCGCCCATCGGCGCTTCGGCACAACCACCCTGTACCCGACCTTGATCAGCGCTTGCCGGCAGAAAATGGTCCAGGCGATCGCCGCCGTCAGGGAGTACCTCCATTCCGGGCGGCCGGGAGTGGGCGGCATTCACCTGGAAGGCCCTTTTCTGGCTCCTGCCAAGGCGGGCATCCACGACCCGACAGCGATGCGTTCCATGGCTGAGGAGGATTTTGACCTGATAACCTCGCTCGAGGTCGGCGGAACGATCCTGACCGTCGCTCCGGAAACCGTCGCCCCTCGGACCATTGCCCGGCTCGTCGCACAGGGCGTGATTGTCTCCCTCGGCCATTCCGAGGCAACCTTCGGCCAGGCGATGGCGGCTTTCGACGCCGGTGCCCGCCTGGTCACCCACCTGTTCAACGCCATGCCGCCCCTGCGGGCCCGGGAGCCCGGCCTGGTCGGCGCCGCGCTGGCCCATCCGGAGGTCCATTGCGGCATCATCGTCGACGGTCATCATGTCCACGACAGTAATGTCCGCCTGGCCTACGATATCAAGGGTCCGGACCGGCTGTTTCTGGTCACCGACGCCATGGCCACGGTCGGCACAAACTTGTCGAGGTTTCACTTGGGGGAGCGGCGGATCACTGTTGTCGACGGCAGATGCCTTGCCGCCGACGGGACCCTGGCGGGCTCTGCACTGGACATGGCAACGGCGGTCGAAAACTGCGTTCGGCGCATCGGCATCCCGCGGCAAGACGCCCGGAAAATGGCTCGGCCGGATCTGGAGAATTTTTAAGATCATCCGGGAATTGCGGGAGCTCTTTTGGCCAATGAAGGTATTGAGACCCCCTCACCCCGACCCTCTCCCGGCCTCAGTCGGGCTCGAGGGTGCCGACCACCCTGATTTCTCCGCGTTCGCCAACCTCGATGACCACCAGTTCTCCGGAGGCCGGATAGACACCGGTCAGGGCAGTGATATTGACCTGATGGGTGACCAGGACGGTCGGCCGTGTCAAATCCTGTGCCGCCAGCCAGGCTTTGAGTTCTGTCGTCTGCCGCTCCCGCCGTTCGAAGTGCCGGAAAAAGGAATTGAGCAGCGGCAGCTCCAGGACCGGGCCGAGCTCGAGCAGCCGCGCGGTCTCCAGGCAGCGACACCACTGGCTCGAGAAAATTTGCGCGACGGGAATGCCGTTCTCACGGAACCGCTCGCCGATTGCGGCGGCCTGCCGGCGACCTGTTGCGGAGAGATTCCTTTGCGTTGTACAGTCTCTCAGGGTGAACTCGGGAGGGTCGCCCGTGCCCGGGGCGATGGCGTGGCGCAGCAGGGCGACATGGCCATTCTGCTGCAGGCTTTGCCAGACGCCCGCAGCCTCGGAGGCGTGAATCGGTTGGGCCCAGCAGAAGGCGCCGAACAGGATAAGAACAACCTTTCCCACAGCTGCCGGGATAAGCTTTTTGTTCAACGGTCGCCTCACGCGAAACTCCCTTTTCTGAGAACCTTCCTTTGTTGTCCATTCTTCCAGTCAAACCCTACCCGATCTGCTCCTGGCGCATCAGAACCAGAACCGGATCCCTGCCACCACCGCCGAGGCGGAAATATCGCCGCCGGCGTCCTCGACGCGATTGGCCGTCTCACCCAGCTGGCGGGACCAGGTCACCCCGAGGTAAGGCGCGAATTCCCGGCGGATGTGATACATCAGCCTCGCTCCCAGGCTCATGTCGGTCACTCCTTCCCATTGCCCGTACTCCGGGACGTCCTGCAGGGCCAGGCCGGCCTCCAGGCGGGGGATGAGGACCAGCCGCTGGGTGAACATCAGCTCGTACTCCACTTCGACCTTGGCCGACACATCGCCGTCCTCGCTCAGGTAGGCCGTTGCATCGACTTCGAACCACTGGGGCGCCAGGCCTTCGAAACCGGCCGCCAGAAAAGATCGCTCCGGCGGCGGCTCGAAATCGTGCCGGACGCCGATCCGGAAATCCCAGAACCTGGCCACGTTGCGGCTGTAGAACAACTCCACCATCGCCTCTTCGACCTCTTCATCGCCGTCGAGACGGTAATGTCCCTCGCTTTCCAGGACCAGCTTGTTGTAGTCGCGGCCGATCCAGCCCTGAACGTCCCACAGCAGAGCCTCCATGCCGTGCTCCCGCCACTGGTGTTCGAAGCGGTCGGCCTTGAAGGTGGCGAACATCTGGTTGTCGTGAACCGGCTGCACGCCGAAGTTTTTCTGCGGCCCCTGCTGGGCATCTTCGGCATATTTCTGTATGCCCTCGCCGACTTCCGGATCGGTTTCCACATCCCGATAGTCGCGGGGATAATAGGGTGGCTTTGGATCGGCGGCCTTCTCGGCCCCCGGCGCCGTTGTCGGCAATACCATCAGCAGGATCAGACAAATAAGATATTTCATGATTTCTCCCTTCCCTCAGGCGACCCGCACGACCTGGAACATGCCGGCTTCCATGTGATAGAGCAGGTGGCAGTGAAACGCCCAGTCGCCCTTTTCGATGGGCGTGATCAGCGCCGACAGCACCTCGCCCGGCTTGACCAGAATGGTGTGCTTGTAAGGCAGTTGATCGGCGCCGTTCTCGAGCTGCATCCACATGCCGTGCAGGTGGATGGGATGTTCCATCATGGTGTGGTTGACCAGGAACAGGCGCAGCCGTTCGTTGTGCCGGAACAGGTAGGGTCCGGGATGCTCGGTGAACTTCTTGCCATCGAAGGAGAACATGTAGCGTTCCATATTGGCGGTAATGTTGATGGTCATCTCCCGGTCCGGCGTTTCGGCATAGACCTGCGGCTCATCGGAGACCAGGTCCTGGTAGGTGAGCACCCGCCAGCCGTCCTCGCCGAGGCCGATGCCCGGCTCGTCGAGCCGGTAGCGGGGATTTTTGATGATCATCGCCACACTGGACGACTGCTTGCGGTCCGGCAGGAAGGGTTCCGGTCCGTTGGGACCTGGAATGCGCGGATCGTGACTGGCGGGATCGCTACCATGATCCATGCCGCCATGCTGCATGTCGTCATGACTCATCCCTTTATGGTTCATTTCGCCATCGCCCATGTTCAGCATCATGCCCATGCCGATCTTGTCGAGCTGGCGCACCGGCCGCGGCCGCAGGTCCGGCACGGTGGCCTCGAGCCCCGGCTCAGGCGCCAGGGTGCCGCGGGCATAGCCGCTGCGGTCGAGGGATTCGGCAAACAAAGTGAAGGGTTTGTCCTGCCGAGGCCGGACCAGCACGTCGTAGGTTTCGGCGACGCCGATGCGGAATTCGTGGACCGGCACGGGCCGCACCGCCTTGCCGTCGACCATCACCACCTCCATGTCGAGCCCCGGGATGCGGACGTCGAAATTGCTCTGCGTCGCGGAGTTGATGAAGCGCAAACGGATGGTCTCGCCGGGATTGAACAGGGCCGTCCAGTTCATGTCCGGCGAATTGCCGTTCATCAGGTAGGTGTAGGTGGCGCCGGTGACGTCGGCAAGATCGACCGGGCTCATGCGCATGTCGCCCCAGGCCGTGCGCTCCTTGATCGTCCATTCGAGGCCCTTTTCCTGAATATCCTGAATGAAGTCCGGGAAGATCCGCTGCTGGTAATTATAATAGTGACCGAGCAGATTGATGTGGCGGAAGATGGTCTCGGGATCTTCGAAGGACCAGTCGGAGAGTACCACCACGTAGTCGCGGTCGTAACTCCAGGGCTCGCCGTCTTTGGGGTCGATGATCAGCGGCCCGTAGGTGCCGGTCTGCTCCTGAAAACGGGAGTGGCTATGGTACCAGTAGGTGCCGGCCTGGATCACCTTGTAACGATAGGGATAGGTCTCGCCGGGGGCAATGCCGGCGAAATTGACGCCGGGCACGCCATCCATGGGAAAGGGTACCAGGATGCCGTGCCAGTGGATCGAGGCATGCTCGGCATCCATCAGGGCGTTGGTGACGTTGAGTTCCACCTCGTCCCCTTCGCGCAGGCGTACAAGCGGGCCCGGCACCGTGCCATTGATGCCGGTGGAAGTGCCTTTTCGGCCGTCGATGGTGATCGGGGAGTAGCCGATGGTCAGATCATAGCGGCTCCGCGCCCCGGGCAGACCTTCGAGACCCCAGCGCTCGCTCCGCGCCCAGAGCGGCAGCGGCAAGGCGGTCTGCATGCCGGCCAGGAACAGGCCGGTACCCAGCCCCTGGACGAAGCGACGTCGAGAGATGCCATTATGCAACGTCATGTTCTTCCTCCTTTCAGGTTTCCCTGTCCGGGCACCTTCCGTGCCAGGAAAACCGTCCTTCAAACAGACAGGGCAGCGGGCAAAAGGGCAAAGCTGCTCAGCCTGTGCCGCCGGTTAGCAGATAGGCTACCAGTCCGCCGATCAGCGTCAACATGAACGCGTAAACGATCACTCGCTTGACCGTCAGGCCACCGCCATGCTCCATCTGCCCCTCGACATGTTGCTTGAGATGCCGCCGGTGCAGCACAGTCATCGCCCCGGCCACCAGCACGAATACCAGGTTGAGCCAGAAGGTATAGTCGATCTTGAACTGGGCGACATCGGACACTGCGCGAGCGCTCTCCGGGGTGATGCCGAACAGACCGAACAGGAAATGCAGGATCAGGGCGGTGGCAACGATGGCGATGTACATGATGCCGGCAATATAGAGCGCCAGCCGCCAGCCGTAGTATTTGGCATTGACCGCCACCAGCGGCGGCACCATCAGGTCCGAATAGATAAAGCCCATGATGCCGGCGAACAGCACGCCGTTGGCGTTGAGGACCGTGGCCAGCGGAATGTTGCCCATCGAACCGATAAAGGTCAGGGCCGCGACGAAGGGCGCCACCAGAGCGTTCTCCAGCACGCGCAGCCACTCGGGGACCGAGCCGCCGGCATCGATCAGGAAGATCCTGGCCCATAGCGATTCCGGCACGAACACCGCCACGAAGCCGGCAATCGTGAAACCAATCAGGATCTCCTCCCAGACCATCTTCCATTCCATGACGAACTTGTGGCCAACCAGGTGCCAGCCCATTTTGCTGCGGATGCGCTGTTTCCAGTCGAAGTCGTCATCCTCGTCGGAGGCTTCCTCGAGGTTCTCTTTCGCTTCCTCCACCCACGCCTGCGGATAGGTGAGGCGGATCAGCAGGCTGCTGATTGCAATCAACAGAATGCCGCCGACCACCTCCGCAGCCAGAAACTGCCAACCGAGAAAGATCAGGATCAGGATGCCGAGTTCGATCACCAGGTTGGTAGAGGCGAACATGAAGGCCACCGCGGCGATGAAATGGGCGCCCTTGAGCACCAGGGACCGCGCTGTGGCCAGGGCGGCGAAGGAGCAGGACGACGAGATCGCTCCGAACAGGGAGGACAGGGAGAGGCTTTTGAGGCCGGTTCCGCCCATATAGGGCGTCAGCCGGCCTTTGGGCACGAAGGCCTGGATCATGCTGGAGACGAAATAGCCGAGCACGAAGGCCCAGCCGGCTTTCCAGAAGAAGCCGAAGGCGGTCTTGGCGGCCTCGCCGTAGAGTTGCAGGAAACTGGCGTCCATTTTGAAACCCGGATGCGGACAAGAGGATATAAATTCTGCGTGATTAGCGGTTAAAACTTTACCGCAAAATCCCTTGTTGGCAATGTGTTCACTTGCCGGAGTGGCCGTTGCCTCTGGCAGGCTGGACATGGCAACCCTGTCGATCGAGCCGGACAGCCCCCGTTTTCTTGCTTGAATTTCCTGGTTTTCCCCGGTAACAATCGGCAATGAAATGCAAATTTATCTGGTAGGCTTGTAAGCTCTTGGTAAATGGTCTGCGTACCGCCGTCGTCAACAACCTTTCAACAGAGATTGCTCCACCTTGAAAAAGCCCGCAAAACAGGACACCGAGACCAGCGAGCCGCCGCGGTGGCTCACGCCATTCTTCTTTGTCGCCGGCTTTGCC
>DATFJP010000087.1:0-2461 GCA_035269105.1 Desulfuromonadales bacterium
CGATCCTCCTTCGTCATGGAGTACCGGATCGAGCGGGACGGGGAGGGCACGGCGGAAGGCTGGACCTCGCTGGTCTGCTTCGATTACCAGGCCCGGAAAGCGCGGCGTTTGCCGGAAGTGTTTCGTGCCGCTGTTGACAAGCAGGATGTTTAACGCAGTGGCGCAGAGAGAGCATGAATTGCAGGGGAATAATGCAGATTTGATCCGTCAGTGTCTGGAAGATTCGATCGCAATCGGGGGCTGACTTTTACCGGTCTTTAAAGTCAGGGTCAGTAAGGATTTTTTCATTCAGGGCAAGATGAGCAACTTCAAGCAATGCGAGAGAACAAACAGGATGAATATAAAGGGAGAGCTACCCATGATTGAACTTGGTATGCATCAGGTTTGTTTTGATGATCTCCCCAAGAAGATTAATTTAGGCTGTGGATTCGACCATCGTGAAGGATATTTGAATATAGATTTTCAAGAAAATCACAAACCTGACCTGCTGGCCAATGTCTTGCACCTGGATGCTCTCCCGGGGAATTTTTACGATGAAATTGTTGCGCAAGACATTTTGGAGCATTTGCCACGCACATCTACAAAAAAAGCTCTGGTGCACTGGAATCGGCTACTGAGAAACTCTGGCAAGTTGATCTTGAGAGTTCCAAATGTATTGGGTATAGCTGAATTGCTTCGAGCCCCGGAAAATCAAGTGCTTTTCAGGCAGGAAGAACTCATTAGGGATCTTTTTGGGACACAGGCTTACTCAGGAGATTTCCACTTGACCAGTTTCACTGAAATAACATTGCGTAATTACTTGTGTCTGAGCGGCTTTGAAGTGAAGTCTTTTTCAGCAGGAAGGATTTGGCTATTTGATGTCGAAGCTGTCAAAATTAGAGACGTTCATCCCTTCGAGATCGACGACTTTTCGTCAATGCTGGATGGTGAAATCACAGAACGGGAATTCATAGAACAATGCTACGAAAATATACTTAAACGAAAGCCTGATTCTGAAGGTTGTCAGTTTTACCTGGAGAGACTACAGAAAAATGAAATGAGTCGAGAGGACCTTATCGCTGATTTTATTACTGCCGAGGAAAGGGAAAAACCTAATTTGCCGGTTAATTCGAAATCTTATAGATTTAGACAAATTATCAGGAGGTTCCTTTTTCGCGCAAGCCCTTGATTTTCTTGCCATGACGAAAAACTCCTCGTTTCCAGTTCGAAAACTGCTCTGTGTCCATCCGGGGTTTCCGGATGGACACGAGCTAGGGGAGTTTGGGATGAGATCACTGAGGGCATCACCAAAGCCAATGTCTGACTGGCTAACGCCACTCGATAATGACTAATTTTTTACCTCTCTCTGCGACCTCTGCGCCACTGCGTTAAAATACACAAAAAAACCCCGGATCACCTCCGGGGCTTTTTTGTTCGTCACTGAACCTTCATTCAATTACATCAGCTGCTCAAAGAAATCGTTGCCCTTGTCATCCACCAGGATGAAGGCCGGGAAGTCCTCGACCTCGATCTTCCAGACGGCTTCCATGCCGAGCTCCGGGTAATCGATGCATTCGACCTTTTTGATGTTCTGTTCGGCGAGCAGAGCCGCCGGGCCGCCGATCGAACCGAGGTAGAAGCCGCCGTGCTTCTGGCAGGCGTCGGTGACCTGCTGGGAGCGGTTGCCCTTGGCGATCATCACCAGGGAGCCGCCGTGCGACTGCAGCAGGTCGACATACGAATCCATGCGGCCTGCAGTGGTCGGTCCGAAGGAGCCGGAAGGCTTGCCTTCCGGGGTCTTGGCCGGGCCAGCATAGTAAATCGGATGCTTTTTCAGGTATTCCGGCAGCGGCTCGCCGGCATCCAGCAGTTCCTTGAACTTGGCATGAGCGATGTCGCGGCCGACCACGATGGTGCCGGTCAGCAGCAGCGGGGTTGCCACCGGGTGCTTGGTGAGCTCGGCAAGGATGCTTTCCATCGGTTGATTCAGGTCGATGCGCACGCCGTGATCGTGCTTGCCGCGGTACTTGTCCGGTATCAGCCGGCCGGGGTTGCGGTCCATTTCCTCGACGAACAGGCCGTCACGGGTGATTTTGGCCTTGATATTGCGGTCGGCGGAGCAGGACACACCCATGCCGACCGGACAGGAAGCGCCGTGGCGCGGCATGCGGACGATACGGACGTCGTGGGTGAAGTACTTGCCGCCGAACTGGGCGCCGATGCCGAGCTCCTCGGCGCGCTTCTGGATCTTCTTTTCCAGTTCGATATCGCGGAACGCCTGGCCATGCTCGTTGCCTTCGGTCGGCAGGCTGTCGTAATACTTGGTCGAGGCCATCTTGACCGTCTTCAGGCAGGCTTCGGCACTGGTACCGCCGATACAGAAGGCGAGATGGTAGGGGGGGCAGGCCGCCGTCCCCAGGGTCTTCATCTTTTCGACCAGGAAGTCTTCGAGTTTGCCCGGGTTGAGCAGGGCCTTGGTCTC
>DATFJP010000088.1:0-3855 GCA_035269105.1 Desulfuromonadales bacterium
AGGCGGCCTCGGGGTGGGCATCCTGCAAAATGCCCGCCTTCTCGCGGTCGAGCCGGGTGACCAGGAGGTTGCCGCCATGTTCGGCCATGCGGGCGACAATGGTCGTTAATTGTTCGGCGCTCTTGGCCTCGCCGAGGACCACTTCCGGGATGCCCTGCCGCAGGCTCCGGTGGTGGTCGATCATGGCGATGCCGACATCTTCGAAGGGCAAACGGCGCAGGCGCTCGAAGCCGTCCTCGACCGAAAGGTGGCCTTCCCGGACGGCGGTCAGGAGTAATTTGAGTTCGTGGGGTTCCATAGGCGTTCCAATCATCGCTCCGGGGCGAGGGCCAACTCAGGGCCGCGTGAAGCCGCAACGGAGAGCGACATATTAGCACTCGCTGCCGGTTTTTGAAATGGCAGTTTGCGGCTCCGAATGGGCCGGATTGGCAAGAAAACAAAAGGACAAGGGCGATTTTCAGTTGCCGGGGAGACTAATCCTGATCTCCGCCCAACTGATTGATAAACACCTCGCGCGGGCGGCTGGTGCCGTCGGAAGGGCCGACGATGCCCTCGTTCTCCATGCGCTCGATCATGCGCGCGGCCCGGTTGTAGCCGAGGCGCAGGTGGCGCTGCAGCATGGAGATCGAGGCCTGGCCTTTGTCGGCGATCAGGGACAGTGCTGCGTCCCATTTTTCATCATATTCTTCCTCGCCCGCACTTGCGCCGTCACCGGACGGAGGCGTTTCCAGGATCGACTTGTCGTAATCCGGATCGCCCTGCTTGTGCAGGAACTTGACCACGCGCTGCACCTCGATATCCGAGACAAAGGCGCCGTGTACGCGCTGCAGGGCGCCGGTGCCGGGCGGCAGGAACAGCATGTCGCCGTTGCCGAGCAAAGTCTCCGCGCCCATCTGGTCGAGGATGGTGCGCGAGTCGGTGCGCGAAAAGACCTTGAAGGAAATGCGGGCGGGGAAATTGGCCTTGATCAGGCCGGTTATCACGTCCACGCTCGGCCGCTGGGTAGCCAGGATCAGATGGATGCCGGCGGCGCGGGCCATCTGCGCCAGGCGCGCGATCGCCTCTTCGATCTCGCGGCCGACCACCATCATCAGGTCTGCCAACTCGTCGACGATGACCACGACGTAAGGCAGGTGACCGTGCTCCAGTTCCTCATCCTCCACCAGTTCGGCTTCCGGCAGTTCCGCTTCCGCCGCGGCGGAAGCGGCGCCCTGCGCCTTGCGGTTTTCTTCCTGCTCCTTCTCTTCCTTGGCCAGCTTGCGGTTGTAGCCTTCGATATTGCGGACGCCCTTGTCGGACATCAGCTTGTAGCGGCGTTCCATTTCACGCACGGCCCAGTTGAGCGCCAGGGCGGCTTTCTTGGGGTTGGTGACTACCGGCAGCAGCAGGTGCGGGATGCCTTCATACATGGAAAGCTCCAGCATCTTGGGATCGATCAGGATCATCCGCACGTCGCGGGGATTGGACCGGTACAGCAGGGAGAGGATCATGGCATTGATCGAGACCGACTTGCCGGTGCCCGTGGCGCCGGCCACCAGCAGGTGCGGCATGCGGGCCAGGTCGGTGACGATGGTGTGGCCGAAGATATCCTTGCCGAGGGCCAGCGGCAGGCGCCCGCCCGCCTTCCGGTATTCGTCGCTGTCCATGATCTCCTTGAGGTAGACCATCTCCCGGTCGCGGTTGGGGATCTCGATGCCGACCACCCCGCGGCCGGGGATCGGGGCGACAATGCGGATCGACAGAGCCTTGAGGGCCATGCTCAGGTCGTCGGCCAGGCCGGAGATCTTGTTGACCTTGACCCCCGGCGCCGGGGCGAACTCGTACATGGTGACCACCGGTCCCGGTTTGACTTCGGAGACTTCGCCTTCGACATTGAAGTCGAGCAGCTTCTTCTCGAGCAGCCGGGCATTCATGGTCAAGGCGTCTTTATCCACCGGCGCGGTCTTGCCCCCCTCATGATCGAGCAGGGACAGCGGCGGCTGGTGGTAGGTCCCGGTCGGCTCGAGGAAGGCGAAAGTCTCCTGCTGCGTCGGTTCCGATTTGGCGGGCTTTTTCTTCGACGCCCTGGCGGGAGGCGGTGCCGTTTGCGGCTCTGGCGTACGAATGACCGGCACGCGTTCAGTTTTCTTCTTCGCCGGTTTCTGCGCCTTGCGAGCCAGGCGGGCTTCCCGGCGCCGTTCAAGGCGGTCGGCCATGCGCCCCAACAGGCCCTCGAGGAATAGAACCACCGAGAAGCGGGCGACCAGCATGGCGGAGACGGCCAGAAAAACCAGCAGGAAGATGGTTGCCCCGCCGAGGTTGAACCAGTTCTTCAGGGTGTCGGCCACGAAAAAACCGACGACGCCGCCGGCCTGGTTGACGGTCTGCCCCAGCACCAGAACCGTCTCGAACCGCAGGGCAATCAGTCCCGCCAGTGCGATCAGCATGATCAGGAAGGCCGCCGCTTTGTAGAATCGGAAATGAATGTCCCGGAACTTGAGCAGGCGCCAGGCGAAAACCAGGCAGGCCAGCGGAATCAGCAAGGCGGGCAGGCCAATGACCTGGTAGCAGAGATCGGCGACATAAGCACCGACCCGACCGCAGAAATTGTGGATCCGGTCCGGGTCGAGATTATTGTTGAAAGAAGGATCGCCGTTGTGGAAAGAGACCAGGCTGAGCAGCAGGAAAATTCCCGTCGCCAGCCACACCAGGCCGGCAATCTCCTTCTTGATATGTTCGCGCAGAAAGGTCTTGCGAGGTTTTTCGGTTTTGCGCTTGGGTTTATTGTTCGCCAAAGTTCGAAGACTCCGGAATGAGAGGATCGCAAAAAGGGGATCCTCGATCCACGATGGTTGAGGAGGCGGCTGCCAGCATACAAAATGTCAGCGGCAGAATACAGAAAAACTGCAGCTGACAAGTCTCCCGGAACCCGAAAATAGACAATGTCGGAAGATTTTCGACATGTTAGCGCGAAACCTGCGGCAGGTCAAAGTGCGGCTGACGAGAAATACGCCAGGCCGGCCGCACCGATGACCCAACAATATAACGCAAACCAGCGCAGCCGGCGCTTGCGGATCACCCCCATCAGCAGATGGATGCAGAGCAGGCCGGTGAGCATGGCGGCGCCGGTGCCGGCTAAATAAACCGGCAACAGGTCCGCCGATACCTGCCGGATATCCCGGGCCGAAAGCAGGGCCGCACCGAAAATAGCCGGCAGGGCCAGCAGGAAGGAGAAGCGGGCCGCGGTTTCGCCGTCGACGCCGCGCAGCAGCAGAGCGGCAATCGTCGACCCCGAACGGGAGATGCCCGGGATGATGGCCAGGCCCTGAACTGCGCCCACGGTCAGGGCGTCCCTCCAGGTCAGGGCGTCCTCCTTGCGGCCGATGTTCCGATAGCGTTCGGCCAGGACCAGCAGAGCGCCGGTGACCAGCAGCATCAGGCAGACGATCAGCGGCTGATCGAACAGTCCGGCGAAAAAGTCCTTCCAGGTCAGACCGATGATCGCCGTAGGGACTGAGCCCAGAACGATCAGCAGCAGTATTTTTCGCTGCACCTTGCTGACGTCGTCGCGTCGCCAGAGGGAGGTCAGCAGCCCGGTCAGGTCGCGCCAGAAATAGCCGATGACCGCCACCATGGTGCCGACGTGCAGCAGGATATCGAACACCAGCCCCGGCTGGTGAAAATCGTCGATAAGATTCTGGGCCAGAGCCAGGTGTCCGGAGGAGGAGACCGGCAGGAATTCGGTGGCACCCTGAAGGATGCCCAGCAAAATTGCCTCGAGGAGGGTCATGGGGATCCAGCTGTAGGCTGTAAGCTATAAGTTCAGGGTCGAAGAAAACTGGAAAATTTTATGCTTAATTGGCTAGCCAATATTAT
>DATFJP010000089.1:0-3654 GCA_035269105.1 Desulfuromonadales bacterium
GGCAATGCCTATGGTTCGAATATCTCGAATATTGCCCTGATCCTGGGTCTGACCGCGGTGATCAGCCCGATTGCCGTCCATTCCCAGGTGCTGCGCAAGGAACTGCCGATTCTGACCCTGGTGACTTTTCTGGCCGGTTGGCAGATCTGGGATGGGCAGATTACCCGGTTTGATGCCGTGATCCTGCTGCTGGTCTTTGCCGGCCTCATGGGCTGGACCATCCTGCAGGGGCTGCAGCAAAAGGAAGATGCTCTGGCCGGCGAAGTGGAACAGCTGCTCGGGGAAAGGTCGATGCCGCTCAGCCGGGCTCTGTTCTGGCTGCTCGGCGGGCTGCTTCTGCTGATCGTCAGCTCCCGGATTCTGGTCTGGGGCGCGGTCATTATCGCCCGCGGATTCGGCGTCAGCGACCTGATCATCGGTCTGACGATCATCGCCGTCGGAACTTCGCTGCCGGAGCTGGCCTCGGCGGTCATCGCGACCCGCAAGGGGGAACACGACCTCGCCCTCGGCAATGTGCTGGGTTCCAACCTGTTCAACACATTGGCGGTGGTCGGCATTGCCGGTGCGATTCATCCGATGGCGGTCGGCCGCGAAGTCTTTGCCAGGGATCTGACGCTCATGGCGGTTCTCACCATTTCCCTGTTTGCCATCGGTTATGGTTTCCGAGGCCGGCCGGGACGCATCAACCGGATTGAGGGTGGGATTCTGCTGTCCTGCTACATCGGTTACATGGTTTTCCTGATCAACAGCGTCGTTGGCTGATCCGGTCTGCCTTTTTTACTTAATCACAAGGAATGCCGAACATGCGGGAAAAACTGGAACAAAACTCATTCCTCCTGTTGCTGGCCCTGGTGACGGTCCTGTTCCTTTACCTGCTTAAGCCTTTCTTTGGTGCCGTTTTCTGGGCCTGTGTCATCGGCATGATGTTCCAGCCCCTGCACCAGCGCCTGCTGCCGCACCTGCATGACCGGCACAACCTGGCCGCCCTCTTGACCCTGGTGATCTGCGGGGTGATCGGCATTCTGCCCGCCCTGTTCGTCCTCGGCTCCTTCGTGCAGGAAGGAGCCGCCCTGTATCAGCGCCTGCAGAGCGGCGAAATGGACCTGGAAGCAAAAATCGACCGCGTGCAACAGGCCTTTCCACTGATCCAGGACTTTCTGCAGCGCTTCAACGTCGATCTGGGCAACCTCAAAGAACAGCTTTCCGGGGCCGCCATTGCCGCGAGCCGGTTCATTGCCCAGAACGCGGTGCAACTCGGCCAGGGCACCCTGCAGTTTTTCGTCAGTCTCGGCCTGATGCTCTACATTGCGTTTTTCATGCTTCGCGACGGACCCAAGCTGGTGGAAATGCTGGTGCGGGCCTTGCCGCTCGGCGACGAGCGTGAACATCTGCTCTTCACCAAGTTTGCCGAAGTGACCCGCGCCACCATCAAGGGCAACCTGGTGGTCGCCGTGGTGCAGGGGTCGTTGGGCGGTCTCATCTTCTGGATTCTCGGCATTCCGGCCGCGATCCTGTGGGGGGTCGTCATGACCCTGCTGTCGCTGATCCCGATTGTCGGCGCGGGATTGATCTGGGTGCCGGTGGCCATTTATCTGTTCGCCGTCGGGGATTGGATCAAGGGCCTGGTCCTGATCGCCTTCGGGGTCGGAGTGATCGGCCTGGTCGACAACATCCTGCGCCCGGTGCTGGTGGGTCGCGACACCAAACTGCCGGATTACATCGTCCTGCTCTCGACGCTCGGCGGTTTTGCCATGTTCGGCATGAACGGATTCGTCATCGGCCCTCTGATCGCGGCCCTGTTCATGGCCTTCTGGCAGATTTTCATCCGGGATTTCAATCAACAGCCTGACGGGTAAGCTTCAGACTATCACAACGATTTGGATTCGCCCGGAGCCTCGTCAGCGTTTCTTTTCGAAAGCTGTCGAAGCAGCCATTATCCAGCAGACCGCAAAGGGAAGAAAGAGACCCTGCTGTCATTGCAACCCCCTCCCTTCTGATTCCTTTCTGCGCAGTTCCCAGATCTGGAAGATATTCAGAATCCGGATAGAAAAGTCATTTGATATCGTGCGCTTTTAAAGGCCATTCAACGTACGGATCCCGGTCCGAGGGCATCTGTTTCGAGACGATATCCTCCCCCCGGGTTGACTAATGAATTCGGCCTGTCATTATAAGTAAGTCAAATTACTCAAATTCGTTTCCGGCGAAAAGCAATATCTAACCAAAAAGGAGGAGCGATGTTTTCCCAGAAAAGACGCCAAACGTTGACGGAAATTTCCAGAAGAGTCCTGTCTTTTGCCCTGGCCGCAGCTTGTGGCGCAACGTTCCTGTTCAGCGCCGGCATCGCCGACGCCGGCACTCTCATGGAACGCATCGAGGACGGCGAACCGATTCGTCTCGGCTTCGCCAACGAGGTGCCCTGGGCCTACCCCGGAGAGGACAACAAGCCCCTGGGCTTTGCCAACGCCATCACGATCGGCGTCCTCGAAGAGATGGGCTACACGAATTATGAACCGGTGGTGACCGAATGGGGCGGGTTGATCCCCGGCCTCAAGGCCAATCGCTTCGATATCATTACCGGCGGCATGTACATTATCAACAGTCGCTGCCAGAACGTCGACTTTTCCGAACCGATCGGTCGTTTCGGCGATGCCTTCATCGTCCCCGAGGGCAATCCCCAAGGGATCCAGTCCTATAAGGACATTAAGGAAAAAGGTGTCCGGTTCGTGACAGGCGCCGGCTATAACACGGTGGAAGCCGCCAAGAAGCAGGGCGTACCGGAAGAGAATATCATGACCGTGCCCGGTCCGACCCAGATCCTGGCCGCAGTTCGCTCCGGGCGCGCATATGCTGGCGGACTGACCTACTTCACGGCCCGCAACCTGGCCAAGGAATCCGGTGGTGCGGTGGAAGTCACCGATCCCTCGGCCCTGCCCGAATGGACCTTCAACTGGGTCGGCATCGGCTTCCGGCCTGCTGACCAGGATTTTCTGAAAAAATTCAATACTGCCCTGGAAAAATATGTCGGCACCGAAAAAATGTTGGCAGACGTGGAGCCTTACGGCTACACCAGGAGCCAGTTGCCGGGAGATAAGGTCAATACGGAGTGGGTCTGTAAAAACCGCTGATGCAACCGATGCGGGCACTTCATGGTGCCCGCATTTTTTTTTAACGCCGTTTCTGAAGTTTTTCGCGAGTCTTCCCTTAACCCGTCGCAGTCGTCTGGCAAAGCAAGCCATTTGCCAGGCGCACCAATCCTGACGCAGATTACGCTATGTCATACTGGGACTTCCTGATCGAATATGGGCCTCAATTGCTCAACGGGACCTGGGCTACCATCCTCCTGACGGTGCTGGCGTCGACCCTGGCGATCATTATCGCTGTCATTGCCGGGTTGATGAAGCTGTCGAAAAATCGGCTGATATATGGGTCGGCGACTGTTTATATCGAGATATTTCGCGGCACCTCACTGCTGGTTCAGCTTTACTGGATCTTCTTCGTCTTGCCGCTGTTCGGCATTTCCCTGGACAAGTTTTCAGCCGGTTTCATCGCGGTCGGCATGAACCTGGGGGCCTACGGCGCCGAACTGGTGCGCGGCGGTATCCAATCGGTGCCGACCGGCCAGTGGGAGGCGGCCGTTTCTTTGAGCATGCCGCC
>DATFJP010000090.1:0-8570 GCA_035269105.1 Desulfuromonadales bacterium
CAATTCAGCGAGGCTCTCGCGGCAATCCTGATGGATCTTGCGAAAATGATCGTCAGGGACGGCGAGGGCGCGACCAAGCTGGTCCGCATCCAGGTCGATGGGGCCGTCGATAACGGGCAGGCCCTGGCAGCGGCCCGCAGCGTGGCGACGTCCGCCCTGGTCAAAACGGCCTTTTTCGGCGAAGATGCCAACTGGGGACGGATCATCGCCGCGGTCGGCTACTCCGGGGCTGTTGTGGACCCCGACCGTGTGAACATCAGCTTTGATGGCATCCGCATGGTCGAGTCAGGCCTGGGGATGGGGGCCGAGCAGGAAAGACAGGCAAGCGAGGTTCTGAAGCGGGCCGAATTTACGGTCACCGTCGAACTGGGGCTCGGCAGCGGCTCTGCCTACTATTTTACCTCTGACTTGAGTTACGACTATGTCCGGATCAATGCCGACTATCGGACCTGATCGGTTTGGCTTTGCCAATGGTCTATCGACCCTCTGACAAAATGGCCGTGGATACCAATCCTGCAGCTTTTATCGACCATACGCAGCTGCGGCCGGATGCCACAGCGAACGAGGTCGCCGAACTTTGTGAGGGAGCGGTCGAATGGGGCTTCGCCTCCGTCTGCGTGCCGCCGCGGTTCGTCATGCAGGCCGCGAAAATTCTATACGGATCCGCCGTGAAGACGGGGACCGTGGTCGGTTTTCCACTGGGTTACGACACGGCATGGGTCAAGGCCCGGCAAGCCGACCAGGCAGTGCAGTCCGGCGCCGAGGAAATCGACATGGTGATACCCCTGGGCGCGGCCCGTTCCGGGGCTTATGACGAGGTGGCCGCGGATGTCCGGGCGGTGGTCGACCGGACCGGCGGGCGGATTGTCAAGGTCATCCTGGAGTGCTGCCTGTTCGACGCCCTGACTCTGCAGCGGCTGGTTGATGCCGCTGTCGCCGGCGGAGCCCATTTCGTCAAGACCTCGACCGGCTTTGGCCGGCGCGGCGCAAGTCGGGAAGATGTCCGCTTGTTGAAGGATGCTGCTGCCGGCAGGGTCATGGTCAAGGCTGCCGGCGGCATTCGCGACTGGCGGGACTGCCGGGCGCTGATCGAAGCCGGTGCCGACCGCATCGGCACCAGTGCCGGGGTGACCATCATGCAGCAGTGGTCTGAACATGCCGATTGATGGCGGGCGCGCTGTCTGGATCGTTTTGGACGGCGTCGGCATCGGCGCTCTTCCTGATGCCGGCCGGTACGGTGATTTCGGTGCCGCCACCCTGCAGCACGCCGCTTCCGCCTGCGGCGGCCTGCGCCTGCCCGCCCTCGAAGCTCTGGGCCTGGGGCATCTGGCTGATATTCAAGGCGTATCCCGGGTCAGCAGACCAATGGGAGCATTCGGCCGCATGCAGGAAGCTGCCGAGGGCAAGGACAGCACCACGGGGCACTGGGAACTGGCCGGGCTGGTGCTGGATCCGCCGTTCGCTTGTTACCCGGCCGGCTTTCCCGAAGACCTGATCGAGGCATTTTCCAAGCTGGCCGGCCAGATGCCGCTCGGCAATGTTGCCGCCAGCGGGACCGGGATTATCGAACGGTTCGGTGCCGACCATGTTCGCTCCGGGCGCCCTATCGTCTATACCAGTGTGGACTCAGTCTTCCAGATCGCAGCTCACGAAGAGGTCCTGCCGGTCGCAGACCTTTATGCGTTATGCCTGGCGGTCCGCAAGCTGGCCGACGCCTATCGCATCGGCAGAGTCATCGCCCGACCTTTTGTGGGGGATGACCGGAACGGCTTTCGCCGCACCCCTCGGCGGCGGGATTTCTCCATGCCTCCGCCCGGGCCGACCGTGCTCGATCGTCTCTCGGCAGCCGGTCATACGATTTGCGGCGTGGGTAAGATCAGCGATCTGTTCTGTGGACGCGGTATCACCCGCTCTCTGCCAAGCCGCAACAATGCCGATGGTATGGCCAAGATTCTCAGCGGTTTCGATGAACTGCCTGCGGGCGGGCTGCTGGCAGCCAACCTGATCGATTTTGATATGGAATTCGGTCATCGGCGGGATGCTGCCGGTTTCTGCGCGGCGCTGAAGGTTTTTGACGCCTGGCTGCCGCAGCTGCAGCGACGCTTGTCGGCGAAGGACCTGCTTTTGATCACCGCCGATCACGGCTGTGATCCCACGATGCATGGCAGCGACCATACCCGCGAATACGTGCCGATCCTGGCCTGGCAGGCCGGGTGGAGCCACGGCACTGACCTGGGAATCCGAAACAGTTTCAGTGACCTTGGTGCAACCCTGGAAGACTTCTTTGGCCACAGGATTTCCGGACCCGGATGCAGCATTCTGCCGGAGATTTCCAGGTAGGGCGATTTTGCCGGGATTGCGGCTCAGCGTTTGAGTTGACGGGCGCAGAAATCGCCGACGCCAGCCTGGCAGGTGGAGACTTCGTTGAGAAAGCGCTCTTCGATGAAGGTTTTGAGGTTGGCTTTTTCCGCATCGGAGAGCGAATCGAAAACGACCCCGAAACCCTGCAGGTAATTGTTGCGGTTGCCGGGCTGGACCGTATAAAGAACCGTGGCCCGGACCTCGAGTTCCTTGCAGTGTCCGAGCAGGGGGAAAACGACGGATAATGTGTCGCCCTTTTCAAGTTTGGCCGCAGCCTTAAAGAACAGGCCGCGTATACTCAGACTGTAAACGTCCGCCAGGATGTAATCGTTTTCACCGGTTTTGTACATGCCGGGGATGCGGACCCGGAGCCGCAGATTCTGGCGCGGATGTTTTTCGACATAATGCTGGATAAACGCAAACAGGGAAAGGATGTCAAGCGGGACGCTGAGGGTTTCGAGAGAGGTAAACGCCGGTTCCGTTGCTCCTTCCTGCTCCAGGGCCAGCAGCGGGAGATTTCCAGATTTCAGTTCGGCAATCATCTCTGGCGGTGGATTTAGCTGAGGACTGCCAAGGATATCGGCGCCGATGATTAAAAGACAAGGGTAGCTCTGGCGGAGAAAATCATTAACCTGCCGGGCATTGGTGGCCGCCAGCACTCGATAGCCCCAATGCTTGAGGATCGGCTCCAGGGTCGCCAGCAGTTCGGCACGATTGTCAGCAAGCAAAAAACATTTCATGCGCTGTTTTCGAAGGAAAGTTCAGGATTTCAGTTATAAAAGTTTAGCTTAGAGACAAGAAATCTAAAAGGGGAAAAAGTATCATGAAAAGATTTATCCTGGCGGCCATGATATTCTTGTTTTTCTGCCCTACGGTCTGGGCCCTTGAGGTTGTCGACAGCACCATGACCACTGCTGTCGAGGACCGGACCCCCGTGGATCACGTCGAGGTGTTCCCCGCAGTTGATGGCCAGCTTTATTGTTTCACGCGGCTGGTGGGGGCTGAAGAACCCACGGAAATCGAGCATCTATGGTATCGTGACAACCAGCTGATGTCCAGAGTCATTCTACCGGTCAGATCGCCGGATTGGCGCACCTGGTCGACCAAGAAGTTCCTTCCCGAATGGGCGGGTAAATGGCGGGTGGAAATCCGGGGCGCAAGCGGCAGCCTGCTGGAGACTCTCGAATTTACTTTGATCTGAAGTGAGTGAAGAGGCGGCGACCGGAACAGCCGCCGCCTTTTGCCGCCGTGGAAACTATTTCTTTTTGGCCCGGGCCGAACGCGCCTTGGCCAGTTTTTCACCGAGCCCCCGATCTATGGCCATTTGTCGGCGGGTTTCCGAGTAATTCCTGGCGGCCAGCGATTGAGACCGCGGGATATCGAATTGTTTGCGATAGTCCCCTGGAGTCATTGCATGGGCAGTTTTCAGGTGTCTGGCCAGGGTTTTCATCCCTTTGCCACAAATCATGCAGTAAATTTTATCTCTGCCAAACGCTTTCTTTCTTGAAATGGCAGGCTCGTTTTCTACTGTTTCTGTCGAAGCGGCCTCAACCTCTCCTTTTTCCAGAGAACTCAAAGCGGCATAAACATCATTCAACTCACTGACAAGCTCCTCTTTTGTCATGTTGGATGTCGATGCGTGTGCAGAAACAATTTCCGCGGTCATTTCCAAAATTGATGTCATTCCATCCTCCCTTTCTCTGATAATTCGTTTTGATGATTTTCACTATGACTGGAGATATTAATATAGTTTAAAAATAAATCAAGATGGAATCGTAAATTGCTTATACAATATTTAAGTATCTCATTGTAAACAATTTTTTGAAGTGGCTTTAAAGGACCCGTCCCTTTAAGTTTAAAATGCTTTTCTGAGCAGGAATTTTAAAGAATGAATTCAAGGGGCCTGGGTTTGGAGAGGGGGATTGCTTTTTCAAGTGTCCTCTACTATATGTAGGAACACAATGTTAGGGTTGACTCCCCGCCTTTCCCATTTACCGGACAGCACAAATGAATTTTCGGGTCGTGAGTGAAGACAATGAAAAGTTAATTCTCGGGCACGGAGCCGCCCTGAGCAGCGCGACGCGCGGCCGACGGCGGAGTGAGCCATCCTGCCCGATCAGGACCGCTTTTCAGGTCGATCGGGACCGGATCCTGCACAGCAAAGCTTTCCGGCGTTTGAAGCACAAGACCCAGGTTTTCCTGGCGCCTGAAGGCGATCATTATCGGACCCGCCTGACCCATACCCTGGAAGTCTCCCAGATCGCGCGCACCTTGGCGCGGGCTCTGCGATTGAATGAAGATTTGACCGAAGCCATTGCTCTCGGCCACGATCTGGGCCACACGCCTTTCGGCCATGCCGGTGAAAAGGTTCTGGATGAACTTCTGCCTGACGGGTTCCATCATGTCCGGCAGAGTTTGCGGGTGGTTGATCTGCTGGAGAAAGAAGGGCGCGGCCTGAACCTCACCTGGGAGGTGAGGGATGGGATTCTGGGGCATTCCAAAGGTCGAGGGCCTCTGGCAGGCGCCGCCGCCGATGATCTCCCGGCGACCCAGGAAGGACGTCTGGTCAGATTTGCCGACGTGATTGCTTATGTCAATCATGATCTTGATGATGCCATTCGCAGCGGACTCATTGAAGTCGCTGATGTCCCTGAAAACCTGCGGGACCAGTTTGGTGAGAGCTCCTCGCAGCGAATCGATGTCATGGTCAATGACATCCTTGCCGCTTCGGAAGCAGAAGGTCAAACGGACGTTCGCTTGTCGCCGGAAGTATTGACGGGAATGACCGGTCTGCGGGAATGGCTGTACCGACATGTCTACCGCGCGGCATCGGTCGAAAAGGAATTTGCCAAGGCCAGTCGGGTCCTTGGAGAACTCTTCCGGTTCTTTGCAAGCCATCCGGAAGAACTCGTCTGCTATGGAGGAGATCCGAAAACGGAGGAACGGCTGGAGGTTGCAGTTGTCGATTTTCTGGCAGGCATGACCGATCGGTTCGCCTTGAATCTTTATCAGCGGCTGTTCCTGCCGCAACCCTGGAAGGCTCTTTGAACAGGCTTTGATCGAGCGGTCCCGGCAATGTGTGCCGACAGGTCGGATTCTGCCGCCCATGGGGACCATCCGCTACATCAACACTCACGGGATGCTTGACACTCTGAAAGGCCATATGGTAGTTTTTCAGCGCGTTTACAGCAATTTAAATACATGTGAAAAGCCATTGACCAGGTTTTTCCATCAGCCGGTTCGTCGGTCTTTTCCCAGGCCGGTCTTCGCTTCTCGAGGACATATCCGCCTGGATTCTTGAGGAGGTTGGCATGAGCAAAAAACTGCTGTTGGCAGACGACAGCGTGACCATTCAAAAGGTGATCCAGATCACCTTTGCCCATGAAGATTTCGACCTTACGGTGACCGACAATGGTGATCAGGCTTTTGAGAAAGCTCGCGAAATCAAGCCTGACCTGGTGCTGGCTGATGTCTACATGCCTGGCAAGAACGGTTATGAACTCTGCGCGGCCCTGAAACAGGACCCAGCCTGCAAAGGGACGCCGGTCCTGCTGTTGACGGGTTCTTTCGAGCCCTTCGACGAGGACAAGGCCCGGGAAGTAAAGGCCGATGCCTGGCTTGAAAAGCCTTTTGAATCTCAGACTCTGCTCGACAAGGTCGGGGAACTTCTGGCCTTGGCCGAGACGCAGGCCGCCGCTGAAACTCCGGCTGATGGAGCCGCCGAACCTTTGGTTGACCAGGACCAATTCGAAGAATTCACCTTTGACGAAGAGCCTGGCGACAAGGATGCGGCCGTCGCCGCCACCAGTGCCGACGACTGGAGCGATTTGGGCGATTTCGTTGAGAGTGCTGCAGACGAGCCTTTCACCAGCGAAGAAATGTCGGCCATGCCGGATACCGGCGCGCCTGCTGCCGGCGAAGAGACGACGTCTGAAGCTGAATCATCCACGACCGAGGAGGATTTCGAAGATGACGACATGTTCATCTTCGAGGATGAGCCGCTCGAGGAGGAATTAAACCCGGTCGCCGCAAGCGAACCCGATGCTTTCGATGCGGATGACGACATCATGGCGCTTGACGATGATGATATTCTCGGCGCCGAAGATCTCGAGCCGATGGAAGAAGAGCCGACCCTGGCTGCCTGGTCCCGCGAGGATTTGGCCGCCGACGAAACCACTCCGGAAGATTTTGAAACTCCTGTCGAGGAGGCCGGTGCGGCCGGGACGACCGCCGCCGAAGCAGAGACTGCTGGGGGGGCCTTCGAGTCGCCGGAAGTCGACGTGGAAGAGGAGTCGAGCCAACTCCAGGAGCCTGCTTTTGCCGAAGATTCTGCCTTTCCGGAACCGGAGACTTCTCCTGTTTTTGAGGATGAGCCGGAGCATGAAGATTTCGAAGACACGGCATCTGCAGCGGAGGCAGCCGCCAAGCCGCCTGCTGACGTCGAGAGCCACTCGGCTGCGGCGTCGGCAATAACGCCGGACTTGCGCCATGCCGACCAGGTCGAAGCCAGAATGGCTGCTTTGAGTGAGGCGGAAATCGAGGCAATCGTCGAGAAGGTCGCCGGGCGGTTGATCGAGAAACTGGCCGGGACCATCCTCGAAAGGGTGGCCTGGGAAGTGGTCCCGGACCTGGCTGAAAGCCTGATCCGGGAGGAAATCAGTAAAATCAAGGATAGCGCCGCCTGAGACCTAGCCGGCCTGGCTCTCTGTCGGCGGTCTGCAGTGATTGACGTTGCGAATGGGGATTGCTGAAATCCCCATTCTTTTTTTGAACCCAGGTGGCCTCGACGACCATTCAACAATTGTAAATCGGAAATTCCCCTGCGCCCTCCACAGAAGACCGCTTTGGCCGATTATAGGACAAACCGGCTGAGACTATTTCTGCAAAGGGTCGGAAATTGAGGAACAGGCAAGGTTTGCCTTTGCCTGCCATGGACTGCCCCGGGGGGCAGGCGCTGCCCGGAATAGCCTCGCAGTATCTTCAGATTTGAAGGGATTGAAATTCATGGAGCCGAAACTGACCAAAGTCTACGAACCACAGAGCGTCGAAAGACGCTGGTATCGGACCTGGGAAAAAGAAAACTATTTTCATGCGGACCAGAATTCATCACGTCCGCATTATTCGATTGTAATTCCGCCGCCGAACGTGACCGGCGTACTGCACATGGGGCATGCTCTTAATAACACCCTGCAGGATATCCTGGTTCGCTGGAAGCGAATGAGCGGTTGCGAGGCACTCTGGATGCCCGGCACCGACCATGCCGGCATTGCCACACAGAACGTGGTTGAGAAGCAGTTGGACCAGCAGGGCCAGGACCGGCATGCCATCGGCCGGGCGGCATTTGTCGACCGGGTCTGGGAATGGCGGGAGCAGTCCGGCGGTAAAATCATTGAACAGCTCAAGCGATTGGGGGCTTCCTGCGACTGGGAGCGCGAACGGTTTACCATGGATGAGGGCCTGTCAAGGGCTGTGCGGGAGGTCTTCGTCCGCCTCTACGAAGACGGTCTGATCTATCGTGCCAACCGGTTGATCAACTGGTGTCCCCGCTGCCATACGGCTCTTTCCGATCTCGAAGTTGAGCATGACGAAAAACGCGGCCATATCTGGCACCTGCGTTATCCGGTGGCCGGCAGCGATCGCAGCTTGGTCGTCGCCACGACCCGTCCGGAAACAATGCTCGGCGATACCGCAGTGGCTGTGCATCCGGACGATGAGCGCTACCAGGGTGTGATCGGCCGTAAGGTCATCCTGCCCCTTGTCAACCGGGAGATTCCGATTGTTGCCGACGAATACGTCGACCGGGAATTCGGCAGCGGAGCCGTAAAGATTACCCCCGGTCACGATTTCAATGATTTCGACCTTGGCCGTCGCCATGATCTCGAGGTCATCAACATTTTCGACGAATCCGGCAGGGTTAATGAAAACGGCGGCGGCTATTGCGGTCAGGATCGGTACGAAGCGCGCGCCAACGTGGTCGCCGACCTGGAAAACCAGGCTCTGCTGGAGAAAATCGAAGACTACCAGACTGCCGTCGGCGAGTGTTATCGCTGCAAAACCGTGATCGAACCCTACCTCTCCCTGCAGTGGTACGTCGATGTCAAGCCCTTGGCGGAACCGGCGATTGCCGCGGTGCGTACCGGGCGGACCAAAATCGTGCCGCAGCAGTGGGAAAAGACTTATTTCGAGTGGATGCTGAACATTCAGGACTG
>DATFJP010000091.1:0-22050 GCA_035269105.1 Desulfuromonadales bacterium
GGGCCGGCAACAGCCCGGAGTGGATCATTGCCTGCCTGGCGGTCATCCGGGCCGGCGGCCGGATCGTGCCGCTCGACCTGCAGCTCGACCGCAAAACCCTGCAGGGCATTGTCGAGGATTGCCGGCCCCGGTTCCTGTTGACCTTTCGCGAGCGGCTCGAGCGCCTCCAGGAACTGGAATGTGATCTGCCCTCGCTGCTTTTTCTGGATCAGGATGAGACGGAGCAGGACAATCTCTGGCAGTTGACCGGCGCCGCCGACCTGCCGGCCCTTGCCGGTGATGACGGTGCCGCCCTATTCTATACCTCGGGGACGACCGGGCCCCCCAAGGGCGTACCCCTGACTCATCGCAATCTGAGCTTTCAGCTCGGTCGCATTCTGGAGACCGATCTGGTCCTGCCGGAGGACCGGCTGCTGCTGCCTTTACCGTTGCACCATGTCTATCCTTTCGTCATGGGCATGCTGCTGCCGCTGGCCGCCCAAATCAGCATCGTCCTTCCGTATGCCCTCACCGGGCCCCAGATTCTGCGGGCGATCCAGGAAGGAAACGTCACGGTTATCTGCGGCGTCCCCCGTCTTTACCGGGCGCTCGAGGACGCGATCAGCGGACGGGTGACCGCCCGCGGCAAAATCCCCGCCAAGGTGTTCCGCGGCCTGCTTGGACTCAGCCGCCGTTGTCGGGAAATTGTCGGTTGGCAGATCGGCAAGCTTTTGTTTTTCCCCCTGCATCGGCGGGTCGGGCCTCAATTGCGCTTGCTGGCGTCGGGAGGGTCCGCCCTCAACCCTGAGCTGGGCCGCCGGCTGGAAGGCCTGGGCTGGCAGGTGGCGATCGGCTACGGCCTGACCGAAACCTCCCCGCTGTTGACCATCAATCCACCCGGCTCCGGGCGTTTCGAGAGTGTCGGCCGGGCTATCCCGGGGGTGGAGCTCAAGCTGGACGGTGAGGCCGACGGCGGCGAGGGAGAGGGGGAGGTGCTGGCCCGCGGGCCCAACGTGTTTGCCGGCTATTACCAGCTGCCGGAGAAAACCGAAGAGGCCTTTGCCGGCGACTGGTTCCGCACCGGCGACCTCGGCCGCTTCGATGAAGAGGGCTTCCTGCAGCTCCGGGGGCGTGTGTCGACCCTGATCGTGACCGAGAGCGGCAAAAACATCAATCCCGAAGAGGTCGAGGAAGCTTACGGGCAATCCCCCTGCCTCGAGGAGCTCGGCATCGTCGAGCAGGATGGTGGCCTGGCGGCCTTGGCGGTGCCGACCGCCGAGGGCGAAAAGGCCGGCCGGGAAGCGATTGAGCAGGATCTGGAGCGGATTGCCGAAGACCTGCCAAGCTATTGGCGATTGAATAAAGTCCTGTTGACCGAACGATCCTTGCCCCGGACCCGCCTGGGTAAACTGCGCCGCCACCTCTTGGCCGAGCGCTTTGAGGACGCCGGAGAAGGCGAGACAGCGACCGCAAAGCAGGAGCCCCTGTCCCTGCAGGAGATGACGGGCGAGGACCGGGAACTGCTCGGCAATGCCAGTGCCCGTAACGTCTGGGACTGGCTGGCCGACCGCTATCCGGAGCAGGGACTCTCGCCGGATTCCCGCCTGCAGGCGGACCTGGGCATCGATTCCCTGGAATGGGTGGCGGTCACGGTCGAAATCGGTGAGCGCACCGGCGTCGAGTTGGACGAGGAAGCCATTGCCGAAATCCGCACCGTCCGCGACCTGCTGAGCAAAGTTGCGGCCGGGGAAACGGAAGGGGGCCGGGAGTTCGGCGGCGAACCTCTGGAGCATCCGGAAAAGGCTCTCAGCGACCGGCAAAGACGTTGGCTCGAGCCCCCCGGCGGCGTTCTGCAGCATCTGCAGGGGGTCTTGCTGGCCCTGGTCCGGCGCAGCATGCGCAGCTTTTTTGATCTGCAGGTGGAAGGGCTTGACCGGTTGCCGGAAGGTCCCTGTGTTTTTGCGCCCAACCATTTGAGCAGCCTGGACCCTCTGGCCCTGGCGGCAGTCCTGCCCCGCGAGACCTTGCGGCGGACCTGGTGGGGGGGCTGGACGGGAATTGCTTTTCGCAATCGCATGGCCCGGTTCGGCAGCCGTTTGGGCAACGTGGTGCCGGTCGATCCCGACCGGGCGGCGATCTCCAGTCTGGCGTTCGGCGCCGCAGTCCTGCGGGAAGAGCGCAACCTGGTCTGGTTCCCCGAGGGCAAGCGGTCGCCCGACGGCGAACTGCAGTCCTTCAAGCCCGGTCTCGGCCTGCTGCTGGAGAAGTATCCCGTACATGTCGTGCCGATTCTCATCGAGGGCACCCGGCAGTTGCTGCCCATCGGTAAAATCCGGCCCCGGCGGGGTGAAATCCGGATTGTGATCGGTTCGTCCTGTTTGCCTTCTGATCTGGCGGCAGAAGAAGGGAACCGGCAGGAAAAAGCCAAATCGCTGGTGGGCTCCTTGCGGGAAAAAATTCAGGAAATGCGCCGGGAGAAGGAAAATGCCAAAGAGTCATAACCGGTGCGGCTGGCCGGCTGCCTACCGGCCGGTTCTTGCTTTTTGGCGGATGAGTCGCTTGCCTGGGGTAACCCCGCCGGCGGACGGAATTTATGGCCATGGGATTTGATGCGATCGTCGTCTGCGCGCTTCTGGTGCTGGCTGTAGCGCTGTTCGTCTCGGAACTGCTGCCGGTAGATGCCGTCGCTGTGCTGGTTATGGCCTGCCTGATGCTCAGCGGGGTTTTGACGCCCAAGGAGGGCCTGGCCGGTTTCAGCCACGAGGCGACGGTCACTATTGCCGCCATGTTCGTCCTCAGCGAGGGCATCCGTCGCACCGGCGCCCTCAATGCCCTGGGAGACCTGTTCATCCGGGTCGGCCGGCAAAGCTATTGGCAGACGCTGATTCTGCTGATGCCCCTGATCGGTCTGATTTCCGCTTTCGTCAACAATACCGCAGCCGTGGCGATCTTCATTCCGGTGATGCTGCGGGTTGCCGGTGAAACCGGCGTCAGTCCGTCCAAGCTGCTGATGCCCCTGTCATTTGCCGCCATGTTCGGCGGCGTCTGCACCCTGATCGGCACATCGACCAACATCCTGGTCAGTTCGCTGGCAGAGGATTATGGCATCCGGCCCTTCGGCATGTTCGAATTTCTCCCTTTAGGGCTGGTCATTTTTGTTGCCGGCGCGCTCTATCTGCTGGTCATCGGCGTCCGGACCATCCCCGAGCGCCGCAGACGAGCCGAACTGAGCCAGAACTTCGAAATGGAAGGATATCTCACCGACGTCGTTCTGGAAGCGGATTTCGAATATCTGGGACACCCCGTCCAGGACCTGGCCGAGGAGGGGAACATGGATATCCTGCTGGTTTTTCGCGGCGAGGAGACCCTGCGGCCGGAGAAATCCGGGCTGGTTCTGCAGGAGGGCGACGCCCTGCGCATACATGGCAGTGCCGCCCAGATCGAAGAACTTCTGCAGAAGGAAAACCTGGTGGTTCAGCCGGTGCAGAGCTGGCTTGACAATGAACGGCTGACCGAGGATTACTCACTGATCGAGGTCGTCATTGCTCCCGATTCGGAACTCGCCGGCCGCAAAATCGGCGACGTCCACTTCCTGTCACGCTTCGGCGCCCGCGTGCTCGCTGTCCGGCGGCGGGGCCGCCTGACCCGGGTCCGGCTCAGGGATTTCCGGCTGTCCGGCGGCGACAGTCTGCTGCTGACCGCGGAGCGCGGCCATCTCCGGGAGATCCAGGAGAACCGTTCCTTCGTGGTGGTCTCGGAGGTCGCCGCACAGCCGTTCCGCCGCAGGCGGATGCCGATTGCCATCGCCATTCTGGCCGCGGTCATTAGCGCCGCCGCCTTCGACCTGGTGCCGATCGTGGTCGCCGCGATGACGGGAGTTGTGGTTCTGCTGCTGTCCGGCTGCCTGAACCCCCAGGAAGTCTATAAGGCCATCCAGTGGCGGGTGATCTTTCTGCTGGCGGGCGTGATTCCCCTCGGCCGGGCCCTGGAAAAGACCGGCATCGCCGAATGGCTGGCCGACCGGGTCATCAGCCTGGCCGGACCCTTTGGCCCGGTGGCGGTGGTTTCAGGAGTCTTTCTGATTTCCATGCTGCTGACGGAGATCATTTCCAACCAGGCGACGGCCGCGCTGCTGGTGCCGATTGTCATTCAGACCGCAGCGGATCTGGGCGTCGATCCGCGCCCGCTCCTGCTGGCGATTACCTTCGCCGCTTCGCTGAGTTTCATGACGCCGGTCGGCTACCAGACCAATACCCTGATCTATGGTCCCGGGCAGTATCGGTTCACCGACTTCACCCGGGTCGGTGCGCCGCTCAACCTGATCTTCTGGATCCTCGGCACCCTGCTGATCCCGGTGTTCTGGCCACTCTAGACAGGCGGCCGGCCGGCATCAGTCGCGGCGGGGCCATTCATGCTTGCTGCGGGTGATTTCCTCGAGTTCATGATAGTTCCAGCTGCGTTTTTCGCCCGAAGTGATCTGAACCTCGACCTTGTCGCCGGCACAGGCCAGAACTTGCCCTTCTTCAGCGGTCTGCGGATTGCGGACAAAAATGTCGCGGCCCTGTTCGGACTGCACGCACACGTAATCGAAACGTTCCTTGTCCATATCGTTTCCTCCTTTTGCCTGGTTGATGACTGAACGGCAGGGCGATCGGCCCTACCAGCCGCCTTTATCGCCATGCGGACGGATGTCCTGCCGGTACAGCTGCAAAGCATCGTCGATGATGCGAATGGCTGACTCGGCGCCCTGGATGTCGTCGACCGCAACCTCCTTGTTCTCCAGGGTCTTGTATTCCTCAAAAAATTTACGGATCTCGGCCATCAGGTAGTCCGGCAGATCCCGATAGCCGCGAAAATCCTGTACGGCGGGATCGTGCAGATTGGCGGCGATGATCTTGTCATCCGCCTTGCCTTCGTCGGACATGCGCATGACCCCGATCGGCCGGGCCAGGACCAGCGTCATCGGCTGGACCGGCTCCTGGCCGACGACCAGCACGTCGAGAGGGTCGCCGTCTTCGCAGAAGCTCCGGGGAATGAACCCGTAATTGGCAGGATAGTGAACAGCGCCGTAAAGAACACGGTCGAGTTTGAGCATGCCGCTCTGCTTGTCGAGTTCGTACTTGTTCTTGGAGCCCATCGGGATCTCGATTACGGAAGGAAAGGCTTCACTGATCCGCTCTCTGTCGATCTCAATGTCGTGCCATGGATGCATGCTTACCCCCGGCTTGCGGTTGTCTGATGCGAATTTCTGTTTACTCCAGATCGAACTCCACGGTCTGGCCGCCGGACAGGACCCGCTCTTTTTCGCCATAGGCGACTTTGATCGGCTCCAGGGCGCATTCCCGGCAACTCACCGTCATCCGGTTGCCGGTGATCGTCAGGTCCATGGACTGGCCGCGATAGCGCAGACGCAGGCAGAGGTTGACGATTTCCCGCGGCAGACAGGGATTCAGCCGCAGTACGTCGCCGCGGATCTCGACGCCGGTATAACAGCGCTGCACCAGGTCAACGGTGCCGGCCATGGCGCCGAGGTGAATGCCCTCGGGCGTGGTGCCGCCCTGAATGTCGTCGATGTCGGACCGCAGCGCCATGGTGTAAAGCTCCCAGCTGCCTTCCCGGTCCTGGCGGGACAGCACCCAGGAATGGACAATCTGGCTCAGGGTCGAGCCGTGGGAGGTCCGTGCGATGTAGTAGTCGATGTTTTTGGGGATGGTTTCATGCTCGAACGGGTAGCCGAGACGCTCGAACAGGCCGCCCAGCTCCTCGGCGGAAAACAGGTAGAACAGCATCAGCACGTCGCCCTGCTTGGAACACTTGTAGCGGTTCGGGGTGTCGCCCTCTGCCTCGAGGATGCGGTCCAGGCGCATGACCATGCCGTGCTTTTCGCGATAGGTCTCCCAATCGAACTCCTCGAGGCGGTCGTAGCCCTCGAACTGGCTGATGATGCCGTCGTCGTGGAACACCACCTTCATCCGGCGGCTGATGCGGTCCCATTCTTCGATTTCCGCATCGCGCAGAGCGAGGGTTTCCCGCAGCTCCCGGCAGCGGTCCCCGGGCAGCGTATCCAGAACCTCGAGAGCGCAGACCATGACCCAGACGACCATGACGTTGGTGTAGGCGTTGTTGTTCAGTCCCGGCTCATCGGAATCCGGGTAGGCATCGTGATATTCGTCGGGTCCCATCACGCCGATGATTTCATAACGCTCCAGGTCTTCGTTCCAGGTGGCGAGACTCGACCAGAAGCGGGCGATTTCCAGAATCATTTCGGCACCGTAGAAACAGAGGAACTCCATGTCCGAGGTTGCCTGGTAGTACTGCCAGGTATTCCAGACGATGGCGGCGTTGACATGCCGCTGCAGGCGGGAATTGTCGGGAAGCCAGTTGCCCGATTGCGGGTTGAGGTGGACAATCTGGCTTTCCTCCCGGCCGTTGCTGCCGCTCTGCCAGGGGAACATGGCGCCGCGGAAGCCGGCTTCCGCGGCAGCCAGGCGGGCCTGACCCAGGCGCCGGTAACGATAATTCAGCAGGGTCCGGGTAATCTCCGGGATGCGCAGGTTGAGCAGGGGAAAGATAAACAATTCATCCCAGAAGATGTGTCCGCGGTAGGCTTCGCCGTGCCAGCCCCGGGCCGGCACGCCGGTGTCGAGTTTGATGGTGTGCAGACTGACCGTCTGCAGCAGATGAAACAGGTGGAGCCGCAGAATCATCTTGTTGCGGTCTCCCCGGTCGCCGTCCTGCTCTTTGAGATCGATGCCGAAATGGCGCCACAACTGGTCCCAGCGCAGGGCGTGGCTTTCCAGAAGTTCCTCGAAACCGGCGCTTCGGGCCACGCCATTGCGGGCTTCCAGTCCCGCCTCGGCGATCGCTTCATCGCGGGAGGTGTAGAGGGCCAGGGTTTTTTCCAGACGGATTTCCTGATCCTGGCTGACCGGGATCTCGAAGCTCTGGGCGATAAAATCCTCTTCCTGCTCCAGCCGGGGTTTCATCTCGTGAACGGCGCTGTCCAGCCAGGCGCGGGTGCGCGCCGCCAGAGCGACTTCGAAGCGTGATTGGCGGGTGCGCATTTTCAGGAAGATGGTTTCGTCATCGATCTGGTCAGCCGCGACCGGCTCCAGGTGCCGGCCGGCCAGGTCGCGGTAGCGCTCCACGCCGTCATTGGTGATCCGGCCGTCGAGGGCGCTGCGGACGCTGAGCCTGCCGGACCAGTTTTCCGGAATCAGGCGGGTTTCCAGGGCGGCCAGGTGCCGATAGCGCATGTGCACCAGGCGGCGCTCCTCGAGCCGTGTGATCCGGCCCGCTTCGTCTTCGAACCGGAAACGGCGATGCAGAATACCCGCGTGCAGGTCGAGTTCCTGCCGGTAGTCGAGCAGGTTGACCTGGTCGATGTCGAACCAGGACCCGCTGTCGATGCGGAAGCAGAGAGGCAGCCAGTTCGGCAGGTTGACCAGATCCTCGTTTTCTATGGTGCGCCCGGCAATCTCGGTTTGCAGGCGGTTATAACCACCGGCGAGATAGGTGCCGGGGTAGTGGTGTTCATTGGCGCAGGCTTCCGGGGCGGCACCGCGCGTGCAGAAATAACCGTTGCCCACCGTGCAGAGGGCTTCCCGAAGTTTCTCCTGCTGCGGATCGTATTCGTCGTAGACCAGAGACCAGCTGTTCATATCGGGTTGCGTTCCTCCAGATAGTTACAAAGTTTGCGCAGGAATGTTCTCACTTCACCCGGGTCCTCCAGGACGAAACGGGCATGTGTCGGCCGCTTCTCGTCGCGCACCAGGATGCCGATGCCGCGTCGTTCAATGGCGCGCAGGGCGTCTTCGTCGGTCAAGTCGTCGCCCAGGTAGAGAGGCACAATAGCCGGACAGTCGAGGTCGAGCTTCTCCAGCAGCCATTGCAGGGCCTTGCCTTTGTCCCAGTCGATGTCGGGCCGCAGTTCGAAGATCTTCTTGCCGCCGGTCTTGCGCAGTTCGCGGTTTTCCTCGAGGACGGCATCGACGGTCTGTTCAACGTCCTCCTGGCGGTTATCGGCGACCCGCCGGAAATGTACGGCGATGGCGAACTTCTTGCGCTCGACCTGTGCGCCCTCGATCGCTGCCAGGCGATCCCGCAGGGCCTGTTCGGCCCGGTCCAGGGCCGGCAGATAGTCGGTACCCTGCTGCAGTTCCATCTGTTCGCCGCCGGGTCCGGCGATGTCGAAGCCGTGACTGCCGGCATAATAGATGTCTGCGACACCGGCGAGCTCCTGCACATCCCTGCGGTCGCGGCCGCTGACGATGGCAACCGTGCCCAGGCGGCCGAGATCTTCCACCGTCTGCCGCATCTCCGCACTGATTTTCGCGTCTTCCGGACGCTCGACGATGGGCGTCAGGGTCCCGTCGTAATCGAGGAACACCGCCGGCTGCCGGTGTTCGAGGCGGGCGGCAACGTCATTGAAGCGATCGAGGGCCGATGGCAGATCGTCGGTGGTTTTCCCTTCTCCAGCCGGGTTGGTTTCGACCTCGACTTCCGCCAGGTCATCCACCACAACATCGGCGAACCTGGCCAGTTCCGCCGCCTGATCGCCGCGGTTGACGGCGATGACCAGACCGAAGTTGCCCCTTCGGCCGGCTTCCACGCCCGATTGCGCATCCTCGACCACGACCGCCCGCTCCGGTTCGACGCCGAGCTGGCCGGCGGCGGCCAGGAAAACATCGGGCGCCGGTTTGCCGGACAGTCCCTGTTCCTGCGCATCCAGCCCATCGACCCGGGCGTCGAACAGGTCGGCCACCCCGGCCGCTGCGAGGACCTTGCGGGCATTCTTGCTGGCGGAAATGATTGCGGTCCTGATGCCGGCCTGCTTGAGATGCTCGATCAGAGCGACCGTGGAACCGTAGCTTTTCGCGCCTTTCTCCTCGAGCTGCTGCTGGAAATAACGGTTCTTGCGGTTGCCCAGACCACGCACCGTTTCCCGGTCGGGGTCATCGTCCGAAGAGCCTTCCGGCAATTCGATGCCCCGTGACTTAAGAAAGTCCCGAACGCCGTCGTAGCGCGGTTTGCCGTCGACATAGCGGTTGTAGTCCGGATCGACTGCGAACGGCTGGAATTCTTTGCCGGACTGTTCGGCACGCTCTTCGAGAAAGGTGTCGAACATTTTCTTCCAGGCGGCCGCATGGACATGAGCGGTCTCGGTCACGACACCGTCCATATCGAAAATGACGGCATCGAACTTTTGCGGTGAAATACGGGTTTTCGCTTGGTTCACAATCGTTTCCCTTTGAGAGCTGTTTTCAATAAGGATATCAGAAATTTATCGGTTTTCATGGTCATCTTCGCCAGGCTTGCAGCGGTCAGGCCGGGGCCCCGCCGGACTCGCTCAGGGCCTCGAAGCCGGAAATCACGTCGAACAGTTCCTCGGAGATCGCATTCTGACGCATGTTGTGGAAGGTCCGGGTCAGCTCCTCCCGGGTCTCCTCGATGTTTTTTTCCGCCCGCTGCATCGATGCCAGACGGGCGGCGTTTTCGGCGGCCATGGACGTGGCAAAGGCACGGTGAAAGGCGACAAACAGGTATTCGCTGATCAGCGCGCCGAACAGCTCTTCCCAGGGCATGGTGGAGAAGGGGATTTGCCGGCCCGGCCATTGGCGGCCACCCAGGTCGCGCAGCCAGACCTGATCGGGCGGCAGCAGGTTAACCCGATTCTGCCGGTAGGAGGAGCCTCCCAGGGGGCGATTGTGAAACAGGACCAGCCGCACCTCGCCATGGTTTTGCCTGAGTTCGGCCAGAGCCAGCAGAATTTCCTGAACGCGCGGAGCAATGCCCTCGGCCGAGGGTGGCAGCGGGAAAAACCGGTCGACTGCGCCGACCTGGTCCTCCATCAGACCCCGGGCCTTGAGTCCCGCCACCCAATGCAGCACTGAAGAGCCGGCCCGGAAAGTCTCCTCCTTCAGGGTTTCATGGACAAACTCGAACAGCGATTCATTGAAGCGGCCGGCCATGCCCTGATCCGAGCCGAACACCATGATCAGGGTCTGCTGCGGGTCCTTCTGGTTGCCGGCCAGGGGGTGGGTACGCAGGGCCGCGCGCAGGCCCATCTCCACCGACTGGAAATATTCGTCCAGGGACCGGGATGCCTCTTCGTACTGCCGGATGCTGACCGCCGCCAGCGATTTCATGGTCCGGACCACGGTGTGCAGGTCGTCGGCGCTTTTCATGCGGCGTTCTATCTGCGGAAGGGTCTGCATCAGAATGATCCCTTGTCATTTCATTTGTTGGCGGCTCCTGGTTAAAAGTCGCCGGGTCAGCCTGCCGGTTTTTCTTCCAGGTTCCCTTTTTCTTCTGCCTCAGGTTCTGCCGAAGGTGTCCGGTTCTGGTCTTTCGGCCGGGTTTCCGTCAATTCGGCGAGAGCGTCCCTGGCCGTCTGCCGCAGGGTCTCCAGGTTTTCATCGGTCAGCTTTTCGCCGGCCTCGATCTTGTCGGCGATCTTCTCGACCTGCGGCAGGGCCTGGCGGACCCGGGTTTCCGCAGCCGGCAGTTTTTCCTCGGCCACGGCGTCAAACAGCCCTTCCTTGACGGCAAACAGCACGATGATCTGTTCAGCGGCCGACAGCGGCGAATATTGCGGTTGCTTGAGAATCGAGCGGACCCGGCGGCCGCGGTCCAGGGTCTGGCGCGTTTCTTCGTCCAGGCGGGTGCCGAACCTGGAAAAGGCCTCGAGCTCCTCGAATTGCGAGTAGATCAGCCGCAGGTCGCCGGCCACGGTGCGGTAGGCGGGCAGCTGGGTCTTGCCGCCCACCCGGGATACGGATTTGCCGATGTCCACCGGCGGCAGGATGCCCTTGCGGAACAGGGTGGGCGAAAGGTAGAGCTGGCCGTCGGTGATCGAGATCAGGTTGGTCGGGATATAGGCCGAAATGTTCTGAGCCTCGGTCTCAATGATCGGCAGGGCCGTCAGCGATCCACCGCCGAGATTGTCGCGCAGATGCGTGGAGCGCTCCAGCAGCCGGGAATGGATGTAGAAAATGTCGCCGGGAAAGGCTTCCCGACCCGGCGGCCGGCGCAGCAGCAGGGAGAGTTCCCGGTAGGCGCGGGCATGATGGGTCAGGTCGTCATAGACGATCAGCACGTCTTTGCCCTGTTCCATCAGGTATTCGGCCATGCTGGTCGCGGCATAGGGCACAATGTACTTGAGTCCCGGCGCGGCATCCCCTTCGACGGTCACCACGGTGGTATATTCCATGGCCCCGTGCGCCTCCAGGTCGGCCACCACCCGGGCCACGCTGGAGGCCCGCTGGCCGATGGCGCAGTAGAAGCAGAACACGCCCTTGCCCTGCTGGTTGATGATGGTGTCGATGGCGATCGCGGTCTTGCCGGTCTGGCGGTCGCCGAGAATCAGCTCGCGCTGGCCGCGGCCGATCGGAATCAGGGCGTCGATCGCCTTAATGCCGGTCATCAGCGGCACCGAAACCGGTGCCCGGTCCATGATCTCGGGGGCCGGCCGTTCCACCGGCCAGCGCTCGCGAAATTGCAGCCTGCCCTTGTCGTCGCGCACCTCGCCGGTCGGATCAAGCACCCGGCCGACCAGCTCTTCGCCCACCGGCACGTCCAGGACCCGGCCGGTGCGCCGCACCTCGTCGCCGGCTGACAGGTGTTCATAATCGCCGAGCATGATCACGCCGGTAGCAGAACTGCTGGCATTGAACGCCAGGCCGAGTGTCCCGCCGGGAAAGGCCAGCAACTCTTCGCTGCGGACTTCGGTCAGGCCGCTGACCCGGGCGATGCCCTTGCCCAGATATGCCACCCTGCCCACCAGTTCAAGGTCGGGCTTCGGCTCAAAACCTGTCAGTCCCTGACCAAAGGCCCGGAAGGTTTCGTCGAGCAGACTGCTGAATGGCGAATTTGTTTTACTCATTGCTGCTGGCCTTCACTCCGACTGCCGGCTGTCATCCTGATTGCGGGACGCCGCTTGCGGTTGTTCTTCGTCCGACTGTTCCTGGTCTTTGCGTTTTTCTTCCGCCTGGTCTTCCTGCGCCTGTTGGTGCTTCTCCTCCAGCAGCGCCAGGACATTCTCCTGCAATTCGTCCAGATATCCCGCGACGCTCCAGGCCAGCCTGAGGCTGCCGGCGCTGGCTTCGATGCCGAGTGGATATTCAGGGTCCACCTGATAATCGACCTCGGCCTGCTTGCCGCAGATCTGATGCAGGACTGTCGTGATCCGCCGCTTTTCGGTGGCCTCCAGCTCAAAGGAGGAGCGGACCGCAATCCCTTCGCCGCCGGCTTGCGCCAGCTTTTTCCGGTCGTTCTTTTCCAGCCCTTCAAGGCGTTGCAGCAGGACCGCCGCCAGCCGGTTATTCAGGGACTGGTCGGCCAGATCCTGCAGTGCCCGCCGGGTCAGCTCCAGGATTTGCCGGCAGGTTCTTTGCTTCAGCTCCCTGCCGAAGGATTGTTTTTCCCGTTCCAGGGCTTCCAGCCAGCGGCGGCGGGCATCCTCCGCCTCTTCCCTGGCCTCGTTAAGGAGTTCCTTCTGGCGCTGCTCCGCCTCTTCTTCGGCCTTGCGGAGCTTTGCGGCGCGCTCGTCTTCCAGCGCCTCTTCCTTGGCCCGATAGGTCTCGATCTTTTCCTCCGCCGTCGCCTCTTTCTCCGCAGCTTCCTGGAGACGGCCCTTGATCTTCTCCTCGCGTTCCTGCATGTGGCGGAGAATCGGTTCGTACAGGAACCGCTTGAGCAGATAGACCAGAATCAGAAAATTGACGATCTGGGCAGCGACCGTGAACCAGTCAATCAGCATTTCAGCCTCCGCCGCCGGCCTGATTCAGAAAGTAGTTCCAGAAAGGATTGGCAAAAATCAGGATCATCGCCACCACGAAAGCGTAAATGGCGGTCGATTCGACCATGGCCAGGCCGACGAACAAGGTGCGGGTGATGGAGTTGGTTTCATCGGGCTGCTGAGCGATGGCGGCCAGGGCCTGGGCCAGGGCGCGCCCCTCGCCGAGGGCGGGGCCTATGGCGCCGATGGCGATACACAGGCCGCTGGTGATGATCGAGGCGACGGCCACCCAACCGAGACTATCCATGAGCTGAACCTCCTTTGTCAGAATCTTTTTTGGCTTCCTGCTCCTGATGGACCTTGACCGCAGCTGCCAGGTAGACGGCGGCCAGCACGGCGAAGATATAGGCCTGGATGACGCCGGTGATCAGGCCGAGCAGGTTCATCAGCACCGGGAACAGCAGAGGGGCGATCGACAGCAGGATGCCGGCGATCATCGCTCCGCTCATGATGTTGCCGAACAGGCGCACAGCCAGAGCCAGGGTGCGCGAGAGCTCTCCCATAATGTTGAAGGGCAGCATCAAAGGGGTTGGCTGCACGTAGAGCTTGAAATAGCCGAGCAGCCCCCGGCGCTTGATGCCCCAGGCCGGCACCGCAATAAAAACGCAGATGGCGAGCGCGGCAGTGGTCGACAGCGAACCGGTCGGTGCCCGGTAGCCGGGCACCACGGCCAGTACGTTGGGCAGCAGGATGAACAGAAACAGGGTGCCGATAAAGGGCAGAAATTCATCCGCCGGCTGCAGGCCCATGTCCCTGACCTGATTGCGGATGGTGCCGACCACCACTTCCAGCAGGTTCTGTCCCTTGCCCAGGTGTTCGTCGGCGGTCAGACGCATGGTCACCACAGCCGAGACACCAGCCAGCAGCAGCATGTTCAGCCAGGTCATCAGGAGCGTGGCGTTGAGTTTGGCAAAGCCGTGCTGCCAGAAGATGAAGGCGTCGGGTGTGATTTCCATAAGTTAAAATCCGGGGTTTACGGTCCGGGTGCGCCTGCAAATGCCCGGATCTTTTAGAGTCAAAACGTGGTAGCCAGCTTGTTTTTTTTTATTCTGATCAGGATCTGCCGGATCATGATCAGGCCGGCCAGTGCCGCAGCCATGGCCGGCCAGCCCCAGGGGACCAGCAGATAGAAGGCCGCCAGGCTGAGGAACAGACGTAAAAAGAAGCTGCCGACCAGCAGCAGCTGCGGTCTGGAACTGGACGGAATCCGCTGCACTGTCAGCCACAGACCGCCAAAATAGAAGAAGCCGATGGCGCTGCCCGCCAGCAGGGCGATCATGAGATGCCAGGTTTCAATGCTCATCTGATTCCTCGTGTTCCGTTTCGTCCTGCCGGCTGCGGTGAAATTCCGCTTCGATGTCCCGGCGCTCGCGGCTGATCCAGAACCAGGCGTTGAGACAACCGATGCCGACGCCGATGACCAGCAGCATCAGGGTCCAGGAGTATGAACTTTCGCTGCGGGCATCGATCCAGACGCCCAGGCCGATGGCGAGCAGCGCCGGAATGGCCACCGACCAGCCGACCAGACCGAACATGCCCAGACCGAACCAGACGCCCTGGTCTCCCTGACGCCGGGCCCGGATCTTGCGTTTCTGGCTTGCCCTGACTTCGTGCCGGAATTCCTGGCCGGAGTCTTCGCCGTTTTTCTTTTCTGCCGCCGTCATGGCTGCCTCGGTCTCCTGTTTTCTGTCCGCTTCGCGAACGGCTTCAGATTTCCATGAAGCGCCGCAGAAAATCCGCCTCGAGCCTGGCGACGGCGCTCTTGACCTTGCGCTCCTGTTCATCGAGGACTGCGAAGTGCTGGTCGACCAGTTCCGACAATTCCTCCAGGGGTGCATCCGCTACGGCATTGCGCACGGAGACCCGGACCTCGTCGCCCTGCTTGACCAGGATACCGCGATCAACCGCGACGAATTCCTCATCCGTCTCCGCCGAGCGACGATAGCCGAGCAGACCCGGAGCGAGGGCGGAGACCATGTCGATATGCCGGGGCCGCAGGCCGAAAGCGCCGTTGGGTCCTCTGGCGGTCACTGTTGCGACCTCCCTTTCCAGCAGGATGCGCGTCGGCAGAAAGACCCTCAGCTTCACGCGGCCTCCCCGCTGTTCGGAGATTCCGAGGCAGCCTGCTCTTCGGCCTGCTCCCGGTCGTCCTCTTTTGCCTCCCGTTGCCGACTCTTCTCCCGTGCTTCGTCCGCCGCACCGATCATGTACAGTGATTTCTCCGGAAAGTCGCTGAATTCATCGTTGAGGATACGCTCGCAGCCGGTCAGGGCTTCGTCGAGGGATACGGTCCGGCCGGGAGTGCCGGTAAACTGTTCGGTGGTAAAAAAAGGCTGGGTCAGAAACCGTTCCAGCCGGCGGGCGCGATGGACCGTGCTGCGATCATCACGGGACAGCTCCTCCATGCCGAGCATGGCGATGATGTCCTTGAGGTCCTCGTAGGAGGCCAGGGTCCGCTGGATCTCGCGGGCGATCCGGTAGTGGCGCTCGCCGACCACCTGCGGCGTCAGCATCTTGGAGTTCGATTCCAGCGGATCGACGGCCGGGTAGAGGCCTTCGCTGGCCCGCTTGCGCGACAGCACGATGGAGGCCGACAGGTGCGAAAAGGTATGCACCGCCGCCGGGTCGGTCAGATCGTCGGCCGGCACGTAGACCGCCTGAATCGAGGTGATTGCCGCCTGCGGGGTGTTGGTGATGCGCTCCTGCAGTTCCGAGAGTTCGGAGGCCATGGTCGGCTGGTAGCCAAGCCGCGAGGGCATCAACCCGAGCAGTCCCGAAATCTCCATGCCGGCCTGGATGAAGCGGAAGATGTTGTCGATCAGCAGCAGGACATCCTGGCGGCGGTCATCACGGAAATATTCGGCCATGGTCATGGCGGCCAGGCCGACCCGAAAGCGGCAGCCCGGCGGTTCGTTCATCTGGCCGAAGACCATCACCGTATTGTCGAGCACTTCGGCCTCCCGCATCTCCCGGTAGAGTTCCTCGCCTTCCCGGCAGCGCTCGCCGATGCCGCAGAAAATGGAAACGCCTTCGTGCTCGCCGACCATGTTGTGAATCAGTTCGGTGATCAACACGGTTTTGCCGACGCCGGCGCCGCCGAACAGGCCGGCCTTGCCGCCGCGTTCCAGGGGGGCCAGCACGTCGATCGCCTTGATGCCGGTGGTGAAGATTTCCGACTTGGTCGAGCGTTCCTGCAGATCGAGCGGTTCGCGGTGGATGGAGCGCCGCTGCCCGACGTCAAGGCGGGAGCCGCGGTCGATCGTCTCGCCGAAGACATTGAAGACCCGACCGAGGGTTTCCTGACCGACCGGTGCTTCCAGGGTGTGGCCGCTGTCGCGGATCGGCGCCGCCAGCAGCAGCCCCTGGGTCGGTGTCAGGGCAATGCCGCGCAGATGTTCGCGGTCGAGATGCAGCGCGACTTCGATGATGAAACGGTCGTCCTCGCCGGCCAGCAGCAGGTTGTTGAGCGGCGGCAGGCCGTCCGGAAAGTGCGCTTCCACCACGCCGCCGACCACCGAGGTGACGGTGCCGGGTTCATTTTTGTCAGAGGCTCTGCTCATGTTTGTTCCTGATCCGTGGAAATGCCGAAGGCCATTGATTCGAGGATACCATTAAAACTTAGCGTCCCGCCGGGCCTTGTCAAGCTGGCGGGAAAGCTTCGGATGCCAACCGCAGTCGCAAAAAAGCCGGCCAATCGTTTGACAGCGGCCGCAGGACTGATACAAGGAATCATAGTTCGAAAGGCCGCGAAGCAATCCCTGCGGCAGCCGATTCCACATTTTATCGAGGTTTTGATCTGTCATGAAGCAGCTTGACCTGCGTCGCTGGCATCGCCGAGCCGGCATCCTTCTTGCCCCCTTCCTCCTGCTGCAGGCCTTGAGCGGCCTGGTCCTCAGCTACGGCGTCTACAGCCAGGTGGCCACCAGTCTTGCCGGCGAGGCTCCGCAACCGGTGCGGTCGGCCTGGAACCTGCTGATGGCGAAAACGCACTATGGACCCGGCCTGGCCGGTTGGATGTACCATTCCCTGGTCGGCCTGGGCCTGCTCTGGCTGATCGGCAGCGGACTCTGGATCTGGGTGGATTTGCGGCGCAGGCAGAAGCAGGGAGGAGAAGGCCAGAAATGAGTAGAAAGGTGTGCATCGGTACTTCCGGCTGGCACTATGATCATTGGCGGGGGCCGTTTTTCCCCGAAGACATGCCGGACGAGGACATGCTCGGTTTCTACGCCCGACATTTCCCTGCCGCCGAAATCAACAACTCTTTTTACCAGCTGCCGAAAGCAGAAACCCTGGAACACTGGCGTGATGCCGTGCCGGACAACTTTCGCTTTGCAGTCAAGGCCAGCCGCTATATCACGCACATGAAAAAGCTCAAGGACCCCCGGCAACCGGTCGATCGGTTTCTGCAGCGGGTTGCCGTACTGGGCGACCGGCTGGGACCGGTGCTCTTTCAGCTGCCGCCGAACTGGCGCTGCAACGTCGAGCGGCTCGCGGCGTTTCTCGCGGCATTGCCCGGGACCGGCCGCTACGCTTTCGAGTTCCGGGACCCAAGCTGGTTCGACGACAAGGTGTACCAACTTTTGGAGGAGGCGGGTGCGGCCTTCTGCATCTACGATCTGGCCGGCCGTCAATCGCCGAAAACCGTGACCGCCGACTTGGTTTATGTGCGGCTGCATGGGCCCGATCAGGCCTATGAAGGCAGTTATTCGGTACAGGCCCTGGCCGGCTGGGCCGGGGCGATCTCAGCATGGAAAAACCAGGGCAGGAATGTTTTCTGTTTTTTCGATAACGATCAGCAAGGTTACGCACCGGCCAATGCCCGGCGCCTGCAGGAGATGCTGATTGGCAATGACGGATGAATGGGGCCGGCCAAGCCTGTGCCTGGATAAGGAGAGACGCGATGAAGGCGAAAAACAGTACCATCCGCTGGTTCGAAGACCTGAGCAGCCAGGATGTCGCCGAGGTCGGCGGCAAGAACGCCTCGCTGGGCGAGATGATCGGTACTTTGCAAGCCGAGGGCATCCGGGTTCCGGGAGGTTTCGCCACCACTGCGGATGCCTACCGCCGATACCTGCAGGAGAACGACCTGGCTGAAAAGATCGAGAGCCGCCTCGACGATTATCGTAAGGGCGAGAAACCCCTGCACAAAACCGGGGATTCGATCCGGCGCATGATCCGCCGCGGCAGCTGGCCGGACGATCTGGCGCTCGACATCCGCGACGCCTACCGGGAACTCTGCCGGCGCAGCGGCGAGGAGGAAGTCGACGTTGCCGTGCGCAGCAGCGCCACCGCCGAGGATCTGCCCGATGCCAGTTTCGCCGGCCAGCAGGAAACCTTTCTCAATATTTCCGGTGAAGAGGAGCTGCTCGATGCCTGTCGCAAATGCTACGCCTCGCTGTTCACCGACCGGGCGATCAGCTACCGGGAGAACAAGGGCTTCGATCACATGCAGGTCGCTCTTTCGGTCGGCGTGCAGAAAATGGTCCGTTCCGACCAGGCGGGGGCCGGCGTGATGTTCTCCATCGACACCGATACCGGCTTCCCCGATCTGGTGGTCATCGACGCTGCCTGGGGGCTGGGCGAAAACGTCGTCCAGGGCACGGTGACCCCGGACAACTACACCGTGTTCAAGCCGCTGCTGGCTCATCGCGATCTCAAGCCGATCCTGCATAAGAAACTGGGCGGCAAGGAGAAGAAAATGGTCTATGCCCGACGGGCGGGCCAGACCACCCGCAATATCGACACCTCGGCGAAAGAGCGGCGCTCGTTCGTCCTCAGCGATGCAGAGATTCTGCAGCTGGCCCGCTGGGCGGCGGTCATCGAAGACCATTACGGCCGGCCGATGGACATGGAATGGGCCAAGGACGGGGCCAGCAGGGAGCTGTTCATCGTTCAGGCCCGCCCCGAAACGGTACAGTCACGCAAAGAGGCAGGCGTCCTCAAGACCTACACCCTCAGGCAGCAGGGCGAAGTGCTGCTGACCGGGCTGGCCGTCGGCGAAGCGATTGCCGCGGGCAGGGCCCAGGTGATCAAGAGTGCCAGCGAGATCGACCGCTTCGAAGAGGGCAATATCCTGGTGACCGGCATGACCGACCCGGACTGGGTGCCGATCATGAAGAAAGCCGCCGGCATCATCACCGACCACGGCGGACGGACCTCGCATGCCGCCATCGTCAGCCGGGAACTGGGCATTGCCGCGGTGATCGGCACCGACCACGGCACCGGCGAACTGGAGGACGGCCAGGAGGTGACCCTTTCCTGCGCCGAGGGGGATCAGGGCAAGATCTATCAGGGCATCCTCGAATATGACGAAGCCGAGGTCAACCTCGAGGACCTGCCGGAGATCAAAACCCAGATCATGATGAACATCGCCAGCCCGGCCGCCGCTTTCCGCTGGTGGCGGCTGCCCTGCCGCGGCATCGGCCTGGCGCGCATGGAGTTCATCATCAACAATATCATCCAGGCCCACCCGATGGCGCTGCTCAACTATGACCAGCTCGAGGACAAGGACGCTAAAAAACAGATCCGCGAGCTGACCCGCAATTACGACGACAAGAGCGAGTACTTCGTTGACCAGCTCACCCAGGGTATCGCCACCATCGCCGCCAGTCAGTACCCCGACCCGGTGATCCTGCGCATGAGCGATTTCAAGACCAACGAATACGCCGACCTGATCGGCGGCAGTCAGTTCGAATTTGCCGAGGAAAATCCCATGCTCGGCTTCCGGGGCGCCTCCCGCTACTACCATGAGCGCTACCGGGCCGGCTTTGCCCTGGAATGCGCCGCGGTCAAGCGGGTCCGCGAAACCATCGGCCTCGACAACCTGGTGGTCATGATCCCTTTCTGCCGGACCCTCGGCGAAGCCGACCGGGTTCTGGAGGTGATGGCCGAAGAGGGACTGGTCCGTGGTCAAAAGGGTCTGGAAATCTACGTCATGGTCGAGATCCCCGCCAACGTGGTGCTCGCCGAGAAGTTTGCCGAACGCTTCGACGGTTTCTCCATCGGTTCCAATGACCTGACCCAGTTGACCCTCGGCATCGACCGTGATTCAGCGATCCTCAAGGAGCTGTTCGACGAGCGTGACGAGGCGGTCACCACCAGCATCGCCCAGGTGATCCGGGCCGCTAACCGGACGGGCACCAAGATCGGCATCTGCGGCCAGGCGCCCAGCGATTATCCCGACTTTGCCGCGTTCCTGGTCGAAGAGGGGATCGATTCCATTTCACTCAACCCCGACAGCGTGATCGGCGTGATCCGGCGGATCGCCGAAGTGGAGAAGCATTGAACGAGACGGGGCGAAGCCTGTTTGGGGGATTTGCCCCGGTGGAGGGAAGATCATGAATTTGATGTTGGCCGGCATCGCCTGGATCGGCGTCTACCTGGTGCTGGTTCTGACGCCGCTGCTGATTCTGCTGGTGCGACCTGTGCCCGGCGGCAACGGCTTCTGGTGGGATTTTTCGCTGGCACTGGGCTTTGCGGCCACCACCATGATGGGGGTCACCTTTGCGCTGACTGCCCGGTTCCGGCATGCCACCGAACCTTTCGGCATCGACATTGTTTATTATATTCACCGCCGGATTTCGATCATTGCTCTGCTGTTCACCCTGCTGCATCCGGTGCTGATCTTTGCCGCCGAACCTTACATGCTCGCCATGCTCCATCCGGCCGCGATGCCTGCCCATCTTTGGGCCGCTCTCGGTTCCCTGCTCAGCCTGGCGCTGTTGATCGCCACTTCGGTCTGGCGCAGTGAGCTCGGCATCGAATACGACCGCTGGCGGCTGTGGCATATCATCCTGGCCGTTGCCGCCCTGTCCCTGGCGATCGTTCACATCCAGCTGGTCGGTTATTACGTCGATGCACCCTGGAAGAAAGTCCTCTGGTTCGTCATCCCGGCCTCCTGGATCCTGTTCCTGGCCTACCGGCGCCTGGTCAAGCCGCTGCTGATCATGCGCCGGCCCTACCGGGTGACCGATTTGCGCGAAGAGCGGGGCAACGCCTGGACGCTGGTCGTTGAGCCCGAAGGACACAGTGGTTTTCATTTTCAGCCCGGTCAGTTCGCCTGGGTCTCCCTCTGGCACACCCCTTTTGCGCTGCGCGAGCATCCGTTTTCGCTGGCCTCGAGCGCGGAGCACCCGGAACGGCTGGAGCTGACCATCAAGGAGCTGGGTGACTACACCAGCCAAATCGGCCAGGTGAAAATTGGTGAAGCCATTTATCTGGAAGGACCCTACGGGGCTTTTTCCATCGACCGCCAGCCCCAGGCCGGGTACGTGCTGATTGCCGGCGGCATCGGTGTTGCGCCTTTCATGAGCATTCTGCGCACCATGGCGGACCGCAACGATCCCCGGCCGGTGCAGCTCTACTATGCCGCCAAAACCTGGGAAGGACTGACCTTTCGCGAGGAACTCGAAACCCTGGCCGAGAGGATCGATCTGGAAACCATCGTGATCCTGGAAGAACCGCCATCGGACTGGCAGGGAGAAACCGGATGGATCACGCCGGAGCTTCTGGCCCGGCACCTGCCGCAGGAGCGCATCAAGCGCTGTTACTTCGTCGACGGGCCGGTGCCGATGATGGAAGCGACCCAAAGCGCCCTGCACGAACTCGGCATTCCAGCCGGGGATGTCCATGTGGAACTCTACGATTGGGTCTGAGAATCGGAAAGGAGCAGTAAGACATGCGTCGTCGCCTGGCCCGCCTGCTGGCAGATATCAGCGCCCTGATGATCGTCATCCTCTCGGCCGTCTTCGCCTGGCTGCAGAACCCGGGATGACCCCTTCGGCCCAGCCAGTCCACGCGAGCGCTAGCACGTTGAACGAGCCCGCACTGCATGGTTTTTTTATAATACGCACGAGATTGGAGGGTGTTTTGTGAAAAATCAACTTATCAATTGGCTGAATCGCCTCGGCATGCCCGACGGCGAGCACTACTACCTGCTGACGGTCGTGATCCTGATCCTGGTCGTGTCGCTGGTGCTGCACATCCTGCTGCACCGCATCGTGCTGCGGTTTCTGTCGCGGGACCGCGGCATGGGTCGGCAAAACTGGCGCAAGACACTGTTCGGCAACCGGTGTTTCTCCCGCTTGGCGCTTGCGTTACAGGGCGTGGTCGTTTTCGCCATGGCCAGTGCGCTGCTCGATGCGGACTCGCTGATCCTGCAGCTGATCGAAACTGTAACCCACCTTTGGATCATCCTGTTCACGCTTCTGGCGCTGTTTTCCTTGCTGGATGCGGTCGAGGAAATCTCGGAGCGCGCCGGTTCGAAGATCAAG
>DATFJP010000092.1:0-10648 GCA_035269105.1 Desulfuromonadales bacterium
CTCGGTCGCCGTCATGAAGATGCTGAGCCTCCCCGTCGTGCACGAGGGCAACATCATCATGTTTCCGCAGACCGTGCTTGAGGTGGCCGACGCCTGCAGCGGACTGCGTTCGCTGATGTCGCTGATCACTCTGGCCGTGGCGCTGGCGTTCGTCTCTCTGAAATCGGCGGTCAAGCGGACGATCCTGATTGTTTCGGCGGTGCCGGTGGCGATCGCGACCAATATGTTCCGGGTGATCGTCACCGGGGTGCTGGCCAGTCGTTACGGCGCGGCCGTCGCCGAGGGATTTTTTCATGAATTCGCCGGGCTGGCGGTGTTTGCCGTGGCCATGGTCCTGCTGTTCAGCGAGTGTGCCCTGCTCAGGAAGGTGGGAAGATGAAAGCATCGTTTCGCTATGGCATCGTCTATCTGCTGCTCGGTCTGGCCGCCCTGTTTATCCATACCCACGAAACCGTTGCCGTGCCGGTGAACAAGCCGCTCAAGGAGATTCCCACCAGTTTCGGCGCCTGGACCATGTCGAGACAGACCTATTTCAATCCCGAGATGCTGGCTGTTTTGAAGCCGACGGACTATCTCTACCGGGTGTATAGGGACTCCGCCGGGAACAGGGCGACCCTCTACCTTGGCTATCATGCCGGCGGACCGGAGAGCGGGCCGATCCACTCGCCCAAGCATTGCCTGCCGGGCAGCGGCTGGTTTGAGGTGTCGGAAACCGAACGCAGCATTCAGCTCGAAGGCGGCGAGCTGCCCCTGGTCCAGGCGATTTATCAGAAGGACGTCGATCAGAAAGAGCTGTTCCTTTACTATTTCCAGGTCAAGGGGCGGGTCCTGACCGATGAATACTCGCTCAAGCTCGCGGAAATTACCAACTCCATGCTCTACAACCGCCGGGATTCGGCGTTTATCCGGATTTCCGTGCCGTTCTCGGACGACCAGGCCGAGGCTGCGCAGATCGCGGAAGGTTTTGCGGCCATGGTTTATCCGCACATTACAGCTGTGCTGCCGCTTTAGGAGCCTATCGGACGATCCATGAACTGGCTGCAAATTCGATCCTTCGGCCCATATTTCAGCTCCTTTTTGGCCCATAGCTATGGCTATGAGCCTGCAAACGAGCTAAAATCTGTTCTCGAGGCCTCGAATTTTCGCTTCAGTCCGTATAGTCCGACAGGTTCCTCGGGCAGCAGATTGGGCCAGCCAGGTATATGACCACAACCCTGCTTTCCATCGCCGCCATCTTTGCCGCTGTGTTGCTTGGCGCTTTCGTCGTGCTGCAGAAGCGGCAGCGCTCGCTGAGCAGCGGTTTTCTGGCGTTTGGCCTGCTGCTGCTGGCGCTGATCGAAGGCGCTGACCGGCTGGCACTGGACAGCCCGGAGCTATGGCTTTCGGCGAAAAGCGTGGTTCTGGCCGCCGAGTCGCTGCTGGGCACGGCCTGGCTGCTGTACGCCGTGACCTTTGCCAGGAAGCAGCCTTTCCGCAACCTGTCCCGCATTTCGATGGTTTTTCTGGCCGCCAGCCTGGCCCTGCCCCTGATTGTCGGCCTGTCTTCGCCCGGGAGCTTTTATTTCTCCCCGGATTTCGCCGATGAGCAGGTCTTGTTTCTCCGCCGGAACGCCTACTATTTTTATCTCGGCCTGCTTTTTTTCACCATCGTCGCCCTTTACCAGCTGGAGCGGACCTTGATGGCCTTTTCCGGTGTGGAACGCACACATATCATGCACGAGATTGTCGGCGTCGGCATCATACTGGTCGCGATGCTGGTTTTTTACAGCCCGGCCTTGCTGCATCGCACCATCGATATGAACCTGCTGCCGATCCGTTCCCTGGCCCTGCTGGTCGGAACCGGCTTGTGCAGCTACTCCCGATTCAGGCGCGGGTCTGCAAGAAGCCACCTGGTTTCCCGCGATATGGCCTCCCGGTCTTTTGTGGTCATGGCCGTGGGCTGTTACATTCTGCTGCTCGGCGGCATTGCGCAGGGTTTGCAATATTTCGGACTGCAGGGGCAGCAACGGCCGCTGTTCATCGGGTTGGCTGTTATTACCGGGCTGGCGTTGGCGCTTATGCTGCTTTCCGAGAAAAACCGCCGTAAGCTCAACGTATTTCTCCACAAACATTTTTACCACCAGAAATATGACTACCGCAAACAATGGCTGATGTTTACCAATAAACTCTCAGCCGCCGATAATATGGCGAAGCTGCAGGATGCGATCCTTGAGTTTTATTGTGAAACCTTCGGTCGCAAGGGGGCCGCGCTTTACCTGCTGGACACCGAAACAGGAGTGTTTCGGCAGAAATGCAGTCATGAACTCGAATTCCCTCAGGCCAACTTTGCCAGGGGGCACAGCCTGATCGAATATTTCGACGGCAAGGATTGGATCTTCAATCTCGATGACTCACATCCTCCAGCATTCGATCAGGTAAGGCACCAGTTCGAATCCTTCAAGGTAAAGCTTTGTGTGCCGCTGCGGCATGAGCAGACCCTCGAGGGTTTTATCCTGTTGGCAGAACCCTTGAACCCCGACGAACCTCTCAACTTCGAAGATTATGACCTGATGAAGATGTTGGCCCGGCAGGCGACCTCCGTTCTGCTCAGCCTGAAGCTTTCCGCCCAGCTCTCCGCGGCGCGGGAATTGACGGCTCTCGGCAAGGTTTCAACCTTCGTTGTGCACGATCTCAAAAATCATATCTCCAATCTCTCGCTGATGGTGGACAATGCCAGGGAGCATATCGATAACCCTGAGTTTCAGACCGACATGCTCGAAACCCTGGATGAAACAATCTTCAAAATTAAAGATTTGATCTCCCGGTTGAAAAACATAAAAGAAAAAAAAGTTCTGAATCCTGTGACCTGCGACTTGACGGAGATCGTTCGGCGGGGGGCCAGGGCGGGTGGCGCACCGCCCGGTTCGGTGCGGGGGGAGCAGGTTCTGGCCAGCATCGATGCCGAGGAGATCGAAAAAGTCGTGCATAATCTGGTGTTGAATGCGCATGAGGCCGGAGCGTCGAATGGGTCGTTGACCATTAATGTCGGCATCGATGAGACGGTTTTCTTTGAGGTGACGGATGAGGGCTGTGGTATGTCGCAGGAGTTCATCCGCGACCGTTTGTTCAAGCCGTTTCAAACCACAAAACCGAAAGGCTTCGGCATCGGTTTGTTCCAGTGCCGACAGATCATCGAAGCCCATGGGGGTGAAATCGAAGTCGTCAGCAAGCTAGGTGAGGGGACATCCTTCAAGGTGCTTTTGCCGGCGGTTGAGGATTGAAAATGTATCTGTTTCTTTACCGGACAAAAATTTTCACGACTTCGGATTGAGGCTAAATGGCAAAGCCAGAGTTTTTGATTTTTGACTCAACATCAGGCTTGATCCGCTGATATTTTCCAAAACACATAGAATAAGGTGTTTTTTGATTTTTTGAGGTTAGATCATGGAATCTATTTTGATTGTAGAGGACGACAGCGGCATCAGAAAGCAGCTGAAATGGGGCCTTGACAAGAAGTACAAGGTGTTGCTTGCCGAAGACGGGAAGCAGGCTTTGGCGATGTTTGCCAAGCAGGAGCCCAAGGTTGTCACTCTGGACCTTGGCCTGCCTCCGGATACGGATGGGGCAAGTGAAGGGCTGCGTGTGCTGGAAGAGATTCTTGCCCAGGGTAAAAATACAAAAGTTATCGTGGTCTCTGGTAACGAAGAGCACAAGAATGCCCTGATGGCGATTAATCTCGGGGCCTACGACTTTTGCCATAAACCCGTTGAACTCGATACCTTGAAGGTCATTCTGGAAAGGGCTTTTCATCTTTATAATCTCGAAGACCAGAACCGACGGCTGCAGTCGGACAGGGTCAGCGCGGATTCCGGGGCTATGCAGGGAATCTTCAGCCAATGTCCGGAAATGGAAGAAATCTTCGCCATCATACGCAAAGTCGGTTCCATCGACGTGCCGGTCCTGGTCTTGGGCGAGAGTGGGACCGGCAAGGAACTGGTGGCTCGGGCCATCCACGAAAACAGCCTTCGCAAAGATGGGCCATTTATCCCCATCAATTGCGGTGCCATTCCAGAGAATTTGCTGGAGGCCGAACTGTTCGGCCATGAGAAAGGCTCATTTACCGGCGCCCAGGCACGGGTCCAGGGTAAAGTCGAATTTGCCCATGGCGGGACCTTGTTTCTCGATGAAATCGGCGATATGCCGCTTCTTCTCCAGGTGAAGCTGCTGCGCTTCCTTCAGGAGAAAGTCATCCAAAGAGTCGGGGGTCGGGAAGACATTCAGGTCGATGCCCGCATTGTGGCTGCCACTAATATCGATATTGAGGAGGCGACCCAAAACGGCACATTTCGTGAGGATCTCTACTATCGAATTGGGGTCGTCACCATCAATCTGCCGCCGCTGAAGGAGCGAGGTGATGATATTGCCTTGCTGGCCAATCTTTTCATGCGCCGATTCGCCAATGAATTCAAGCAGAGAGTCCGCTGTTTCAGCGTGGCCGCCTTACGGGCATTGAACGGCCACGATTGGCCCGGTAATATCCGGGAACTGGAAAATCGCGTCAAGCGTGCGGTGGTCATGGCGGAAAGCCAGACGATCGAACCCAGGGATCTTGGTTTTCCTGAAGATCCGACAGTCGAGGAGGAGGAAGCTAAAACTGTTTCCTCTGGATTGGAGATCAGCGGCTTGAAGCTCAAAGAAGCACGCAGCCTTGTGGAGAAGCGCTTGCTGGCGGAAGTCCTCGATGAAACCTATGGCAATGTCCTCAAGGCCGCGGAAGCGCTCGGCGTCAGCCGACCAACTCTTTACGACCTTATGAAAAAACATAATTATTATGTCGATGATAAAGGGAGATAAACAGTTCTGATTGTTCTGTACACTCAGTACAGATTGGAATAATCATAGTGACCCTGTCAGCATTTTGAAAATATTTTTGGCTAATGCAGGATCTTTCCATCGGGAAGCAATATTTCGTTGGTTTCCTCTTTCGATTGGGGGATATTTATATCGATGATTTGTGCGGCCACCCCTAATGTACTGTTCTGCGGTTCAACTCGTTTGACCATGGCTTGACCATGAACTTCAATTGTTCGCCCCGGAACCGCATATTCGAAAGAAACTGAAAACTTGATAAGCATTCCTTCCCGAAGGTTCTTATCGGTTAAGAAATAAATTCCGGATGAACTGATGTTCCGAGAAATGCCCGTTCCCTCTTCCAGGTAAACAGGAACCTCCACTTCATATCTTTCCGCACTTCTGGTCTCGATATAATTTTCCATGAGGCTCAATTTATTTCCACCGGAATCAAAATCGCATGCCGACTTTGCTGCAGATTATATATATCAATCTTCATACCAAAAAAAAACTGTGAAAAAACCTCATGTTACTTATTAACTTCATGGCCATCTTCTTTCTGTAAGAAATTTCAACACTTGGCCGTATGCCATCGAAGGTGGAAGTTTTTTGAGCAAGATAATTTTTACCCAATCAGTCCTTGATTCCCTTGTCATGACGAAAAACTTTTCGTTTCCAGCTCGAAAACAGCACTGTGTCCCTCCGGAGTTTCCGGATGGACACTAAATAATCCTGTTTGCCCGTATAAAAAGTGAATTGATCTCCAAGGCTTTGCTCACTCTTGCGGTCTGTGTGTAAAGAAAATTGACAGTCCCAATAGCTAAGTTGAAACTTATTGAAATTTAACTGGTTTTGATATGGAACGTCTTTTGCTTTTCACTAACTGGCTTGGAACCTTTGTCGTTTTTAAGTGCCAATGGCGGGAATAAATATTTCGTTCCAATCGGCCACGAGAAGGGCAATATGGGGAGGTTTTGCCTGACTTAAGCTTAGGATGAATTCACATGAATATGTTTTTTCAATGCTTTGCCCCTGGTCAGGATTATTTTTCACAATTAAACCGGCTTATCCAAAGGCCAAATTCAATATGAAAAAACATCAAATCCTGGTCATGAGTGAACAGTCTGTGACAATCAATGGCGTTTTTGAAAAGCAGGTCAACACCAACACTTTAGCAAAACATAAGATTTCAAAAACAGATCTAGTCACGCTCTACCTGACTGAGGAAGAATCTAGTATTGAGTTTTCCTATGAAGTTTACAAATTATTGAAATCTTTTGGATATAAAAATGTTGATTTTACTGGTAACCCGCACTCTGATGAGATTATTAAAAAGTCATGCGCATGAAAAAATTTGACTAAGAGGTGCTTGACCGTTGCAAGGCTTCCGAAATTACCGGAAGAGCCAAAAGAAAGCCGGCCGGCAGACGAAACCGGCCGGCTTTTAAAATATTTAGGCCGCACCCGAAGGTGCGGCCTAGGTTCATTTTCGGTTGGCAGCCGCCTAATTGAACATCTTGGCACCAAGGTAGGCCAGGGCGGGCCAGGCGATCAGAACGGCGGAGATGACTGCAAAGGCGCCGAGGATAGTCAGGGTAAGGGCCAGGTAGCTGCTCTTGACGGTGTCCATCATGGTTGCTTGATTTCTCATGGTTTCTCTCCTTGTTGATTTATGTTTGAGGTTGCTGTTTGTTTAAGTTAAGTAGACTTTAACATTAGGCATTGTTCATGTCAACTATAAAATTAAGACTTTTTAAATAATTTTTCTTTTGTTTAAGGGTTTGGAATGACAAGAGAAATACTAAAGGTTGGGCGGAAAGTTTGGCGTGGTTGAAAATTAATTTTAAGGAAAATTAAGTTTAACCAAACCCTTTAAACCGGCGGGTTTCGTCCCGCCAGCCGACTTACTTTTTGTCCAGGCGGCCACAAAAAGTAAGCAAAAAAGACCTTTTTGGGGCCGGACTAAAGGTGCTGCTGTGCCGGGCAGACATTGCCGGTTGGATGAGATTCTGCTGCTAGGGGATACCGAGGGCCTGATACCTTGCGGCCCTCGGTTGCCGTTGCGTGTCGCCGGTGTCAGGCTCCGCAGACCAATTGCCGTTGCCTTAAAGTTTTTAACTGCAAACAGGAAAGACTGTTTCCTTGAGGATCCTGACACAGCTGCCACCCTAGCAGCACCCGAGGGCCGCAAGGTATCAGGCCCTCGGCGCCCAAGAGCAGAAAAACTTCATTCAACCGGCAATGCCAGTCGAGAGCAGCAGCGTCCCTTGTTCGGCAAAAAAAGGCTCTTTTCTGCATACTCTTTTGAGCCAGCAAAAGAGTATGTCGGCTGGCGGGACGAAACCCGCCGGTTCTGAAGATTTTAATGGTTTTAAAAGTGGCTGCTGGCAGGTCGGCGCAAAAGCCGGGGACAACCCTTAAGAAAACGGGAACGGCCCCCTAGGACGTCCTAATGTTCGCGGTCGGGGAGACCGCTCTACGCAAGCACCCTTGGCGGCGCAGTCGCAGCAAGGACAACCCTCTAGGATCAAAGGAGATCGGCCGGCGGGGCTAAAAACCGCCGGCCGTTATATATTTCATCCAACCTTGGTTTTGAACATGGTCAGCAGCATCTTGAAGCGCTCCACCGCGCGCACCTTGTGCGATACCCCGCCCGGCATGAGGACGATTTCGCCGGCTCTAACGGTGCAGGGTTCGCCGCCGATGGTGATCTCGGCCTGGCCGTCCAGGACCTGGATGAAAGCGTTGAACGGCACGGTGTGCTCGGAGAGGGCCTGTCCTTTGTCAAAGCTGAACACGGTGAGGGTGCCGCTTTCGTTCTGCAGGAGGGTGCGGCTGACCACTGAGCCGGCCTGATAATCGGTCAGGTTGACGAGTTCCCGGGGATCGGCCGGATCGATAGTCAACTTGGTCTGTTCATCATTCATGGGACTCTCCTTGGGCGGATTATTGTCGTAAATTCTGTCGGCGGCGGCGTTTGCCCGCGTGCCTGAGCCGACCCTTTGAAAAAAGAGATTGAAAGCCGGTTCCTTCTAAAGGTATACCATCCCTTCGGGCTGTATCAACGCGGCCAGAACCAATCCTTTGCATAAAGGCTGGCGAATCCTTATGGAAAACTTCGTTCTCATCGGCCTGTTCGTCGGTCTGGGCATTCTGTTCCGCCGGGTTGAGGCGTTTCCGGAGCAGACCTCCCAGGTCCTGAACATGTTTGCGCTCTATGTCGCCCTGCCGGCGGTGATCCTGCTCAAGGTGCCGCAGCTGCACCTCTCTGCGGACATGGTGGTGCCCGCGATCGCCCCCTGGCTGATGCTGGGACTCTCGGCCCTGCTGGTGCTTCTGGCTGGGCGGTTTTGGCATTGGTCGCGCGAAACCATCGCCGTGCTGCTGCTGGTGGTCCCGGTCGGCAACACCTCGTTTGTCGGCGTGCCGATGGTGGACGCGTTTTTCGGACAGGCCGGTATCCCCTACCTGATCATCTACGACCAGATCGGCACCATCCTTATCTTCGCCACCTACGGCTCGATCATCCTGGCTTTGCACGGCAGTCGGGGCGCGGTCAGGCCCCTTGACGTCGTCAAGCGCACTCTCCTGTTCCCCCCGACCATGGCGCTGCTGGCCGGCCTGCTGCTGCGCGGTTGGGCCTATCCGCCGGCCATCGTCAACGGCCTGGAGACCCTGGCCGGGATGCTGACGCCCCTGGTGATGACCGCGATCGGCTTTCAGCTGCGGGTGCGCCTGAGCCCGCGGGTTTTCCAGCCCATGGCATTCGGTCTGGCCGTCAAGCTCATCGTCGCACCCCTGGCGGTTCTGGCCGGCTGCCGACTGCTGGGCCTGGAGAGTCTGGCCGTTGATGTCACCATCTTCGAAGCCGGCATGCCGCCCATGGTCACCGCCGGCGCCATGGCTATCGCCGCCGGCCTGGTCCCGGAACTGGCGGCTGCCCTGGTCAGCCTGGGTATGGCGCTGGCCTTCGTATCGCTGCCTTTGCTGTACCTGCTGCTGTGATTTGTCGATGGTGAAGGGGTGGCGGGGGAGCGGGGAACGGTTAAGCGGTCGCTACTGCCGCGACCAGCTTCTGCAGATACTCGCCAGCCTCCGGGCTGTTCTCCGCCGGGGCCCAGGGTGCCATGTCCTTGTCGGTCATCGGCCGATAGGGGCCGGGCTTGGTTTCGAAAAAGACGGAACCGGATGCCAGGCTGACCACGGTGTGCCAGATCCCCGGCGGCAGATCGGCGCCGAAAGTCTCTTCCCCAGGACCGAAGCGCAGGATGTCGCTGATTGCGCCTTCCCCGGTAAAGATGATCAGGGCCAGGGTGCCGCGCAGGCCGAGAAAGCACTCCGGTTTGGCGTCCTCCCAGTGACGGTGGGGCCGGATGTAGGTGCCTGGCTCCAAGGCATTGAGCAGCCGCTGGCAGGGCTCTTCGTAGCTGGCGTGCAGGTTGAGGTTCCGACGCCGGCGCGGATCGGAACGGGCCCGGGCGGAGAGCGTGTCAAGGGTGCCGCGGTCAATCCGTTTCATGGGTGGTACGCCTTTTTTGGCTTGGGCTGAAGGCTGGAAGCCATTCACCGTTCACCACTTAAACCGGGCTTCCTGATTTCCCCGGGGCCGACGCCGAACAGGCGGGAAAACTCCTTGGGCAGCTGCGCCTGCACATCATGCAGTTCCCCTTCGCTGATGAATTTTTTCATAACGGCGATAACCGTGCCGGCGTAATGTTCCGCCTGGTCCGGGGAGGCATCGGTCTTGCCGGCAATCATTGCCAGAAACTCATCCAGGCCGAAAGCCCGGCTTTGATGTCCGCGCAGACTCTGGGCGAGCTGCTCCGGCAACTGGGCGGCCAGGTCATCCGCCTCGTTGTTGAACAGGCGTTCGCCCAGCGCTTCGAGTACCGCCCGGCTTACCTCGGCGGCCTGCTGCAGGTTGTCGAGCTGGGCGCGGATCTTGACTTCCTCGAGAATCTGTTCGTATTTCATGGGGGCCTTCCTTTTAGTCGCCGTTTTCGGCATTGAATTTCTTCAGTGCGGCTACTGCAACCAATAGCAGGTTCACACCATCCTGCAACCCCGGGGGGCAAATTGACGGGGAAGGATCATTTTTTTGACCTCCGTTCATGAATTGATGTAAGTTGCCCTAATCCCCAAATCAGAGCTTCTGGGCAGCAGAGGTGACCGGTGAGATTTGCTTGACGGCAGATGACCGCATGACACTCGCACTCAAGGACTTTACTAAGATCTTTTCGGCGATCCTCGATGCCAGTCACAATGGCGTCATGGTTCTTGATAAGAGTGGTGTCGTCGTTTTTTACAATCTGGCCGCTGCCCGGATTTTTCAGGAGGATCGCCGGGCCGTCACCGGACAACACTTTTCAGTTGTCCGGCCGGAAGCCTGGTCCGACCTACAGAAGGTCCTGACCCTCGGCCAGACGCAGATTGGCCGTAGATTTTCCCTCCCCCAGGCAACCATCATTGTCAACCGCAGCCCAGTGGTCATTGATGGTGAGATCGCCGGTGCCATCTCGATTTTCCAGGACATCTCCGAGTATGAATCGATCATTTCCAAGCTGAAAGGGTATCAGAAACTGCATCAGGAGCTGGAGGCAATTTTCGAATCTTCCGAAGATGGTCTTTATATCGCCGACGGGAACGCCGTGACCATCCGGGTTAACGGTGCTTATGAAAGGATTACCGGCTTGTCCCGGAGAAATCTCCTCGGCAAGAACATGCGGGATCTGGTTGCGGAGGGTGTTTTTGATTACTCTGTTTCGCTGGAGGTTTTGGAGAAGCGTCAGCAGATCACCCTTCTTCAGAATGTCCGGGG
>DATFJP010000093.1:0-7362 GCA_035269105.1 Desulfuromonadales bacterium
CGGATCACTTGAAACAAACAGCGGAGCTGTTGACAATGCTCGATCTGAAATTTCTGCGCGACAACCTGGATGAGGTCGAACGCCGCCTGGCGGCGCGCGGCGGCACCGTCGACCTCGGCGCTTTCCGTGCCCTGGACGCTCGCCGCCGGGGGCTGCTCGGCGAGGCGGAGAGCCTCAAGGCCGAGCGCAACCAGGTCTCGGCGCTGATCGGCAGGACCAAGGACAAAAGCCAGGTGCAGGACGAGATCGGCCGCATGAAGGAGGTCTCGGCGCGCATCAAGCAGCTGGACGACGAGCTGCGCCTGGCCGAGGAGGATTTGACCGGCCTGCTGCTGACCCTGCCCAACCTGCCCGATCCCTCCTGCCCGATCGGCGCCTCCGAAGAGGACAACCCGGAGGTCCGCCGCTGGGGCACGCCCCGCGACTTTGATTTCGCGGTCAAGGCCCACTGGGATCTCGGCGAAGAACTCGGCATCCTCGACTTCGAGCGCGCCACCAAGATCACCGGCGCCCGCTTCGCCCTCAGCATCGGCGCCGGCGCCCGCCTGGAACGGGCCATGATCAACTTCATGCTCGACCAGCATACCGGCGAACATGGCTACGTCGAGGTGCTGCCGCCCTTCCTGGTCAACCGCGACACCATGACCGGCACCGGCCAGCTGCCAAAGTTCGAAGAGGACCTGTTCCACCTCGAGGACCCGGACTATTTCCTGATCCCTACCGCCGAGGTGCCGGTGACCAATATCTACCAGGGGGAGATCCTTGACGGTGCCGATCTGCCGATCCGCTACACCGCCTATACGCCCTGCTTCCGCAAGGAAGCCGGCGCGCACGGCCGCGACACGCGCGGCCTGATCCGCCAGCACCAGTTCAACAAGGTCGAGCTGGTCAAGTTCACGCGCCCCGAGGAGTCCGACGTCGAGCTTGACAAACTGCTCGCCGATGCGGAAAGTATTTTGCAGAAGCTCGAGCTGCCCTACCGGGTGGTCGATCTCTGCACCGGCGACATCGGCTTTTCCGCGGCGCGAACCTTCGACATCGAGGTCTGGCTGCCGGGCCAGCAGGCCTACCGGGAGATCTCGTCCTGCTCCAATTTCCGGGACTTCCAGGCACGCCGTGCCGGCATTCGCTTTCGCCGGGAAAAGGGCAGCAAGCCGGAGTTCGTACATACCCTCAACGGCTCGGGCCTGGCGGTCGGCCGGACCTTGGTGGCGATCTTGGAAAATTACCAGCAGGCCGACGGCTCGGTAACGATCCCGGACGTGCTGCGCCCCTATATGGGAGGAATGAAAACGATCAAGGCGTGTTGATGGTGAAAAAGGGGCTTTCCCCATTGAAAATTTAAAATTCACCATTCAAAATTACTTTATTGGGAGGAGTGGCCGAGTGGTTTAAGGCGGCGGTCTTGAAAACCGTTGAGCGAAAGCTCCGTGGGTTCGAATCCTACCTCCTCCGCCATTTTTTTCGCTATCGTTCCGGATATGTTCGACATGATTCCGGCGGAAGCCGGCAAATTTGGGATTGAAAAAGCTCGCCGAGAGCGTTAAGCTGTCCGACCGGAGCAAAAACCACATACGGAGAGGTGGCCGAGCGGCTGAAGGCGGCACCCTGCTAAGGTGTTGTACGGGCAACCGTACCGAGGGTTCGAATCCCTCCCTCTCCGCCACTTATCCCGGGTTCTTCATGAGTCTTGGTCGCGAAACCGGCAAGTGGCCGTCAGATCCCGGGAAGCACAGCGACTGGCCCTGGAGGCGGACTGGACAGTCCGTCGAAGAGCCAGGCGCGAGCACGGCGGGAGATGATGGGTAATTGTCGGTTGCAGCAGAAGACTTCATGAATAATCCGGGTTAATAGGCAACAGGCCCGAAAAAGCTTGACTTTCAGGCCCCTTTAAGCGATAAACTTCTCTCTTTGCGCCGCTAGCTCAGCTGGATAGAGCGTCTGACTACGGATCAGAAGGTCGGGAGTTCGAATCTTCCGCGGCGCGCCATTTAAATTAAGAGGTTACGGATTGTGTCCGTAGCCTCTTTTTGTTTTTGGGCTAACGGAAAGCAATCGACCTGCCAGTCGGCTATCGATGCGGATAAAGCCTGAATGTCGCGAGACTGTACTCAGCTCAAAATAAACAGGCATTATCTCCACCGCTTCAAGGGATAGCCGGGGTTGGATTTCTGACTGGCAGGGGTATACTGTAAACACATTCACGACCTGTAAACATTGGGAGGTGAGACCATGCGCAAGGCCTTCCTGTTGCTGACCATTGTTGCTGTTTCGACATTTTCTGCCGTTCCCTGCCCGGCGCAGGAGCCCCTCGCCGAGCTCAAGCATCGCCCCTTCCAGGAAAGCTTCCAAGACGAGGCGCCGGTCAGCGGCCGGGTAGTCGCCGGCGTCCTGTTGACGGGCTCGGCGGCAGACCAGGCTCTGAGTCTGGCCCCCCCGCGGACCGCGGCAGGGAGCAGTATCTGCATCCAAGTGCTGTCGCGGGACGGGCGCTACTGGGCGGAAAACACCTTCGAGCTGCCGGGGACCATGGGTACGGGTCCGGTTCGCCTGGAATACCCATCCCAACACCGCAGTTTTCTACAGCAACTCGGTTTCGGGGAACTGGCGATCCTGGGCACCGCCGGCGAATGCGGGGCGAGTACGGGCACCAACCTGTATCTGGCGGGGACCATGCCGGAACCGGGCAAGGCGAGCGCCAGCGTTTTTGTCAATTCTGGACGGGCAGACACTTACATTGCCATCAAGAACCTCCCTGACTCCAGGCGGCCGACCCGATGCAGAACCATCGAGGAGGGGCGGCGTACCGGGTTCGATACCATCTGCCCGATCAATCTCGAGGTCAACGGCCCATTGCCGGAGAACTTGGAGGTCAGGATTTTGCGACGCCGCTACGAGCGGATGCTGCCGCCCACGGAATTCACCCTTTTGCTGCCGGGCCGGACCTAGATGCGAACAGGATCGGATGATTCGGTTTCGGCCGCGCCTCGCAGGAAGGCGAGATGGGCGCGTTGGGCAAGCGGTGGTCCGCTACGGGGAAAAGGGCCGGCGCTGCTGGTCGGCCTGGTGGTCGTGGCGCTGGTGATTACCCTGGTTGCCTGGAAACGGGAGAATATCTTTACTCTCGACGTTTTGACGGAAGTGGTGGCTTTCACAGTCACGGACCCGGTTCTTTCGCAGTGGAGCCTGGGTGAGACCATGCTGCTGGAGGACCCCTTCGCGAAACCGGCCGAGGGCCGCCGTCTCGAGGAATACGCATTGCTGATCATCGAGCCGGGGACACGAGTCCGACTGCAGCGCCACGGCATCGAGCAAATACGAGTCCAGCTGACAACTGATGCCCATAAATCCGTCGGGCGCATCGAGACGCCGAAAGGCAACCGCCTCGACCTCGGTGACTGGGCGCTGCTGCTGGTTGAAATCGCCGGCCGGCCGCTGGTGTTTCCTTTTCGCGGTACGCTGACCGCCGGCGACGACGTCGCCGCGGGAGTGGAGAGCATCCTCCTCGGGGGGACCGTCAGCGTGGTCGAGGAGCAACTGCTCGGTAAGACCCATTACATTGCCGGCGGGGAAACCCTGGACCCGGGAGATCGGGTCCGCCTGTGGCGCGCAGGGGGCGACTCCGGCGCACCGCAGCCGGCGACGGTGAGCGGATTCGTGCGCGCCGAGGCGCAGGCCGGGTTTTCTGAACCGGCCAATGCCTTCACCCTGGTCGCCCACGGCCAGGCGGACTATGTGCAGGTTGAGCGTCTGGGCAGTGCCGGTTACCATATTCGCGCGCCGCACTGGGCGCGCTTTCTGCACGACCCCCTGTTGGCCGCCGTTACCGCGATCATTGCGCTGTTGGCGCTAATGCTCGAACTTTTATCCAAGTGCGGTGCTCTGGTCGCCGCCGCCTCGCGGCGCGACAAAGCCCCGGCTGCCGAAGAGCCTGCCACCGGCGAGAAAGGCGATATCACGCAATGACCCCTGTTCGTACCCTGCTGGCCTGCCTCGCGGTAATTTTCTGTCTGGCTTTTCCGCAACTCGCCGTCGCCGCGCCCGCCCAAGCTTACCTGCGTGCGGACGAACACGGCCAGGCCCTGTTGATGAGTCGGCTGGGAGAATGCTACGCCGTGACGCCGGAGCACGTCATCGGCGGGGCGCTGTTCGCCACCCTGGTGGGCGGGACCCCCGACGCGCCCCAGGGCGACGCCGACCTGCTGCAGACCTTCGGCTATGATCTGTCCATCCTGCGCGCGACCGGGGCGGTCACCCGCCGTTGCGGTGGGTCCCTGACGAATGTTCCGGCGCTCGACAATGTGCTTGCCGCGGCGAGCGCTGGCGTGATCTCGTCGGTCAACAGCGACGGCAGCATCACGCGGCGCGACGTCACCTTCACCGACGTCGGCCTTGTCCACCTGCGGATCCGGCCCCGCGGTACGCAGGACCAACTGTTCAAGGGACTGAGCGGTAGCCTGGTTCTGGCTGGCAAAGAGCCGGTCGGCATCCTCATGGCCGTGGACCCAGAAACGGGCGAAGGGCGCGCCCTGCGTTACGACCGGGCGATGGAAACGTTGCGGCCTTTCTTCGGCCTGGCGGCGGACCCCGATGGCAGCCCGCCCAAGTCTCTCGAAACCACACCGGCGGGCGGTGCTTCGGCACCAAGCGGCGAGGTGGTCTCCTGGAGCAGCCCCTCCCTCGGTCATGACTACCGTGCGGCCAACCTGGTTGACGGTGCGGAGAAAAACACGATTTGGCTGGCCCAGGTCGATACGTTCCCCATCGAGCTGGTCATCGAGTTGCCGGGCGACCAAACGAGGATCGTTGATGGCGTGCGGCTGGTCGGGACCGGCGTCGAACCCGGTACGCGCCTGCCGCGCGACTTCGAAATCCTGATCAACAATAAAAGTGAAGGGGGTTGGGTTCCGGTGAGCAGCGGTACCTATTTCCAGAGCGATACCGACAAGCGGGTGAACTTCATGCCGGTACGGGCCCGGCGGCTCATGCTGCGCATCTATTCGCACTGGGGCGACGGCGAGGCGGTTGGCCTTGCCGAGTTCGAGGTTTTGATCCAGCAGCAGTAAGCCTGCTTTACTGCAGGCTGATGCGCCCCGGATAGGTGCCCTGCCAGCCTTTGGCGCAGTTGAGGTCGCCCTCCAGCACACCGCCCTCCCCGAGCCGGAAGGTCCCGTCACAGAATCTCTGCGAAAAAGTAACCCCCGTTCCCATAACCTGGCCCTTGCCCCGATAATTGGCCGACTCCCCGGAAGTGGTGAACTGTCCCGTCTTTTCGTCGTAGTCCTGGACCTCGAAATCGTACACATCGCCCCAGTCGGCAAGGGCCTTTTGCTGCTTTTCCGTGGGTCCGCCAAGGTTGTCGAGCGCAACGGCGACGGTCCTGAGGTCGGCGAAGCGGTTCTTCAGACAGACGACGCGCATGGCCTGATCGGCGCTGTTGAAGCAGATGCCGTAGGCCAGCTCGCGCATGGCGATGTCGTCGGATTTGAGCATGGCATCCAGAGCGGCCAGGCGCACGGTCTGGTCGGGATCATTGAGCAGGGCACGGAACTCCCGGATGGTCTGCGCGCGCTGCTGGATTTCCTGCTTGAGAGCCGCGGCGTCGAGTTCGGCCCCAACTGCGGATACCGCGGTGAGGACGAATGCAAAAGCCAGTAGCAGCGTTAAATCGAAAATGTACCGGCGCATATCTTTTCCTCCTTTTTATCGCTGATGACGACTCTGGTCGAAGGCGTCAATCTTTTTGGGTTTGAAAAACTTATTACCATCCTTATCTAATCAAAAGAATAGCAAGGACCTCCGGAATTTCATCCCCGCAGGTCATCTTTCCGGGGTCAGCGGTTGACAGGTTTCCAGCCTCCAGGATCAGGGGTGCATATTTTTGGCTCGCCGTAAATTCGGAGGACACCTCAGAATGACTTTAGTTTAAGCACTTACGAGTTGAATCTAGGGGTATTAATAAGACGTGAATTTGGAGGTTGCTTTCCATTGGTGAGAACGGTCCGGATCAGGCTTCGGGAGCTGCTGCAAAAAGGAAAATATATGTTACATTGGAAACAGCGAATTGATACCAACTAAAACATCTCTGTAGAGCAGGTCATCGGCCGTTGACTCTGCACCGGCAAACGCAGACCAGCGGTTCTCCTGGCAGAGCCAGCGAACATGCACGGCCTGCGCTTGCTGAGGATCGGATAGTGGTTTCCGGCATACATGCCCAAAGTCCCACCCTTTAGGTGGTATCTTTAACGGGGGTGTCTCATGATCTTGCCTCGCTTCGCCCTGCTCTGCGTTCTGCTCGCCTTTGTCTGCATTTTCTCCTGGCCATCGCCCCTGTTCTCTTAAGAACCATCCACGATTGTCGGTAGCGACGAGGACGATCTGCTGCTGATTGATACCGGTGATTATACGGTCTACGGTGGCGCTGGCACAGATACGGCAGTTGTGCCTTTTTTTCCTAATACATTCCGACTGAGTCGCAACGGGCCGGACCAGTACCTGGCCCATTATCAGGGGCAAATGGGGTCGGACCAAGACAAATACCTGTAACTCCAAGATTTCAACTCAAAAAAACTCCTCATTTTGGCCCTATGGATCGATTTTTCAGGGTCAAAATCAGCGCCATACGAGCTTAATCCTTCGCGAACGACAACGCCATCCTCTCCTTGCAGAGCCAACCGGTTTTTGCCGAACGCGTCTGACACCTCAATTGAAGACCAGGGGCAACAATCTCGGCATGGCACCCTCCCTTGGAATGTAAAACGATTGCATTAAACGTGTAAGGAGCTATTTTGGACCCCCGAAATCGGCCCATAGCAGGAAATCAAGGCAGGTTCTGGCAGTGCTTTAATATGATTTCAATGGCTTAACCTGGTCCGACCCTAACCTCCCCCTACCTCCCCCCAACCTCCCTATACCTCAATTTGTTTTTATGGTGGTGATACGTATTAAATTTGTCAGCCAAAGGGATGCTTCGAGAGAGCGCACAGTAACTGGAGCAAGCCCTGATTTAAATTGGTTTTTTTTGTCTCGCGCTTCAAACCCCTTCTTGACGTCCCGTAAATCTCTGTTAGGGTTTTCTCATCTTAGCTCTTTCAATGTTGCGGCCCTGGCAAGGGACTGCTCCAATTCCAGGAGAGGCATTTGATGAATGCTAAACTGCCATTGACAAGGATCGTCCGTCGATCAAGGGTCCTTATCCTGCTCTTGCTGTTCGGTTTTCTGCTTTTCGAGGGCAATCACAGCTTTGCCGCAGGAGAAGAGACTCGCAGCGGTCAGCAACTTTATCAACGGAATTGTGCCTCCTGCCACGGCCCCGACGGGACCGGTGCACCATCGAATACGGTCGGCTTTCAAGTGGCCCTG
>DATFJP010000094.1:0-2990 GCA_035269105.1 Desulfuromonadales bacterium
GTAGTAGCACTGCATGACCTCCGGGGTCTCGAGCATGGAGGTCTTGAAGCGGTCCAGATGCTCGGGCTGCTCCCTTTCCAGGGAGACCTGGACGATCATGGTCATGCGCCGGCCGACGGCGTCCGGGGAAATCACGGCGATGTCACTGGCGATGGTGCCGTTCTCGCGAAATTTCTTCAGCCGGCGCTGACAGGCGGTCGGCGACAGGCCCACGGCGTCGCTGAGCTGATCGGTGGTCAGTCGGTTGTTCTGCTGGATCAGGTTCAAAAGTTTGGCATCGAATGCATCCATGATTCACCTTGGCGGAAAAGACGTTAAAAGCTCTGCGGAAAACCTAGCACAGCGCAGATTTCTGCACAAATAAATCCCTGTTGCGCAGGATTTTGCAGATTGTCCGTTAAGGCTTTCGGCGTGGCGGGGCTGTTGGGGCGCAAAGGCGCTGAAAACCTGCGCGGCATCTCGGCAATTTGCATAAAACAACAAAAGTTCAGGCCATGTTTGCAATTTAATGTCCGGCCCCCTGGTTTAATATCGGGCAACCGTACAAGCCGTTCAGGGCAGAAACCGCTGCTCTCAGGCCCCAGGACAAAGAGGTCCCGCACCGGAAGCGAGCCGTCGATACACGGCAATCCACAGATCAAGGAGAAGGGCAATGATTGACCTGAAGCTCAATGACGAGCAGTTGCAGAAAACCGTGGCCCTGGCCCGTGAGCGAAAGCTGTTGATCCCGACACTGGCTCAGCAAAAGGACCCGAACCTGATCCCGGACCGGATCAAAGCCCGGCTCAAGGATGTCGGACTGTGGGACATCGACCCCCTGAACCTGTTTCGCATCACCTGGAAGAACCAGCCGACCGTTAAGGGCGGCGGCTTCGGTGGCGTCAATTATATCGAGATTCCCCAGGAGCTCTCGGGGGTTAAAGCAAGAATCATTGCCTTGATCGGCAAGTGGTTTCCGACCGGCGCTCACAAGGTCGGGGCGACCTTCGGCTGCCTGGTTCCGCCGCTGGTCACCGGCCAGTTCGACCCGACCTCGCAGAAAGCCGTGTGGCCGTCGACCGGCAATTTCTGCCGCGGCGGCGCCTATAACGCGACTCTTCTGGGCTGTGAATCCATCGCCATTCTGCCGGAAGAGATGAGCCGGGAACGTTTCAACTGGCTGGCAACGGTCGCCGGTGAGGTGATTGCCACCCCGGGGTGCGAGAGCAACGTCAAGGAGATTTTCGACAAATGCTGGGAGTTGCGGCAGACCCGCGAAGACATCCGCATCTTCAATCAGTTCGAGGAATTCGGCAACTACCTGTGGCATTACGAAGTGACCGGCCATGCGATTGAAGACGTGATCCGGAAGGTTCTGCCGGAGACGGGCCGCTTCGCCGGCTTCGTGTCGCAGACCGGCTCCGGTGGAACCATAGCCGCCGGTGATTATCTGAAGCAGGTTTATCCCACTTCCAGGATCGTCGCCAGTGAAGCCTTGCAATGCCCGACCCTGCTGAAATGCGGCTACGGCGCGCACCGGATCGAGGGCATTGGCGACAAGCACATCCCCTGGGTGCATAATGTCCGCAACACGGACATGGTGACCGCCATCGATGACACGGCCTGCATGCACCTGATCCGTCTGTTTAATGAACCGCAGGGAAGAGCTTTCCTGGCGCAGCAGCGGGTTGCCGAAGATCTGATCAGCAGCCTCGATTTGATCGGCATTTCGGGTGTCGGCAATCTGCTCAGTGCCATCAAGATGGCCAAGTACTATGAACTGACCGGGGACGATCTGATCGTCACGGTCTGCACCGATTCCATGGACCTGTATCAAACCCGCCTCGACGAGCTGACCGCCGCCCATGGCGAATACAGCGGCCTGGATGCGGCAGTCGATTACCAGCGTTATCTGCTGGGCGAAGCGACCGATAACCTGAAGGAACTGACGTACCAGGATCGGCGTCAGATTCACAACCTGAAGTACTTTACCTGGGTGGAACAGCAGGGCAAGGACCTGGAAGAACTCGATGCCCAGTGGTACGACCGGGATTATTGGACGAATATCCATTCGCAGACGGAACGGATCGACAGGCTAATCGAAAAATTCAACGAAAAGGTCGACATGACCCTTTGAGCTTTTGACTTTGACTTTGCCTTTTCCTGCGTTCTTGCCTCCAGGCACCTGCTTCTGGTTGCGCCTCGCATCGTGCCGCCACTTCCGGCGGATGAGCGAAGCGAACAGGCGGTGAATAAACAAGAAGCTGCAAATAAGTCAGCTGTCGACGGGACTCCGCAGCCGGATCGCACCGATCACCGATCACGGATCACTGTTCACAAACTGTCAACCCAGGAAGCCTGACCCCAGCCTTCAGAGTTGCAATGAAATACGGCAACAACACAAAGAGAGATTTTTACCCCGCTCATTGCTTTAAAAATCAAAACGCTCCTGCTTTGCCTCGTTCTCCTTCTGCTCCTCTTGCGCTTTTTTGACCGAGTCTTCGGCGCACTGGTAGAGGTCGTCCGGGGTGCGGGCGGCGAGGGTTTTGAGGAGGGGGTTGGTTTCGAGTTTTTCGATGCCAGATTTCAGCATCCGCTCGGCCATGGCCGCATTGTGGAGGTCGGTGGCGAGGCAGTGGAAGGCCCCGGCCTTGAGGAGTTGGTAGGCGCGTTCCAGGGTGCCGGCAGGGTAGAAACCGACGAAGGAGCCGAGGTTGGCCTGGTAAAGGACCCCGGAGGGGAGGCGGCCGGCTGAACTTTTTGCAGCACCGGCCGCGTGGCTTTTTGAACCGCTTGAGGCGGGAGGCTGAAGGCTGGACGAGAAAAGGCGTTTCAACCAATAACCAAGACTTTTACCCTTTCGCCCTGCAAAGCCTTCGGAACCTGGCGCCCCTGGGAGGTCCGCGTCAAGCATCCAGCCTCCAGCCGCATGCCTCAAGATTTGATAAAAATATTGCGTCCGTTCCGGATGAGCGACAAGGGGGATGAAACCCTGAGCAATGATGTGCTGC
>DATFJP010000095.1:0-15878 GCA_035269105.1 Desulfuromonadales bacterium
GGCTCACCGCCACCATGGCGCTGGCAGTTCTGCTTCCTTTCACATTCACGCTTCCCCCGCTGCATGGTCTGGTCGCGTTGGGCGCTGTCTACATGGGCGCCATTTATGGAGGCTCTTTTGCCGCTATATTGGTCAACACGCCTGGCACGCCCTCATCCATCGCCACTGCTTTTGAAGGCTATCCCATGTCCAAAAAGGGAAGGGCCTTGGAAGCTCTCAGCATAGCAACTGTTTCCTCCGCCGTCGGCGGTATCGCCGGCAGCCTGTTCCTGCTGCTGCTCTCTCCCCCTCTCGCCAAGCTTTCCCTTCGGTTTGGGCCTGCTGAATACTTCTGGGTCGCTATTCTTGGTCTAACCCTGATTGCCGGTCTTTCCGAGGGGGCAGCTATCAAGGGCCTTCTGGGCGGTGCATTTGGCATGGTCATTGGCACGATCGGGGTCGCTCCCATCGGCGGTGAAACGCGGTTTACTTTCGGTCTGCCGGTACTGCAGGGGGGGGTGGCCATGATTGTCGCCCTGATCGGTCTCTTTGTTCTTCCTGAGCTTTTCAATATGGCTGCTAAAGGGAAAACCGCGCTGACGGCCATCGATGTGGACTCTAAATCCCGCAGTTCATTCTGGCAGGTCACAAAAACAGTTTTTTCAATGCCCGGCAACCTTATCCGGTCCTGCATTATCGGAGAAATCGTAGCAATCATTCCCGGAGCCGGGGGGAATGTCGCCAACCTGGTGGCTTACAATGAAGCCAAAAGGGCCTCGAAACATCCTGAGAAGTTTGGAACAGGTATGGTGGAGGGCCTGGTGGCCACAGAATCGAGCAATAATGTGACCGTGGCAGGTAGCATGGTTCCCCTTCTTACCTTAGGCATACCTGGAGCCCCCCCTGATGCCGTGATCCTGGGTGTGATGATGCTCCATGGCCTCCGGCCGGGGATTGAACTGTTTACCACCAGCGGTCATTTGACCTATGGGTTTATCATTTCAATGGGGCTTGCTGCAATCGCCATGGTTCCCGTGGGACTGTTGGGCGGACGACTGATCTACAAGGTGATCTTTAAAACGCCCGTCTACTTTTTGGTGCCCACCATTGGTATGGCGACCATGTTGGGGACCTATGCCGTTCGAAACAGCCACACCGATGTCATTATTATGCTCATTCTTGGCACCATGGGTTTTTTATTCAAACAGATCGGGATTGCACCCGCTCCTATCGTGCTCGGACTCATTTTAGGCAATATTGCCGAAATGGGATTTGTCCAGGCTTTGTTGACCGGCCAGGCAAACCAATACCCATTTTTAAAACTATTTGAAAACGGCCTGTCTCAAATCCTTATCGGAATGATTGTGTTTTCAGCGGTATGGCCCTATCTGTCAGTTTTTAAGCGAAGGCTTAAGCAGCGCGCTAAGTACCGAGCTCTGGAGGGTCAGGATGAATAGGGAAATCAATACACACATTACCAGCGGAGTTGTCGGCTTGCTGCTGACAGCTGTGTTTTTCTTCAACCTTGAAAATATCTCCTGGATGAGCATCGGGTTTCCCAAGACAGTGGTTTACATCATGGGCCTCGTGTCCGTGATTCTGATTGTCCTGGGGTTTGTTAAGCCATCCCGGGATCAGATATTCAATGTCGGTTCCAATGTGAGGTGGATAGTAACCGGTGTGCTTTTTTTTCTCTGGGTCCTCTTCATGCCTGTGCTCGGTTTTTATGTGAGTTCGGTCATCTTCATGACAGCCATTGTCGGATATCTCGCCCGAGTGCGTACGGAACTGACCATGAGAAAGTTCCTGGTCTGGATCCCCATCGTCATTGCTGAAGTCACCTTCTTCTATCTGATTTTTACCCAGGTATTGCATGTGCCACTGCCGCAGGGGATGTTTTTTTGACTTTTGGAGATATAACTCTACCGGCCATTGAAACGAAAAGGGATGGTCCCCTTTTTGTTGAAAGGATAGTTGTATGAAAATATTGAATATCGCTTCAATTCCCGGAGATGGCATCGGCAAAGAAACGGTTCCTGCCGGCCGTCAAATTATGGATGCGGCGGCGGAGGTTCACGGTGGCCTGCGTCTTGAGTACCGCGACTTTGACTGGAGTTGTGAGTATTACGTCAAGCACGGTGCGATGATGCCGGAAGACGGCTTGGAAATACTCCGGCCATTTGACACGATTTTCCTCGGTGCCGTCGGTTTCCCCGGCGTCCCCGACCATGTCTCCCTGTGGGGTTTGCTGCTGCCGATTCGGCGGGAATTCCGCCAATACGTCAACCTGCGACCGATTGAACTGATGCCGGGAGTACGTGGCCCCCTGGCCAACCGTGGCCCCGAGGATATTAATTTTCTTGTCATCCGTGAAAACAACGAGGGTGAGTATTCCAATATGGGTGGCAGGCTTTACTCGGGAAGGCCCCAGGAAGTCGTCGTTCAGAACACCATCTTTACACGTTATGGCGTGGAGCGCATCATTCGCTACGCCTTTGAGTTGGCCGTCAAAACCGGTCGCAAAAGAGTGACCTCGGCGACCAAGTCGAATGGTATCAACTTTACCATGCCGTTCTGGGACGAGGTTTTCAACGAGATTGCACAGGAGTACACCGCGCTGGAAACAGATCAGTTCCACATTGATGCGCTTTGCGCACGCTTTGTCACTCACCCGCAGCATTTTGATGTGGTGGTCGGCAGCAATCTGTTCGGCGATATCCTCACCGATCTCGGCCCGGCAATCGCTGGAAGTATCGGGATTGCCCCCTCGGCGAATATCAATCCCAGCAATGAGTACCCTTCCATGTTCGAGCCGGTGCATGGCTCAGCACCGGACATCGCAGGACAAGGGATCGCCAACCCCATGGGCCAGATATGGTGCGGGGCAATGATGCTGGAGCAGCTCGGTTTCCCAGACTGCGGCGAGCTGGTCATGCGGGCGCTTCGAGAAACCCTTGCGGCGGGAATTACGACTGCGGACATCGGTGGTAATGCCAACACGACGGAAGTGGTTGAGGCGGTGGTGGATAGGATCAAAACGCTCGCAGAGACTTGATCCGAAGGTAGATGGTCCAGGTTTTCGCAGAAGGTGGTCTTATGAAGATTCTCGAAATTCGCGAGGCAACAAAACCGATTTCATCGCCTATCCGCAATGCTTACATCGACTTCAGCAAAATGACCCTGAGTCTTGTGGCGGTTGTCACAGATGTCGTGCGTGATGGCCGTCGGGTCGTCGGTTACGGGTTCAATTCGAACGGACGCTACGGCCAGGGCTGCCTGCTCCGGGAACGATTCCTGCCGCGTCTGCTGGAAGCTGAACCTGAAACGCTGCTTGATCCTGAGCGGGACAATTTCGATCCCCAAAGGATCTGGAACTGCATGATGAAAAATGAAAAGCCGGGGGGACACGGCGAACGGTCAGTCGCAGTCGGCACGGTTGACATGGCGATCTGGGACGCGGTTGCCAAGATCGAGAAGAAGCCGCTGTTTCAAGTCCTGTCCGAACGTTACGGTGACGGTAAACCAGGACACAAGGTCTTCGTCTATGCCGCCGGAGGTTACTATTACCCTGGCAAAGACCTGACGGCTCTCCAGGATGAAATAAAAAGCTACACGGCACGGGGTTACACGGTTGTCAAAATAAAAATCGGGGGAGGGTCTCTAAAAGAAGATATTAATCGTATCGAGGCGGTTCTCAAAATTCTCGAGCCAGGGCAGCGATTGGCTGTTGATGCCAATGGTCGCTTTGACCTCACGACCGCCTTTGAGTATGCCCAGGTGCTCAGTGATTACGAACTGTTCTGGTACGAGGAACCGGGTGACCCCCTTGACTTTGAGCTTCAGGCCGAACTGGCGGGACATTACCCCTACAGTATGGCAACCGGGGAAAATCTGTTCTCGATGCAGGATGCACGTAATCTGATCCGTTACGGCGGACTCCGCCCCGATCTTGACTGGCTGCAGTTTGATTGCGCTTTGAGTTACGGGCTCGTCGAGTACCTGCGGATTCTGGAAATGCTGCAGAATTACGACTGGCCCTTGGAGCGCTGTATCCCGCATGGTGGCCATCAGATGTCCTTGAACATAGCTGCCGGGTTAGGGCTTGGCGGCAACGAAGCCTATCCCGACCTTTTTCAACCTTACGGAGGTTTTCCTGACGGGGTCGAGGTAAAGAATGGTTACATCACCATGCCCGATCTGCCGGGCATTGGTTTCGAAGGAAAAGCAGACCTTTACCAGCAAATGAAAGCGCTTGCTTGAAGCAATGGAATCGGCAGACAGACTCAATCGGGAGATTGACATGCATCACAGAAAAGCCGTTGCTGCCATGACTGATATCATGGCGAAATTTACTGATTATGTCGGCAAACATCTGCCGGATGATATCCTGGCTAAGCTGCGGCAACTGAGATCCGATGAGAATAGTCAATTGGCGAAAGTCGTGTATGACTCAATGTTTGACAACCTGGCTAAAGCTGATGAACTGAATCGGCCGAGCTGTCAGGATACCGGCGTGATCCAGTTTTTTCTTAAGGCCGGCGCCGATTTTCCGCTACTGTCTGAAATCAGGACAATCCTCGACGAAGCCGTTCGCACCGCGACCCGCACAGCACCTTTACGGCATAACGCTGTACAGATTTTCGAGGAAAAAAACACCGGCGACAACACCGGGGAGAGAATACCCTGGATCGACTGGGATATCGTTCCCAACGACTCCGGGATAACCCTGGAAGTCTACATGGCCGGCGGCGGATGCAGCCTGCCAGGCCAGGGGAAGACTCTGATGCCGGCGGCCGGCTACGAGGGAGTGACGCGGTTTGTTTTTGACGTCATGACTTCATACGGAGTTAACGCTTGCCCACCGCTCTTGGTGGGGGTCGGCATAGGGGGCTCTATTGAAGTTGCGGCAAACCTGTCGAAGAAAGCCTTATTTCGACCGATCGGTTCGCGCCATGCTGATCCGCGAGGGGCAGAAATGGAGCAACTGATCGAAAAAGGCCTCAATGAAATCGGCATCGGCCCGCAAGGTCTGTCCGGCAAGAACTCCGTTATGGGTGTACATATTGAATCAGCTGCCAGGCATCCGTCCACCATCAGCGTGGCCATCTCGGTCGGCTGCTGGGCCCACCGCCGTGGGACCATCCGTTTTAATGAAGACCTGAGTTATGAAGTGCTTTCCCATAAGGGGGTGATGCTTTGAAAATCATCCTGAAAACTCCCATTCGAGACGAAGATGTTGAGCAGCTTACCGTCGGGGATATCATTTATCTGGACGGTTCCCTGATTACGTGTCGCGACATGGGGCACCGCAGGTTAATCGATCTGGGGATAATGCTGCCGGTCGCGTTGAATGGGATGGCTATTCTGCACGCGGGACCAATCGTTGCCAAAGAAGGGGACAGCTGGAAAATGGTTTCTATCGGCCCGACCACCAGTATGCGGATGGAGGTTCATGAGAAAGAGTTTATCAAACAAACCGGTGTTAAGTTGATTATCGGCAAAGGTGGGATGGGTCCTGAGACGGTAGAAGGGTGCGCCAAGCACAAAGCTGTTCACGCCGTCTTCCCAGGAGGCTGTGCCGTTCTAGCGGCCACTGGGGTGGAGGAGATCGAAAAGGTAGAATGGCTTGACCTGGGTATGCCAGAAGCTTTATGGGTTTCGCGAGTGAAGAATTTCGGGCCACTGATTATTTCCATCGACACGAAGGGAAATAATCTTTTTGAAGCAAACAAGAAAACATTCAATCAGAAAAAGGCTTCTGTCGTAGAAGAAATTTCAAAACAATTAAAGTTTATCAAATAAATGCAAAATTTTTTTTCCTGTCTTGGCACCTACATTAATGCGGTTGCAAGCTTTACTTTAAGTTAACCCGTGGTGCCCGGCATTGCTCTTTCTGAATCTAACACTCGGTTTTTTCTATAATCAATGTAGTCTAGCGTGATCATCGGAATAAATTCTCTAGTCTTTTGTGCTCTTTTGCCTTGATATATATACTCGTTTTTCTGCACCATCTACTATGGAACGCAATAGCACTAGGCTCAAAGAGTGTTGGCTTTCTCAAGTTGCAGGGGTCGTAATAATCGACCGCGTGCCGGCTGTTCCAAAGCCGGAAAAATTGCAAGATAAGATGACACTTAGGATGTTTCAGTTTTTGTCCTCACTGGACTTCGGTCGTATATTGATTTCGTTCTATAACGACTGACCCGACCAGGTGAATAACAATGAGAGAGATGGTTTTGCCTGTTTATGAGGATGTTGCAGCCGCCGCTGCCCGGATCGAAGGTGTCGCCAACAAGACTCCGGTGATGACCTCCCGTAAGGTGAATGAAGCCTTCGGTGCCGAGGTGTACTTTAAATGTGAAAACTTTCAGCGCATGGGCGCATTCAAATTCCGCGGGGCACTGAATGCCCTGTCGCAGTTCGGTGATGAGCAGAAAGCAAAAGGAGTCGTGACCTTCTCTTCCGGCAATCATGCCCAGGCCATTGCCTTGGCGGCCAAACTGCTCGGAATTCCAGCAACCATTGTGATGCCGCATGACGCGCCCTCTGCGAAAATGGCTGCCACCCGTGGCTATGGCGGCCATGTCATTGAATACGACCGCTACACTGAAGATCGCGAGCAGCTTGGTAGTGAATTGGCAGAGAAACATGGCCTGACGCTGATCCCGCCTTATGATCACCCGCATGTTATCGCAGGCCAGGGAACGGCAGCGAAAGAGCTTTTTGAAGAAGTGGGTGAGATCGATGTCCTGTTTGTCTGTCTCGGCGGAGGTGGCCTGCTTGCTGGTTCGGCCCTTTCCGCCCGCCATTTCTCAGCCAACTGCAGCATTTACGGTGTCGAGCCTGAAGCGGGCAATGATGGCCAGCAGTCGTTCCGCAGCGGTCGGATCGTGCACATAGATACTCCAAAAACCATTGCTGACGGTGCCCAGACTCAGCATCTTGGACAGTACACATTCCCCATCATCCTTCAAAATGTGGATGATATTCTAACTGCCCGCGATGACGAGTTGATCAACGCCATGCGCTTTTTTGCCGAACGCATGAAAATCGTGGTCGAACCAACCGGCTGCCTCGGTTTCGCTGCCGCCTGCCGTCAAAAGCAGGAATTGAAAGGCAAACGCGTGGGTGTCATTATCAGTGGTGGCAATGTCGATATAAGCCGTTATGCGTCCCTGGTTGGGGAATTCCAGGGCGCCCGACTTCCCAGGCCGAATGATCCCCGGCCTGATGGGTAAAGAAGACCGCCGAACCCGGAATGACCGCATGAGGCTTTTTTCGGGAGAAAATCCGGCTGAATGAAAGCTTGACTTAATGCAGGAAATGCAATATATAAATTCTGCAACCAAAACATGGTTGTTCTTTGCCCCGTTGCCCATTCCCCCCCCTCCCTGGCGACGGGGCATTTTTTTCTTCGCGTCACGTCCTTGAAGGGGTATCGTTGACCCCAAATTCCAAGTTTTCAATCTTGCTTTTTTTGAGGTGGTCATGGCCATTCGCGACGCTCTGAAGCTGCGGAAATTCAACAAGCTCTATAATCAGGTGTGGGCCTTGGTCTGGGAGCGTGCACAAAGGATTTCCCCGGCGGAAGAGAACGCGGTTGCCCATCTCTGCTTCGTGGGGACCTTGATTTACGGGGTTCGCTACCAGGTGGGGCTGAAGGTCGGCATGGACGAAAGCTTTGCCAGGACGCTGGCGATCATGGCCATCGCCAAGGCCGGTTACGACAAGGAGATGGAAGACGTGGTCAACCAGGTCTTTTCAGGCGCCGCCGATGATGCTGCCAGGGCTTATGTTTCGCGCCTGTATGCGTGGGTCAGCGCCATGATCGAGGGCGCCGGGCATTCAGAGTCGGCTGCCGGGGAAGGACTCCATGAGGAGCTCGAAAAATTGTGGTCCTGCTATGCCCGCCTGTACTCGGAACAAACCTCAATACGAACAGCCCCTGAGGCTTGACCCGGGTCAACCCACTTCGTTATAGGGCCGCTCCCGGAAGGCAACGCCGAGTTGGCGGGCGACCTGCCGGCAGGCCGCGATGTCGACCCCGGGCAGGCTGACGGCGGTGGCCGTGACGGAGGGAATCCATTGCCCCGCCTCTTTCAGGAACTGTTGGACGGCGGCGTAGGCTGCCTCGCCGTAGGCTGATTGGCAGATCTCCTGGTACTGAGCCGCGTTGGGCGCGTTCAGGGAGACGCTGACGGCGTCGACCAGGCCGGCCAGTTCCGGCAGGATATTGCGGCCATGCACCAGGTTGGCCTGGCCGTCGGTATTGATGCGCACCGTGACGCCGTGCTGCTTGAGCCACGCGGCGACTTCCTTGACCAGATCCAGGCGGACCAGCGGTTCGCCGTAGCCGCAAAAAACCACTTCCGCATATGCCTGCGGATCGCCGATGGCGGCGATCACCTCTGCCGCGCTCGGTTCCTTCTCCAGGCAGAGCTGATGGCCCTTGACCGTGAAGTCGCTGAATTTCGCGCAGAAGGTGCACTGGTTGGTGCAGCGGTTGGTGATATTGAGGTACAGGCTGTTGCGGATCACGTAGGCAATGCGCGCACTCTGGTCGATTTTGCCGATGCCGAACAGGCGAAAGGCGTTCAGGGACGTGACCCGGGCGACGTCCTGCAGGCTCAAGCCTTTGACCTCGGCCAGCATCTCGGCGGTCGACTGTACGTAGGCCGGCTCGTTGCGCTTGCCGCGCCATTTCTGCGGCGCCAGGTAGGGACAGTCGGTCTCCACCAGCATGACGTCGATCGGCAGGTCAGCGGCGATGGCGCGCAGGGCATCGTTCTTCGGATAGGTGAGGGGGCCGGCGAAGGAGATTAGAAATCCCATGGCCACGCAGGCGCGGGCCATCTCCAGGTCGCCGGAGAAGCAGTGCAGGACACCTGCCACCTTGCCCGCGGCCTCTTCCTTGAGGATCTGCAGGACCTCGTCGTGAGCGTCGCGATCATGGACGATGACCGGTTTGCCGAGTTTTGCGGCCAGCCGTATCTGCTGGCGGAAGGCGGTCCGCTGCAGGTCGCGCGGGGCGCGGTCCCGGTAGTAATCGAGACCGATCTCGCCGATGGCCACCACCTTGTCGACGGTTTCGGCCATCCGCTCCAGTTCGGCGAGCGTTTCCGCATCGAGACTGGCGGCATCATGGGGATGGATGCCGACGCTGGCATGGACTTCGGGATAGCGCAGGGCCAGTTCGACGCTGCGCCGCGAACTTTCCAGGTCGCAGCCGATGGTGAGGACATCACTGACGCCGGCCTCCCGGGCCCGTCCCAGAACCGCCTCCAGGTCGCCGGCAAATTGCTTGCCGTCCAGATGGGCGTGGCTGTCGACCAGGCCGGGTGTGTTCTTCAGCATTGGGAAACCATGTTTATAACGCCCGCTCGCTCCGCTCACTCAAGACGCAAAGACGCTGAGAAAGCCAAGCGAAAGGACAAGGGTTTGAGGTCAAAAAACAGACCTTCGAAACATTGATTTTTGACTGAACATCAAAAGGTTTTCTTTGCGCTCTCTGCGCCTCGAGTGAGCGTAGCGAACGGGCGTTAAAATCGACCCAAAGCCCCTACTCCCCCTCGATCCGCGGGAACAGCGGTTCGGCCTTGGCGATTTTCTGGCCGGGGGGCAGGCTGCCCCAATCGCCGCCGTGCTCCATGTTTTCGGTGCCCGGGGCATAGCCGAGGAGCGCACGAATTCTGGCACCGGTTTCCGGCATGAAAGGCTCGATCATCAGCCCGATCAGGCGGACGATTTCCAGCAGATTGTACATGACCGTGCCGAGCCGCTGGACCCGGGCCGGATCCTTGGCGAGACTCCAGGGCGTGGTGTCGTCGATATATTTGTTGGCGGCGCCGACCAGGCTCCAGACCACCTGCAGAGCCCGGTTGAAAGCCAGATGTTCCATGTGTTCATCCATCTCGTGGAGAACCTCGGAGATTCTGCCGATCAGGGCCTCGTCGACAGCCTCGACTTCACCTGCCGCCGGCAGGATGCCGTCGAAGTATTTGTTCAGCATGGCCGTGCTCCGACTCACCAGGTTGCCGAGGTCGTTGGCCAGATCGGAGTTGATCCGGTGGATCAGGGCACTGTGCGAAAAATCACCGTCGAGACCGAAGGGTACTTCCCGCAGCAGGAAATATCGGATGGCGTCGACGCCATACTTGTCGATCAGCATGTTGGGTTCGACGACGTTGGCCAGGCTTTTGCTCATCTTCTGGCCTTCGACGGTCCACCAGCCGTGGGCAAATATCTTTTTGGGCAGCGGCACACCGGCGGCGAGCAGGAAGGTCGGCCAGTAGACGGTATGAAACCGCAGAATGTCCTTGCCGATCACGTGCACATCGCAGGGCCAGAAGGCTGCAAAGCGGCCCTCCTCATCGGCGGGGTAACCCAGGGCGCTGATATAGTTGGTCAGGGCGTCGAACCAGACGTACAGCACATGCTTGTCATCACCCGGGACCGGGATGCCCCAGGAAAAGCTGGTCCTCGAGATCGACAGATCGCGCAAACCCTCGCGGACGAAGTTGAGAATCTCATTGCGGCGCCCCTTCGGTTGAATGAAATCAGGGTTGGCCTCGATATGGTCAAGCAGTTGCTGCTGGTATTTGCTCATGCGAAAGAAATAGGATTCCTCCTTGAGCTTTTCGGTCGGTCGGCCGCAGTCGGGGCAATGGCCGTCAACCAGCTGGGTTTCCGTCCAGAAGGTCTCGCAGGGCGTACAATACCAATCGACATATTCACCGAGATAAATATCTCCCTTTTCCTGGATAGTGCGGAACATGTGCTGAACCGTGGTTTTGTGACGCTCCTGGGAAGTGCGGATGAAGTCGGTGTGGGAGATTTCCAGTTTTTCCCAAAGGGACTGGAAGCGCTTGACGACCCGGTCGGCCAGTTCAAGCGGCGTTTCGCCCTTGGCCTGGGCCGCTTTCTCGACTTTCTGGCCATGCTCGTCGGTGCCGGTCAGAAAGAAAACCTGATAGCCGCGGGAGCGTTTGTAGCGTGCCAGGACATCGCAGGCCAGGGTGGTGTAGGCATGGCCGATATGGGGAACGTCATTGACATAATAAATCGGCGTTGTCAGATAAAAAGTTTTGTCGTTGGTCATGCCTTACTCTCCCTGTTTGGGCGCCGTTGGCCGCTTCTTGCGGCGTCTTCGATTGCGTTTTTTACGTTTGCCGGGCTTGGTCTCGGGTTGGTCTCCGGCGGGTTTGTCGCTTTGCAGCTTCGGTTTGTCCGGTTCTGCCGGTCCGGAACGATCCTTCTCGCGCCGGCGGGGCGCGTCGGCCTGCCGGCGTTCTGCTCCCTTGTCGGTAGCGGGACTGGCCGGCGGTGTGCCGGATTCAGAAGGTTCCTGGGTGCGGCCTTCTTCTAATTCGGCTGCCGTCACCACCTGGGTCGTACCGTCTTCCTTGCGCAGGGTCAGCTTCTGCGCCAGGATATCCTGATTGCGAACTTCCCAGTTCTCATGTTTCCAGCAGACTTTTTTGCCGCACTTGGGAAGACCTTTTTTCAAGCTGCGGTAGGTTTCGTACTCGTAGCTCAGGCAGCAGAGGAGACGGCCACACTGCCCGGAAATCTTGCTCGGGTTGAGGGCAAGCCCCTGTTCCTTTGCCATTTTGACGGACACCGGGGTGAATTCGGTCAAAAAGCTGCAGCAGCAGAGTTCCCGACCGCAGATGCCGATACCGCCGACCAGCTTGGCCTCGTCCCGGACGCCGATCTGGCGCATCTCGATCCGGGTATGGAAATGGTGGGCCAGGTCTTTGACCAGTTCACGAAAATCGACGCGGCCGTCCGCCGTAAAGTAGAAAATGATCTTGGAGCCGTCGAAAGCATATTCGGCCCGGACCAGCTTCATTTCCATCCGGCGCGCCTGAATTCGTTCCAGGCCGTAGCGGTAGGCGTCTTTTTCGCGGGCGGCGTTTTTTTCCGCAAGCTCGAGGTCTTCTTCCGTCGCCACGCGCAACAGGCTTTTCAGGCCTTCGGGGGTCTGATCGTCGGGAACCTCCCGGGGTTCGGTGACGACGGTCGCCATGGCGCGGCCGCGATCGGTCTCTACGATCACCCGCGAGCCGGCCCGAAGTTCCAGGTCCAGGGCGTTGAAGTGATAGTGCCGGCCGGCGGGTTGAAATCTGACGAGGACAATTCGTGTCATAAGGTTTATTGGGTCCCAGCCGTCAACCTGAGCAGCAGGACTTCCATGGCCAGTTGACGGTTCACGTTGCGTTCAAGGTGCTTTCTCGCCTCGGCCAGGGCCCCGAGCTTGTCGAGGACAGTAGATACTGTTTCCCGGCGGGCCGCCTTCCGAACTTTTTCCATGAGATCGAGATTCACGAGATGGTCGTCTGCCTGATGATGAAGCACCAGCAGGACATCCCTGAAGAAGGCCTGAAAAATCTCGAGAATATCGGGAAGGTCGGATTTTTCGGAAGCGAGATCTTCGGCAAATTCCAGAACTGGCAAGATACTTCCTGGTGATAAAGCGGTCAAGGTTTTTAAAAGATCGCGGCGTTTCTGCAGGTAAAGTTCTTTGTCCTTGCCGAATGCCTTGCGAAAGCTGCCCTCGGAGAGTGCGGCGAGAATATGGGCTTCGGATGTTTCCAGGCCGAGTTTCTGTTCCAGGACCTGTTGCAGTCGCTGCTGGGAATGCCGGGCGAAGTGCAACGACTGGCAGCGGGATCGAATGGTTTCCAGTAATCGCTGCGGCTGGGAGGAAAGCAGGATCAGCAACGCACTGCCCGGGGGCTCTTCGAGGGTCTTGAGAAGGGCGTTGGCCGCAGCAATAGTCATGAGTTCGGCGTGGTCGATCAGACCGACCTTGCAGTTGGCTTCGAGCGGTTTGAAATAAAGCTCTTTCTGCAGTGCCCGGACCTGCTCGATCTTGATGCTGGTGCCGTCCGGCTCGATAAAATGGAGATCGGGGTGATTGCGATGATCCATCTTTCGACAAGCGGCTCATTGACCGCAGCCATTGCCGTTCGGGCAGAACATGGCGCGGACCAGGGCCAGAGCGGCCAGGCGTTTGCCGACGCCGTCGGGTCCGGCAAACAGGTAGGCGTGTGCCAGGTGTTCCGCTTCGAGGGCCCGGGTCAGGATCTCTTTCTGCCGGTCATGGCCGAGAATGTGTGAAAAGCTCATAATATGCCGTACCTGTCATTCCGGTCCGCCTGGCTGCCGGGGCAACACGGAACCGGGAAGCCTGTTCCAGTGGTTAGGGATGCGGGGATTGCTGCATCCTGCCGTGGCTGATAATCAACAAAGACTTGAAATATCTCAAAAGTTTCATTATAGGAAGGGCCAATTGGCGAAGCAAGTACAAATCAGGAGCCCTTGCGACCTGCTGCTCCCTGAGGCGGTCGATTGAATTGATATGTCGCGGCAACTGGTGTACGATTGGGCCTTTACGGGCCTGAAATTTAGGAGTCTGTCTGACGATACGGACTGAAGCGATAATTCGAGGCTTCGAGAACAGATTTTAGCTCGTTTGCAGGCTCATAGCCGCAGCTATGGGGCAAAAAGGAGTTGAAATATGGGCCGAAGGATCGGATTTGCAGCCAGTTCATCGATCGTCCGACAGGCTCCTGGCCTTTTTGATTGCCGGCAAGGACGTTTGCGATGACATCCGGACCAATTCCGGATCTTCCCGCCTGGGTGGATCTGGAAAAGCGTATAAATTATGCCTTCTCCGATAGAAACTGGCTGCGCGAGGCAATGACCCATCGCTCTTTTGCCAACGAAGCCGGCCTGATGGCACGATCGGATTATGAGCGTCTTGAGTTTCTTGGTGATGCCGTTCTCGATCTGGTTGCCAGCCGCTGCCTCCTTCGCGAGTTCCCCGAGGCCCAGGAGGGTGAACTGACCCGTCTGCGGGCCGAAGTTGTGGCTGAACCGAGCCTGGCGGGACTGGCCAGGCAGCTTAATCTGGGTGGTTGTCTGCTGTTGGGCCGGGGCGAGGAACGCAGCCGCGGTCGGGAGAAGGACAGTCTGCTGGCCGATGCCCTGGAAGCCCTGTTCGGAGCAATCTTTACCGACGGTGGTTTCGAACGGTCGGTGAAGGTGATGGAACCCCTGTTGCTGCCACTGCTGAAAACGGCCGCCATGCGCACCGGCCAGGATTTCAAGACCCGTCTGCAGGAAATCTGCCAGGCTCAAGGTGGTAATTTGCCGGTCTACCGGCTGGTTGAAGCGAGTGGCCCTGACCACGAGCGTCGGTATACGGTCGAGGTCGACCTTGACGGCGAGCGTTGCGGGACCGGGACCGGGACCACCAAAAAAAAGGCCGAGCAGGAAGCCGCCCGCCAGGCTCTGGCTGGCCTGGAGTGTTAAATTGCAGATTTTCCCGGTCTTTCTGCCGCATGCAGGCTGCCCTCACCGCTGTCTCTTTTGTGATCAGCACGGGACTGGCGGGGCGGAGCATTTCCCCGACCCTGAACGGATCAGCGTCTGGTTGGACCAGCGTCTGCCGACCTGCGGCGATGGCGAGATCGCTTTCTACGGCGGTTCTTTTTCGGCGCTTCCCGAAAGCGTTCAGACAGCTTTTCTGAAAGTTGGCCGCCATTTTCTCGCCCAGGGACGGATTGGCGGCATCCGGGTCTCCACCCGTCCGGATGCATTGGGCATCGATCAGGCCGCACATCTGGTTGAAAATGGTGTCTCGACCGCGGAAATCGGTTGTCAGAGTTTTGACGAAGCCGTGCTGACGGCCAGTCGCCGTGGCCACACGGGCGACGATATTCGAAAAGCGGTCGCTGTCTGTCGTTCCCTGGGACTGAATTATGGTCTGCAGTTGATGCCGGGACTGCCCGGGGGCGGGCGGCAGGAAGCTTTGGCATCCCTGCGGCAGGCTCTGGCCCTCAACCCGGCCTTCCTCCGGATTTATCCGACGCTGGTTTGCCGCGGGACCGGCCTGGCCACTCTCTGGCAGGCCGGCCAGTTCGAGCCGCTGGAACTCGACGAGGCGGTGGATATCGTTGCCGAGCAGTGGCTGATCTGCCGACAGGCCAGGGTCCAGGTGATCCGGATGGGGCTGCAGGACAGTGCACAACTGCGGTGGGCGCTGCTGGCCGGTCCCTATCATCCCGCTTTCGGGCAACTGGTCAAGTCCCGTCTCTGGAGGTGGGCTCTTGCCCGGGCGGTTGGTCAGGACCAGGCTGTCCGCGTCCACCCCCATGACCTGGCCGACGCCCTAGGCCAGGGCCGTGAGAACATTTCGTGGCTGCGCCAGACCAGAGGGTTGACCGGCATTAACGGTGACCAGCGGGTCAAGCGGGGCTGCTTCGAGGTCGACGGGCTCTGCCATGGACTGTTCCTGCCGATGGAAAGGAGTTTAACGTGACACAGGTTGCCGCCGGGCATCGTTCCGGTTTCATCGCTATTATCGGCAGGCCGAACGTTGGCAAATCAACGCTGCTCAACTTGCTGGTGGACAGAAAATTGCCATTACGTCTGCCAAGCCGCAGACGACCCGCAACCGGATTCTCGGCATTCTGACGCGGAACGATGCCCAGATGCTGTTTCTCGACACGCCCGGAATTCACCAGGCCCGCTCGTCCCTGAACCGGTACATGGTTGCACAGGCGCAGAAGGCCTGTCAGGATGTTGATCTGGTGCTCTGGCTGGTGGAAGCGGATCGCAGCGTCGATGCGGATTCCCCGGTGCACGAGGTTCTCGACCGGGTGGCAACGCCTGTCATCCTGGGGATCAACAAAGCCGACCTGGTTCCGAAGGAGAGCTTGCTGCCGAAGATCGATGCTTACAGCAAACTTCGGGAATTTACCGCGATCGTGCCCATGTCGGCTCTGGATGGAGCCGGTGTCGATACCCTGCAACAGGTCATGCTGGAACATTTGCCGGTCGGGCCGCGCTATTTTCCGGAGGACCAGGTGACCGACTTGCCGGAACGTTTC
>DATFJP010000096.1:0-2810 GCA_035269105.1 Desulfuromonadales bacterium
AAGTTCGGCCTTGATCGCGGCAAGATCAGCCAGTTGATCACGCAACAGGGCGTTTTCCATCTGAATCGCTTTGAACTTGGCTTGTTGCTCCTCCCGCAGGCCCTGGATAGCCGCCAGCGTGATACCGGTAGTATCAACCAAATTCAGATGGGCGCCATCGCCCAGACCGAATAACTCTTGAAACTCCTCTGCCATCGGACCAATATGTGACTTGCCTTCTTCGTCAGCAATATATCGCCACTCGGTAATATCAAGCGCAGCGACTTTGTCGAGGATGTCGACGGCTTGCACGGGCTTGAAGTCCGTCTTCTTGGAGCGGCTGGACACGGTATTGAATGCTTGGGCATACATCTCGCCGGTATCCGCCCTTACGTCGCCATTATTTCGTACCTCGAATTCGGCCACGCCCGTGCCAACGCGAGAAATCTGGAACGCACCGCCGGCATTGTCAAACGTCCATACTTCGCCAGCGGCAGTGTTGTTGATAACGAAGCGAGTCTTGCCGGCATTGATCAACTGGAACATGACCCGCTCCGCCGCGGTGCCGCTGGTGTTCTCTGCGCGGATCGTCGCTGTCGTATCTTTTGACACGTGGAGCGCGGTAGCTGGCGTCGGAGTTCCCAATCCGACATCGCCATTTGCGGTGACTCGGATGCTGTCGGTGGGAGCTGTCTGTTCGATCCTGAACGGCGTCGTGCCGTTACTGCTATTTCGAATTCGAAATCCGAGATCGCTCAAAAAGCCGCCGGTAGAGATGGTCCAAGAGCCCTGGGAATCCTCAAGACGGAAACCCGCGAGCGAGTTCGGTGTGACCAGATGGATAGTCTCTTCTGGGTTCTGAGTGCCGAATCCGACCTTGCCAGTACTGCCCACAATGTTCAGGAGCGTTGTGGCGTCCGGGGCGGGAATTCCACCATCGTCAAATATTCTGAGGTTCCCGTCTTGATTCCGAATCGCGAAATCCGTATTTTCGGCAGTGGCGTTTGAGAAAGTTAACCCTGTATCATCATCGGCGGCAACGTCATTTATCGTAAGAAAGTTATCCGCCGTGTCTGCATGTGCAGCAGGAATTATGAGGTCGAGAAACGAGCTCGCCACTCGTTGCAAGATTCCAGGTTTCCGGATATCTGATAATTCCCTGTCGTTGGCCGAAATCTCATCGAACGACGGGATCATAAATGCGCTGCCTGCATAGACCTCAAACTCACCTCGTGTCGTGTGTCGTAAGCCATCAGCAGTATGAACCATGATCTCAAACGTATACTGGCCGTCGGGCAGGAAATCAAGCCCGGACACCGCCTGCTTGTCGATCTCGCCATCGACGTAAGCAGAAAGGTCGAGATCCTTATTCAGATCAACACTAATATAGTCCGTGTTTTCCACGCGCTTCGAGATAGAGAAAAAACCCGGGCCGGAAATGCGTACCACGGCGAATTCGGCCTGTTGCTTGAAGTCAATCCCGATAACTGCATGATCGGCGTTGACCGTCGCCTTAACCGGCTTTCCTGCAGCCGAGTAATCTAATCCAACCTTTGCCGATTCGAATTGCGCTATCGCATTCGCTGGAAAATGCATAAGGCTAATTACCGCTAGCCCCGCCACGATGCTGCCGGCGATCGATTGATGGATGAATCTAGTCATGCCTAACTCCCGTTGTCGTCGATTCTAAAGATTTTGAAAAACGCACCTGAGCCACTCTGCCCCTTGCACGCAAAATTGAAGAACTCGCTGTCCTCCAAAACAGCTTGGTGATAAGTTTCCGTGTCTTGCTTACTAGATACGAAAAGATCCCACTGAAAGAGACAACATTGACAAGTTTTTTAAGGAGCGCCAAATTGTCACGAATTAACGTCTATCACAAATAAAATTAAAAAAGCGTTAAAAAAGAGGCTTGAATCAAGCTTTTACGACATTTCGCCGTTGTTTCAAAGCCGGGTACCAGCAAAGGAGCATAGCCAGTGCGAGAACGATGGGCCAGTTGCCGAACTTGATGAAAACCGTGGATCCCCGCAGTGCGTGCACCGTGTCCACCACCACCGTAGAGTTGGAAGTATCGCTGCGCGATATTTCGCGACCTGTCGGAGAAATAATCGCCGAAACCCCTGTTTTCATGGCTCGAACCATGAATCTTCCGCTCTCGATCGCCCGCAGTTGCGCCATATTTGCGTGGATCCTGGCAACGGCCGGGTTGCCGAAAACACCGTCGTTGCCCCCGCTCACCAGTAACTCGGCGCCGTCTCTTACGCTTTGTCGTAAAACGCTTGGGATCTGAACTTCCTGGCAGATAAATCCACCAATTTTTATGCCGTGCAGGGAAGCGAGTCGGCTTCCATCGCCGGGGGTGTATTGCATCCGGCCCCGGATCCCAAGTAGCCCAAGGATTTTTGGCTGATACTCGGAAAACGGCACAAGCCTTTGTTTATGATAGGTATTATGGATTTTCCCCTCGTCCCAAAAGACAAGGCTGTTATGCAGTTTTCCACCGGAAACCGTGTCGAGGCCAATGATGATGTCGACGTCTTCTCGACTTTGCTCCATGACCCAGGAAATGGCCTGCTGCCAGTCCCGAACAGGCCACTGAATTTGCCCGGACACCTCTGGAATCGTGCTTCCGTCGATAGAAAGAGCGCCAACCGCGACCGATTCGGGTAATACGATGAGATCAATCTTACCTGTATCACCACGGGCAACCAGTCGCATGACCTCCAGATAGGCCCTCTCCAGTCCCAAAGACGTGTAATTGCTCCTCAATGTCTTGTCCTGGATGAACTGGATTGCCGCGACATCGAGACCTTCATCCAGTTCCGATA
>DATFJP010000097.1:0-6053 GCA_035269105.1 Desulfuromonadales bacterium
GCCCGCCGCTGGTCTTTCATACCACGGGCACCGCTTTTTTCGCCCGCCGGGCCGGCAGGGCCAGGATCAGCAATCCGGAGAGAATCAGCAGCAGGCCTCCCCAAGCAGTCAGCGGCAGATATTCACCCACCACCAATACCCCGAGCAGACCGGCTGTCATGGGTTCGGCAAGAGTCAGGGTCACCGCCGTCGCCACCTGGACCGAACGCAGTCCCCGGGCAAAGAACCAGTACGACAGGCCCATGGTCACCACGCCAAGATGCAGTGCGACGGCAACCGAGCGTGGCTCGAGCAGCCAGACCAGATCCCGCCCCCACAGTGCCGGCAGCAGCAGCAAAGCGCCCAGGCAGATGACCACCGCCATGACCGCATTCGGGCTGCGGTCCTCCAGCAATCCCTTGATAGCCAGGGTATATGCTGCGTAAGAGAAACCTGCTGCCAAAGCCAAAACCAGGCCAAACAGGTTGATTTCCACATCACCGCGGCTGCTGCTCAAAGCGAGCGCCGCACAGCCGAAAATGGCCAGAAAGGTCGCAATGGCCCATCGGCGTCCCGGCCTTTCCCCGCGGAACAGGAAGCCGAGCAAACCGCCGGCAATCGGCGCGCTGCCGATGCCGACAATGGTGCCGACGGCCACGCCGGTTTTGGCCACAGCGGCAAAGAAACAGGCCTGGTAGGCGGCGGTAAAAAAAGCGGCCAGGAAAGTAAGCCGCAGGGGCCAGCCGCGCAGGGAACCAAGCTCTTTGCGACTCAAGGCCAGCAGCAGCAGAACCAGGCCGCCGATGGCCAGGCGCAGAAAGCCGATCACGATCGGATCGAAACCGGCCGGGGCAAAAGTCTGGGCCGTGCCGGTGGTCCCCCAGAGAACGGCTGCGGTCAGAACGAACCACGCACCACCGGAAGATGATTTACCCGTCTCCTTCATAATTCTTCACCTAATCCCTGTTCAATATGCCGACAATACGGTATCAGATAAAGCATGGCAAGCAGGCGGGCCACGACCAGGGTGATAGCAGCCAGAACCATGCCGGGCAGCGGAATCCAGGCAATCAACACCGCCATCAGACCACAGATTGCCGCCGCCTCGATGGCTGTGGCGGTAGAGACCGGTCCGGTCTTGCGCACCTTGACCAGCAGCGAGCGCTGCCAGGTGAGACCGACTGTCAGCACCGGCATCGGGACCATCAACAGCAAGGGCAGCCGGGCAAAGCGGACCAGTTCCTCGCTCAGTCCCGAAATATCCCGCAGCCAGATGACGGCCAGCGGGGTGGCGGCGATCAGCCCGAGACAAGCCCCGACCGCAACCGCCAGGCCGCCGGCAAAACGGCCCAGTGCCAGCCGGTTTTCCAAGCGGTCGCCGAGCAGAGAAATCGACACTTCCTGGTAAGAGAGTCCGAGCGCGCGGAAAACGAAAGTCAGGCCGTAAAGGACCGGCAGAACCGCCAGAGACTGCAGGGGGTCCATGCCGCGGCCCAGGAAAAAGACAATCAGCGGCTGAATGCTCAGGGCGATGAAGGGCGTCAAGGCCAGGGGCAGATAAAATTTCCAGATTTCCCGGAAAGAGGGGGCCTGGTCCACATCATCGATCTGCAGCAGACGCTGGATCGATGGGCTGGCCAGACGCCGGATGCTCAGGGCCTCGGCTACCACCCCGCAGGACAGAGCCAGGCTGCCGGCAGCAGCGCCGGGCAACCCGCCGCTTGCCGCCAGGGTCAACCCCGCCGCGGCCATGCTCACCATGCGCAAAACGGTACCCATCGTCACGCGCCGGGTCCGGCCATCGGCAATCAGGACCCCCTGGTAAAAGCGGCGGAGACCGATCGCGCCAGGCCAGGGCAGCAGGAACAAGATCGCCAGGCGGGTCGCTCCGGCCACCTCCGGATGGAGACCGAGCAGATGGAGGCCGACCAGGTCGAACACGCCGGGCAGCACCAGCAGCAGAAGCAGCAGGGTCACCCCCAGGCTCAAGGCCAGGGTAAAGCGGCGCAGCCGACGGTAGGACTCAGCTCCGCGGCAGAGCGCGGTCGACGCACTGAGCAGCATGATAACCGGCGCTTCGGCGATCAGGGCGAAAGCGTAGGCCACCCCGTACGCGGCCAGATTGAAAAGGGCCTCCGGCATGCGCGCAATCAGCGCTGCCAGCAGAGGTCCCTCCACCGCCATCATCAGCCAGGCCAGGGCCAGCGGCAGCCAGAAACGAAAGATTTTTATGTTATGCAGTGGCTGAGCCGTCATTTTCGCCAAGAGGTTATTTCAGGGGCAGAAGGTCAGGAAAGAGCAGGCGCTAAACGGACGATTCTCTTTGCGACTTTGCGTCCCTGCGTTAAAAAAAACAGCCCCCGGCAAAACCAGAGGCGATCCGTAATCTACGGAATGTCAAAGATGCTTTCGCCTTCAGCCGCCGACGGTCGCCGTCAATCCGTGAATGGAGAAAATATCAATGGTCCGTTCGATGTCGACCTGATCGGGCTCAGCCAGGCCGCAGTCACCATATTCCTGGCCGAGCCTGGCGTGCTTGCCGGCGGCGACCTTGTGGTAAGGCAACAGGGTGACCGGCTTGCGCGCGCCGGCCAATCCGGCCACGAAGGCAGCGGTCGCCTCAATGTTCCGGCTGTCGGCGTTGACACCCCTAATCAGAGGCAGCCGGACCTGAATGGCTGCGCCAGTTTCCGCTAAAGCCGTCAGGTTGGCAAGGACTTTTTCGTTGCCAACACCAGTGTAAGACCTATGTCGATCAGGATCCATCAGTTTCAGGTCATAGAGAAAGAGATCGGTCCGTTCTGCGGCCTCCAGCAGGACTTCGGTCGCCACCAGGCCCGATGTGTCGATCGCACGATGCACTCCTCGCCGTCCACAGGCTTCGAGAATTTCCTGCAGAAAAGCAGGCTGCAGCAGCGGCTCCCCTCCGGAAAAAGTCACCCCCCCACCCGACTGGTCGAAAAAGGGGATATCCCTCTCGATCTCCCCGAACAGATCGGCCGAAGTATACCAGCGCCCGGACATCTCAGTGGCGCGGGTCGGGCAGATGTCCGCGCATTTGCCGCACGCCGTGCAGAGTTCCCGGTCAGTGACAACGCCGGTCTCTGTCATTCGGCAGGCCCGGACCGGACAGATGCGGACGCATTCCCCGCAGCCGATGCACTTGCCGGCATCAAACATTTTCTGGGTCTTGGGGGAGATGCTCTCGGGGTTGTGGCACCAGCGACAGGCCAGGGAACAGCCCTTGAAGAAAACCGTCATGCGGATGCCGGGACCATCGTTGATGCAGTAGCGTTTGATGTCGAAGATGAGGGCTTTTTGCATGTAGGATTTTTGCTGGCTTTTAACGCCCGTTCGCTTTGCTCACTCAAGTCGCAGAGCCGCAAAAAAAAGCGACAAAAGATAAAAGGTCCTAACAAATCTCAGTGACCTTTGGTTAATTCAGGCTTTTGCACAAAATTCTTATTTTTCTGCGACCTTTGCGCCTCGAACGAACACAGTGAGAAGGCGTTAAAATAAGCCTTTACATCTCCTCATTCTCGGTCCTGTCGATGATCTCCTGCTGGAGGTCGTCGTTCATGTCGTTGAAGTAGTCGCTGTATCCTGCCATGCGCACCAGCAGGTCCCTGTAGGCCTCGGGGCTTTCCTGCGCGGCCTTGAGGGTCGCCGTGTCGACGATGTTGAACTGGACGTGGTGGCCGCCGAGGATGAAGTAGCTGCGAATCAGCTGGCCGAGTTTGGCGACATCCTCCTCCCGTTTCAGCAAACTGGGCAGGAACCGCAGGTTCAGCAGGGTTCCGCCTGACATGGTCTGGTCGAGCTTGGCCAGTGAGCGAATCACCGCCGGCGGACCATGGGTGTCGGCACCGTGCGACGGCGAGGTGCCGTCCGAGATGGATTTGCCGGCCAGGCGACCGTTGGGCGTGGCGCCCATGACCTTGCCGAAATAGATATGGCAGGTGGTGGAGAGCATGTTGAGATGGAAGACTTCGCCCTTGACGTTCGGCTTGCCTTCGATGGCACCGAGCAGATCCTGGTAGACCTGCAGGGCGATGGCATCGGCATAATCATCGTCGTTGCCGAAGAAAGGCGTCTTGTTGAGGATTGTCTGGCGCAGGAATTCTTCGCCTGCGAAGTTCTTGGCCACGGCGTCGAGAATCCGCTCCATGCTGAAGGTCCGGGCCTCGAAGACATGTTTCTTGAGGGTCGCCAGACTGTCGGTCACCGTGCCCAGGCCGGTACACTGAATATAGTTGGTGTTGTAGCGCGGACCGGCGTCGTAGTAGTCCCGGCCCTTCTTGATGCAATCCTCGATGACGACGGACAGAAAGGGTGCCGGAGCGTATTTGGCGAACATCCGGTCGATGTAGTTGCTGACCCGGATCTTGGTATCGACGATAAAGTTGAGCTGCTTGTGAAACGCAGCGTAAAGCTGCTCGTAACCGGTGAAATTCCGGGGGTCGCCGGTGGCGATGCCGGCCTGCTTGCCGGTCACCGGGTCAACGCCGTTGTTCAGGGTCACTTCCAGAATCTTCGGCACGTTCAGATAGCCGGTCAGGATATAGGCTTCCTTGCCGAAGGCCCCCACCTCGATGCAGCCGCTGCAGCCGCCTTCGCGGGCGTCGCGCAGGGATTTGCCCTGGCGCATCAGCTCCAGGACATAGACATCCGGGTTGAACACCGACGGGTAGCCATGCCCCTGGCGAATCACCTTGCAGGCCGCCTGCAGGAAGCGGTCCGGCGTTTTGCTGCTGATATGCACCGAGTTGCCCGGCTGCAGGATGTGCAGTTCCTCGATCACCTCGAGCATCAGGTAGGAAACCTCGCTGACGCCGTCCTGGCCGTCACCGGTGATACCACCGATGTTGATATTGGTAAAGTCGTTGTAGGTGCCGCTTTCCCGGGCGGTAATGCCGACCTTCGGCGGTGCCGGGTGGTTGTTGACCTTGATCCAGAAGCAGCTGAGCAGTTCCTTGGCCTGTTCCCGGCTCAGGGCGCCGGCGGCGATCTCCCGCTCGTAGAAGGGCGCCAGGTGCTGGTCGAAATGCCCCGGATTCATGGCGTCCCAGCCGTTCAGCTCGGTGATGGTGCCCAGATGGACGAACCAGTACATCTGGATCGCCTCCCAGAAGGTGCGCGGCGCGTTGGCCGGCACCCGACGGCAGACTTCGGCGATCTTCTCCAGTTCGCTGGCCCGCTGCGGGTCGTCGGTAGCGGCGGCCATCTCTTCCGCAAGTTCGGCGTGACGCTGCGCAAACAGGATGACTGCGTCGCAGGAGATGTCCATCGCCTTGAGTTCTTCGAACCTGTCGGTCGCCTCCGGGTCGTTGAGAAAATCGAGAGCAGCAATCTCATCGGCAATCTGCTGCTTGAAGTCCAGCATGCCGGTCCGATAGATCTTGCCGTCCAGCGCGGTATGTCCGGGCGCCCGCTGCTCCATGAATTCGGTAAACAGCCCGGCCTCGTAGGCAGCCCGCCATTCGTCCGGAACATGGCCGAAAATCCGTTCGCGCATGGTCCGTCCCTGCCAGTAGGGGATGACCTCCCGGGCGTAGGTTTCGATATCTTCTTCGCTGATGGTATAGCGCTGCTGATCGCGACTGTTGAGGACCCGGAAATCCTCGACGCTGTGACAGGTCAGTTCCGGGAAAGTCGGCACTGCCTTGGGACGCGGGCCGCGTTCGCCGACAATCAGCTCGTCCGCGCCGATATAAATGGTTTTTTTTTCGCAGTGGTCGAGAAAGTTCTTCGCCCTGAGGACCGGAATCGAATACTTGCCGTCATTTTCCAGATAGAAGGCGGTCTCATGCAGGGCGCGCTCGATGGAAAGGCTGGGCTCGGTATCGACGCTCAGCTTGCGCAGGCGCTGGATGCGCTCGTTCATGCCCGGTCCGAGCCGGTTGCCGCTCTCGGGATAAAAGTTGCCTTCGGCCGCGGGCCGGCGCTCTGGGCCGGGATGTTTCTGATCTTTATTCGCCATGGTTGGGCCTTCTGGAACCGCTGCGGGTCAAAAAGATGGAAAAGTGGGCAAAAGCGCCGAGGGCGATTGCCTTAATCTTTATTATAAGGGGAAA
>DATFJP010000098.1:0-2513 GCA_035269105.1 Desulfuromonadales bacterium
GCACCCGGTCCAGATCGACGTCCAGACCGAAGCCGCCGGCGAAGGCGCTTTCGGCAAGGGCGACTCCCAGGCCACCATCCGAAAGGTCATGGCAGGACGCCAGCAGCCCATCCCGCTGGGCGAGGTTGACGCTCCGGTAACGCTGCAAAGCAACATCAGCATCAACTTCCGGAACGGATCGGCCCAGTTCGCCCTGTGCTGCCAGATATTCGGAGCCGCCCAATTCGTCCCGGGTCCGACCGAGCAGATAGACCAGATCGCCGGGTCGCTTGACATCCATGGTCACGGCCCGGCGCACATCATCCATGCGGCCGATCACCGAAAAGAGCACGGTGGGCGGAATGGATATTTTGGTGTTGCCGACCATATAGTCGTTCTTCATCGAATCCTTGCCCGAAATCAGCGGTACGCCGAAGGCCAGGCAGTAGTCGTAAAGGGCCTGGTTGGCCCGGACCAGTTGGGCCGCCTTGAAGGCACCATCCGGAGTCTTGTCGCTTGCGACTGGATCGCACCAGCAGAAATTGTCGAGTCCGGCGACATGACGGATATCGCCGCCGACCGCGACATAGTTGCGGAGACCCTCATCGATGGCATTGGCCATCATATGGTAGGTATCTATGTCGCTGTAGCGCGGGCAGAGTCCGTGAGCAACCACCACCCCCTGGAAAGAATCGAACAGGGGCTTGAGGACGGCGGCGTCGGAAGGACCGTCATTGACCACTCCGACCAGCGGCTTGATCACAGTGGCCGCCTGGACCTCATGATCGTAACGCCGAACGACGCTCTCCTTGGAACAGACATTGAGCCGGCCAAGCAGTTGGCAAAGGACCTGATTCAGATCGCCGGGTTCAGGCAGCTCCGGTTCGCTCAGTTCGGGCGGAGTCCAGCGGGCCGGAATCACCATCTGCGGCACGCCGTCATGAACGAAAGTCATCGGCAGGAAGGTCAAGGGCCGTCCTTCGTAAAGACAATGGAAATAACCCGAGTCGGTAAAATGGCCGAGATCGGTGGCCTCGACGCCCATGTCAGCGGCCAGAGCCAGGAACTCGTCGAGTCGGTCCGGCGGCACGGCCAGGGTCATCCGCTCCTGGGCTTCCGAAATCAGAATCTCCCAGGGCTGCAGACCGCTGTACTTGAGGGGTGCCCGGTCGAGATGCATCTCGAAGCCGCCGGTGTCTTCGGCCATCTCGCCAACCGAAGATGACAGTCCGCCGGCGCCGTTGTCGGTGATGGCATTGTAGAGGCCGCGATCGCGGGCGATCAGCAGAAAATCGAACATGCGTTTCTGGGTGATCGGATCGCCGATCTGCACTGCGGTGACCGGCGAACCTTCATGCAGCTCTTCCGAGGAGAAGGTCGCGCCGTGGATGCCGTCCTTGCCGATCCGCCCGCCGGCCATAACGATCCGGTCGCCGACCCGGGCCCGCTTTTCGTGGCCGGGCCGGCCATTCACCTCGCGCGGCATGATCGCGCCGGTGCCGCAGTAGACCAGCGGCTTGCCGGCAAAGCGGTCATCGAAGACGATCGAGCCGTTGACGGTCGGCACCCCGCTCTTGTTGCCACCGTGCTCGACCCCCTCGACCACGCCCTCGAATATCCGTCGCGGATGCAGCAGCCGGGGCGGCAGCGCTGCGCTGAAAAAGGGCGAAGCGAAGCAGAAGACATCCGTGTTGAACATCAGGCGTGCGCCCATGCCGGTGCCGAAGGGATCCCGGTTGACGCCGACAATGCCGGTCAGGGCCCCCCCGTAGGGATCGAGCGCGCTCGGCGAATTGTGGGTCTCCACCTTGAAGACCAGGCTCCAGTCTTCGGTAAAGGCGATGACTCCGGCATTGTCCTTGAAGACCGACAGGCAGATGTCCTGCTCGCCCATGCGGGCGCGGACGTCGGCGGTGACCTGCATGATATAGCTTTTGAAGAGGGAATCGATGGTCTGCCGTTGCCCCCGGTCATCTTCATACTCGATTTTGGCGGCAAAAATCTTGTGTTTGCAGTGCTCGCTCCAGGTCTGGGCCAGTGCTTCCAGTTCCGCATCGGTCGGCTGGGCGGTCAACCCCATCTGGCGGCGGACTGACTGCACGGCGGGCTCCCGGAAGTGGTCGCGAATGGCCCGCATTTCCTCGAGGTTCAGAGCCAGCATGCCCTGCCGGCTGATCTCCAGCAGCTGCTCGTCAGGAACTTCCAGGTCAAGGGTCTTGATTTCCGGGGCAGCCGCGGCAATCACTTTCGGCACGTTGACCGGCAGGCCCTGTTCCCGGTCGAACTGATCGGCGGTCACGATGGTCCAGCTCTGGATCAGGGCGTTGGCCAGAAGATCCCGGGTGATATGTTCGGCGTCTTCTACCGAAACATCCCCTTGCAGCAGATACTGCACAGAGGTATAAACGCCCTCGTCCCCGGCCAGGGGGCGGCCGGTCAGATATTCAAGTGCCTCGCCGGCTGTCCGGCCCACGTTGTCGGTGACGCCGGGACGAAAGTCCACCTCGATCAACACGTCGAAATCATGCGCCAGG
>DATFJP010000099.1:0-4676 GCA_035269105.1 Desulfuromonadales bacterium
GGCCGACGGCCTGTTCCGCGAACGCCTGAATGCACAGCATATGCTGGCCGGCGTCAGCATGACCGACCCGCAAACTGCTTACGTGGCCAGCGGGGTAAGCATCGGCACCGACACTCTGCTGCATCCCGGCATCCATCTGCGGGGCCAGACGACCATCGGCCGCGACTGTGTGATCGAACCGGGCGTGGTGGTCACCGATTGCCGAATCGGCGATCGTGTCCACCTCAAAGCCGGCTCGGTCCTGGCCGAAGCGACGGTCGGCGATGACTGTGCTATCGGGCCCATGGCTCACCTGCGGCCAGGCACGGTGCTCGAAGGGCAGAACAAACTGGGCAATTTCGTGGAGACCAAGAAAGCCCGAATCGGCCTCAAGTCCCAGGCCAGTCATCTGACCTATCTCGGCGATGCCGTCCTCGGCCGGAACGTCAATGTCGGCTGCGGGACCATCACCTGCAATTACGATGGGGTCAACAAGCACCAGACCACCATCGGAGACGATGTCTTCGTCGGCAGCGATACCCAGTTCGTGGCACCGGTGAAAATCGGCCGCGGCAGCCTGATCGGTGCCGGCTCCACCATCACCAGGGATGTTCCCGCCGATTCCCTGGCCCTGTCCCGGGCGGAACAGAAAGTAGTCGAAGGCTGGGCGGCGCGCAAGCGCCAAAAACAACAAAAATCCGAGAAATAAATCAACGGTGTTGACCGGCGGTGCCCTTCGCCGATCTTTTTATTCAGCACTCAACTCCTGAGGTCTTTCTATATGTGTGGCATAGTCGGATATATCGGCGGACGCGAAGCGACGCCCATCGTTCTGGAAGGTCTGCGCCGGCTCGAGTACCGGGGCTATGATTCTGCTGGCATCGCGACGCTCTGTTCGGAGGGGATTGGCATTCGACGCGCCGAGGGCAAATTGGTCAATTTGGAACTGCTGTTGCGCGAAAAACCTTTGCAGGGGCAGGTCGGCATCGGCCATACTCGCTGGGCAACCCACGGCCGACCCTCCGAAACCAACGCGCATCCACATTGCGCCGGCGGGTTCGTGGTCGTGCACAACGGTATCATCGAAAATTACCTGGAACTCAAGGAACAACTGCACCGCCTGGGCCATGAATTCAGTTCCGACACGGATACCGAAATCATTGCCCATCTCGTCGAACGGCGCTACATGGAATGTGGCGATTTTGAAACCGCGGTGCGCAAAAGCCTCGGCGAAGTTCGCGGGGCTTATGCGGTGGCGATTCTCTGCGAACAGGAGCCCGGCAAGCTGATCGCCGCCAAGCAGGGTTCGCCACTGGTTATCGGTCAGGGGCAAGAGGAGTCTTTCGTTGCTTCCGACATTCCGGCGATGCTTTCCCATACCCGGGAAATGATTTTTCTCGATGATGGCGAAATGGTAGTCTTCACGCCGGGGGCAATGGCCATCACCACTTTGTCCGGCACGGTAGTCGAAAAACCGGTCAAGACCATTACCTGGAGTCCGGTCATGGCGGAGAAGGGCGGCTACCGTCACTTCATGCTCAAGGAGATTCACGAGCAGCCGCGCGCCATTGCCGACACCATCGCCGGGCGGATCCGCGAAGAGCAGGCCGAGGTCTTCCTCGAGGACATGCGGCTTGACGAGACCTTCTTTAACGGTCTGGAGCGGATTTACATCGTCGCCTGCGGCACCTCATGGCATGCCGCCCTGGTCGGCAAGTTCATGCTCGAAAAGCATGCCCGGTTGCCGGTAGAGATCGATATCGCCAGCGAGTTCCGCTATCGTTCGCCGCTGGTGACGGCCAAAACCCTGACCATCGTCATCAGCCAGAGCGGGGAGACCGCCGACACTCTGGCCGCTTTGCGCGAGGCGCACAGCAAGGGCGGTAAGGTTCTGGCCATCTGCAACGTGCTGGAATCATCGATCGCCCGGGAAAGCGACTCGGTCGTTTACACCCATGCCGGGCCGGAAATCGGCGTCGCTTCGACCAAGGCGTTCACCACCCAGCTGGTAGCTCTCTATCTGTTGACGCTGCACCTGGCGCGGGTGCGCGGCACTCTGAACGAGGCCGCCCGCCGCGAGCTGTTGCAGAATCTGGTCAGCCTGCCGCGCAAAGTGGAGGAGTGCCTGGAGATCAATGATGCGATCGAGCAGGCGGCGCAGGAGTTGATGCAGGCCAGGGATTTCCTCTATCTGGGACGCGGCAACCAGTACCCGATTGCCCTCGAGGGGGCGCTCAAGCTCAAGGAGATCTCCTACATCCACGCCGAAGGCTACCCGGCCGGAGAGATGAAACACGGCCCGATCGCCCTGATCGACGAAAAAATGCCGGTGGTGGTGATTGCCAACCGCAACGCCACCATGGAAAAAATCGCCGCCAATGTCGAGGAAGTTCACGCGCGCGGCGGGCGAGTGGTGGCTATCACCGACCATGGCGATACGGACCTGGAGGCCAAGGCGGAAGCGCTCTTCCGGATCCCCTCCATGGCTGACGACCTGATGCCGGTATTGACCGCGATTCCCCTGCAGCTGCTGGCCTATCACATCGCGGTCCTCAAGGGCACCGACGTGGATCAGCCACGCAATCTGGCCAAGAGCGTGACGGTGGAGTAAGGGAAAAGCACGAAAAGAAAACCAGGCCCCTGGGCAGGTCAATAGCCCAGCTTGCGCTCGATCTCGGCCAGCAGCTGGTCGATATCGTGGATGATGACGCCGAGGCCGATAGTGGCTTCCAGGCTGAGGGGTTTTTTGACGGTCAGGCGCGAGGTCGATTCGAGAATAAAGCGGATTTTGTGTCTGGCAATCTCGAGCTCTTCGGAGACGTCGGGAACTTTCGGAAACTGGGTGACCTTGCTGTCGCTCATGGTCTGCTCCTGTCCTGTGTTTGCCTTCCGCTTAGGCCTCAGTTGCCCGTTGCGTTCTATCCAAGAGAAAATTCCCGGGCATGGCAATGAAAAACTTACCAGCAGCCAACCATAGACACATTAGCATATTTGGTGCCAGGATGCATTGCCGCGATGCTGCCTTTGCCGGCGATAACCCGGATGCACTCAGGCGGCCTGCCATGGCCGCAGGACGCTTGTTTTTCAACATAAACTTGTTTTTCAACATAAAATATTCCAGGATCAGCTTGCCCGCTGCGGGACGGCATTCGCCAGGCACAAGAAGTCAGATCCGCCGCTTCGACCCCGCTAAAAGAAACCCGAAGGAGTCAAACCATGCAGGATAAAAAAATTAAAGTGGAGATCGAATCCGGGCAAACCATCGAAGTGGTGGTCACCGAGATGAAGCCCCAAGCCATCTGGATCCTTCTCGGCGAGGGCATGAACAGCGTCAGATGCAAGCTGGAGCCGACCCGCAATGAACTGGCCTATGCCGGCAGCGTCATGGGCCGGGAACTCATCTACCACCGCAGTGTCAAGGAGGTCCAGGCGGAGGTCCAGCGTGAGCAGGCGCCGGATGAGCGTTTCAAGCACCTGCGGCGGTGAGTTTGCTATTGGGCTCAACAGGGGAATCCCCCCTCGGCCCCTTTGTCAAATGGGAACGAGGGGACTCAACCATTCATCCAACTTTTCGACCAGTAGAATAATGATCAATTGCCCGAAAGATATTTCTCGTCACGGCCGCATTTCCCGGTTAACCACAGAATGGCCAAACCTCCGATAACGCTCGATATCCGGCAAAAACGGATAAATTTCGACGATTGCCTGGAAGGCGTCCCGGCTTTCCTGCTTGTGGCCCAGCATGCCCGCCGCCACGCCCTTGGCCCACAAAGCTGGCAGAAAATGGGGATCGCGCTGCAGAATAGCCTTAGAAGTAGCCAGTGCTTCTTCCGGCCGGTCCAGCAGCAGTTCCAGGCGGGCTTTGCTGGCGCCGGCCTGGGCTTTCCATGGCGTATGGGCATAGGCATTCCGGATCCAGCGATAGCTGTGCTCGATATCCTGATCGGCTGCGGCCAGGGCCGACTGGTGGACGTAGATATCGGACCAGAACTGCCGGTAGGCAAAGGCCAGGCCGGTTAATACCAGAACCAGGGCCAGGGTCGTCAAACCTGTGCGGAGCAGCAAGAACAGGCGCAAGGGACGGCAGTGGACTGCCGGCAGCGACAGGGCCACAGTCAGGCCGGCACACAGCCAGCCGACCAGGGCCGAGGCCGGCATGTGGAAGGGGAATTCGAACAGCATGGCCACGGCCCAGGCGGCAAAGCCGCTGAAGGTTCCGGCAATCAGCAGGGCCCGGCAGGGCTGGTGGGATTGCCACGCGGCTTTTATCCCCTGCCGGGCCATCCAGGCCACCGCCGCGAACAGCCACAGCAGGCTGAAAAGGCCGGGCAGGCCGAGTTCCAGCCAGGTCTGCAGGTAGTCGTTATGCGGCCGAAGCGGCATGAGCAGGTCGCCGGTGCGCACATTCCAGTGCAAAAGATAAGGAACTTCGGGGATTTTCTCCAGGTAGGCCGGCAGGTGGACGGCATAATGGCCCGGACCGATTCCCCACAGTGCGTGCCCGCGGAGCATGGCCAGCGAATCGCTCCAGATCTGCAGGCGGCCGGTGGTGTCGGCCAGGCCGATGGACGTCAGTTCGCGAAAAGGGGCGGATGCCTTGAGAGGGTTCCAGATTTCAGTGGCGGTCCAACTCCGGGCCAGGACCAAAGCGAGGACCAGCAGAGCCAGAGCCAGACCCAGACGCAGGCCGGGTTGAC
>DATFJP010000100.1:0-6164 GCA_035269105.1 Desulfuromonadales bacterium
CGCCCGGGATCGCCGGTTTTGATGTAATGCTCGTTCAGCCAGAGCAGCTTGTCGGGATTGAACACGCCGGCGGAGCGGCCGACGTTGTCGAGGCTGAATTTTTCGATCAGTTCGGCCATGGAGAAAATTTCTTCGTCGCCGCAGGACCACCCCAGTCGAACCAGATAGTTGACCATCGCTTCGGGCAGATAACCCATGGTTTGATAAGCCATGACCGACGTTGCGCCGTGCCGTTTGGAGAGCCTTTTCTTGTCGGCGCCGAGGATCATCGGCACATGGGCGAATTCGGGAACCGGGTAGCCAAGCGCCTGGTAGATCGGAATCTGGCGAGGCGTATTGTTGATGTGGTCGTCGCCCCGGATAACCAGGCTAATCGCCATCTCGGCGTCATCGACCACGACCACGAAATTATAGGTCGGCGTGCCGTCGCTGCGCTGGATGACCAGGTCGTCCAGTTCGGCATTGTCGAAGGATATCCGGCCTTTGATGCGGTCCGCGAAGGCCGTGGTCCCCTCTTCCGGAGTTTTGAAGCGCACGACATGCGGCTGGTCAAGAGGCTGGTCGGTCCGCTGCCGGCAGGTCCCGTCGTAGCGGGGTTTGCCTCCCTCACGCATGGCCTGCTCCCGCTTGGCGTCCAGCTCTTGCTGGGAGCAGTAGCAGCGATAGGCCTTGTCCTCGGCAAGCAACTGCTCGACCTTCTGCCGGTAGAGATCAAAACGCTCCGACTGGAAGTAAGGGCCCTCATCGTAGTCGAGCCCCAGCCATTCCATGGCATTCAGAATGGCTTCGACCGACGCCCGGGTCGATCTTTCGACATCGGTGTCCTCGATTCTCAGAACGAAGGTCCCCTTTTCTCTGCGGGCCAGCAGATAATTGAAAAGGGCTGTCCGGGCGCCGCCGATATGCAGATAACCGGTCGGGCTTGGTGCAAAGCGAACTCGTAAAGCAGACATGCAATCCTCCGCAAGAGGGTGACAGAGTTGGAAAGACAAACGTTCGCCGGCCAGTCTCGGGCTGTGGCGGCCATCAGCCGCGCAAGGTCCGATGCAGGCAGCGGGAAAAGGTTATACACCAGTTCTCCCAGACTGACAAGGACCGTGCATCGATCAGAAGACCCGAACGCCGGCATAGCCGACCACGTCGGATTGGTCCCCGGTCACATCTCCGGAATTGCTGTATTCAACGAGTTCGGCTTTGCTCGCCCCGAGGCTCCTGGCGGCCTGCAGCATGACGACGGTAGGGAAAACGCCGCACATGGAGATGTGGTTGGACGTCACGGTCTCGTAAAGGCCTTCGGGATCCAGATCCAGAATCCGCTCAATCGCCAGGAAATCCTTGCGCCGGGCCGATTCCCCCGATTCGAAATGGGTCATGTCGCTGCTCGCCAGCAGCAGCGGCCGCTCGTCCAGATCACGCAAGACCCGAGCCAGACCATTCCCCAATGCCAGCAGAGCCGTTAAGGGCAGTCGGCTGATGCAGATCGGAACAATTTCGACCTCCGGCACCAAAACCTGGAGAAAAGGGACCTGCACCTCCAGCGAATGCTCGAAACGATGGGCGGCGGTGTCGGCTCCGGTCTCGGGGCATTCCTCCAGAATCCGATCGGCCAGATTCTCCGCGATCGGCACATCTCCCAGGGGCGTCCGCCATGCCCCGCGCTGATAAACGGCAGCGGGATGGCCGGCGCCATGATGGTTCGGCCCTAAAATGACCACTTGATGAGGCAGAGCTGTGCCGGCAAGGGTCTGCCCGGCGACTTGGCCGGAGAACATGTAGCCGGCATGCGGCGACATCACTCCGAGCGAAGTTTTCCTGTCCATGTCGGACGGCAGCAGATCGTCCAGCATCCGACGCAATTCGTTTTCCTGTCCCGGGTAGAATTGCCCGGCGACGGCGGGGGTCCGTATCATCTCAGCCTCCTGTTAATAAAAAAGTTGCGACACCATCCTCAGGCCGACGAAGATCAGTAAAATAGCAAAACCTTTCACCAGCTTATCATGGCTGATCCTGGCAGCGGTCCTGACGCCCAGACGGGCCATGCCGACGGTAAACGGCGCGACCAGGGCAATCACCAGAAAATTCACAAAGCCAAGAGAAAAAGGCGGCAGCAGATTCTGGTCCCAGCCCAGCAGGATATAAGAAAGAGTACCGAAAAACGAGGAAACGACAATCAGGGCACTCGAATTGCCGACGGCCAGATGCATCGGAAAACCGAGGACGACGACCATGAGCGGGACCGCGATCACCCCGCCGCCGACCCCGAAAAAAGCGCTGAAGCAGCCGCCGCCGAGACCGACCAGGATCAAAGGCAAAGGCGGTGTCGGCTCGACGCGCTCGGGGGGCAGCCGCGGCTGAAAAATCAGCATTTGCAAGGCAACCAGTATCTGCATTATGCCAAACAGGCCCTTGAGCCAGAGACCCGAAAGCAGGGACGCAGCCCAGGCTCCCAGAACAGATCCGATGACACCGCCTATAATCAGAAAACTGACATGATGCCAGTCGACATTGCCGCGCTTGCGGTGGCCGAGGGTACTGCTGAAGGTGGTCAGGATAATGATGCCGAGGCTGGTGCCGAACGCGGAATGGACCAGGATGTCTGTCGGAAAACCGGCCTTGGCGAAGGACCAGAGGAACAAGGGGACCAGCACGATGCCGCCGCCGATGCCGAGGAGGCCGGCGAGAAACCCGGCCAGGGACCCGAGCAGAACGAACAGGGCGAGAATTGGCAGGCTGAAAGTATCCACAACAACCTGGAACGAAAAAAGGTCAGCCGCTGCAGGCTGACCTTGGGTGTTTGGAGGCCCCGACCAGATTCGAACTGGTGATGGAGGTTTTGCAGACCTCTGCCTTACCACTTGGCGACGGGGCCGAAAAAAAACAGCTATCTTCAATACCAAACAGGGCGGATGCTGTCAAGACAATTCCCGGCGCGGGAGGGTCATTGGGCGTCGTCGATTTTTCCGGTAACCGCGTCCACCTTGCCGGCCATGTCGTGCCGGCCGGCGTCGCGCCGATCATCGATCTTGATCAGGGTGGAGACACGCACGGCTCCCCTGGCGAAAGGGTATTCAGCCATCTCCCGCAACACGGGAAAAATCTGCTCCAGGTCGCCTTCGAGCACTGTTCCCATAGGCGTCAGCTGATAGCTCAAGCCCGATTTGGCAGCAATCTTCACACAACCAGCCACATATTCAGAGACTCCGGGCTGCCCCGTACCAAGCGGGGTCACGCTGATTTCAACAACAGCCATCTGTTTTCTCCATGTTTCGGTTTGCTTCTACCGGGGCGGTCGGGGTCATGTCTCGTGGAGGGTCTCCCGCGATGGGCCCGAACCTACTGGGGGCAGCATTTACGCCCGCCGCCTTTACGGAACGATATTCCAACGGTCCATCTTGCGATAGAGGGTTTTGCGGTCAATGCCGAGCAGGCGTGCCGCTTTGGCCTTGTTCCAGTCGGTACGATCAAGAACCGCGTAAATTTTCTGCCGTTCATCGACAGGTTCAGCCAGATCGGCCGGTTCTTCGCCTTCGAAAACTTCCGGCGGCAAATGTTTCAGTTCGATTATTGCCGAATGACAGCGGATAAAAGCATGTTCCAGAACATGCTGAAACTGCCGAACATTCCCTGGCCAGGCGTATTTCATGAACAGGTTGACGACCTCCGGGCTGAACCCGGTGACGTTGCGATTCAGCTCGCGATTGAAGCGCTTCCGGAAATGTTCCTGAAGCAGCGGCAGATCTTCGCGACGATCCCGGAGAGGCGGCAGATGGAGGGTCATGACTTTGAGGCGGTAGTAAAGATCCTCCCGAAAGGTTCCTTCACGAACTTTTTCGGCAAGGTCCTGGTTGGTGGCCGCGACAACCCTTGCATTTACATTGATCGGGGTGGAATCGCCGACCCGCTCGACCTGTTTTTCCTGCAGGACCCTCAGCAGGCGAACCTGCATCTGCGGGGAAATGTCGCCGAATTCATCCAGCAGAATGGTGCCGCCCTGGGCCAGTTCGAAGCGGCCCTTGCGATCTTTGACAGCGCCGGTAAAAGCGCCCCGGACGTGGCCGAACAATTCGCTTTCGAGCAGATTTTCGGAAAGGGCCACGCAATTGACCTTGATCAGGGAGCCGGTCTTCAATTCGCTTCTGGCATGCAATGCTTCTGCGACCAGCTCTTTGCCGGTCCCGGTTTCACCAGTAATCAGCACAGTGCTGGGCAAGTCGGCGAGATCCTCGATCAGCCGGTAGAGGCTTTGCATGTCGGCGCTTTTTCCGACCATGGTCTGAAACTGCCGGCGGTCCTTGAGATCCCGTTCCAGAGAATCCAGACGGGTCTCGTCGCGCAGAGTCAACACCGCACCGAGGAAATCGCCCTGCTTATCCACCAGGGGGGCGGTGGCCAGAGTCAGCATGCGACTGCGCTCCTCGCTGAAAGAACATTTCTTGCGGTTGATTTGCTGCTCACATCGGCTGGCGAGGGTCTCCTGCATGACATTGCAGAGGATGCCTTCCTGGTCCCAGACCACCTGTTGGAAAGGGCGTCCCTGCCAGTCGGTGGGCAATCCGCAAATTTCCCGTGCCGCTCGGTTGCAGGAAACGATTTCACCATGTTGATTGACAGATATAATCCCTTCTTCGACACACCTCAGGATTGCATCGATATGGGTCTGATAGGTTTCCGTCTGTTTCTGAAGTTTTCGATAACCGAGCGCAGATCGAGTCACCTTCAGCAGGTCATCCCGAAAAACCGGCTTGGACAGGTAATCGTGGGCACCGAGCCGGACTGCTTCCGTAGCGGTCTCCATGTTCGGAAAACCGGTGACCATGATGACCGGGCAGGTGACTTCCTTCTCTTTCAAAAACCGCAAAAGATCGATGCCGGTCTGCCCGCCAAGTTGTATGTCAGAAAAGATCAGATCAAAATCGGCCTGTTCGGTCTGCTTGAGGGCTTCCTGGCAATTACTGGCTGTGGCAACCTCATGGCCGTCGCCGGTTAAAAAGGCCTCAAAAGTTCGGCGGAGACTGGGCTCGTCGTCGACGACAAGAATTTTGGCATTCATCAGTTAACGTCCTTTCCCCCTCTATTGCCATCAGACGCCGGCAGATCCACTTCAACCCTGGTAAATTTACCGGCCTTGCTGGAAATACGAATGTCCCCGCCATGATTTTTGGCGATACCTCGACTGACACTCAAGCCAAGGCCCTGCCGCTTTTCCGCCGCGGCGGTCGAGTAAATGGGATCAAAGATCTTTTCGAGGCAATCGCTCTCAATGCCGGCGCCGTTATCGATGAATTCCAGCCGGACCAGCGATGACTTTTCATTATCGATGGGTTTGGCTTTGATCACAAGTGTCTTTTGGCCCTTCTGAGCAGGAAACTTGCGATTCAAGGCCTGTCGGGCATTGCTGATCACATTCAGGATCATCTGCTGAAGCTGTACCCTCTGGCCGAGGATGCAGGGCAGCCGGTCGGAGAGATGAAGTTTCAGACAAATGTGGTCTCCGGCCAATCTGGATTTTGCCAAACTGAGGACATCATCGATGAGATCTTCCGGGGCAATTTCGGTTCTTTGCTCATGGGGGTCCCTGGCAAAAAGGAGCAGGTTGTTGACGATTGCGGCGATCCTGGTTCCTTCCCTGATGATTTCCTTGACCCAGGTCCTCTCATCCTTGTCCGTGGAGAAACGGTCGGCAGCCAACTGTGCATAATTGATGATGCCGTTGACCGGATTATTGATTTCGTGGGCAACATCGGCGGCAAGATGAGTCAGCATCGCCATCTGACTCGTTCTCATGGCTTCCGAGCGCAGCATGATTTTTTCGGTGATATCGCTCGCCATGATGAGAGCGGTCTGGTCCCCGGCTTCGTTGGTAACGGGAGGAAAAGCCTTGAGGCCCCAGGTGCGCTGGTGGCCGTCTTCAAAAATTTCTTCCTGTTGCAAACCGGTTGCAAAAGCTCTGCGAACGGCCGGAAAGTCATATTTGTCCGAAGCATCGAACCACAGTCGATAGCAGGGCATGACTGCCTCTTCGGCCGTCGCGTCGTAAATCGGTCGTTTCCGCATCCGTTCGGCGGCCTCGTTCATCCAGACCACATTCAGTTGACTGTCGACATTGAGCAAAGGATCAGAAATGCCTTTAATCAGTAATTGAAAATCATTGAAAAGCCTAGAAT
>DATFJP010000101.1:0-3105 GCA_035269105.1 Desulfuromonadales bacterium
TGACCATATCCTCCACGGGACAGTCGTGGCAGAGCGCGGCGACCTCGACCAGGCTGACCGTGCCGGGCTTGCCGAGCACCTGCTGAGCTGTGCTTAAAGGGGCGATCAGCAGTTGATCGTCCTGGGAGCCGGTCTCGGCAAGCAGACCGGCGACGGTGAATTCGCGGCCGTTGACCGCCACCTGATCGCCGATCCCAAGGCCCAGGCGTTCGGCGGCGACCCGGCCGGCGACCAGGTCGTCGGACTCCTGCAGGGAATGACCCTCGACCGACCACCACTTTTTCAGGCCGAACTCGACCTTGGGGTCGACGCCCATCAGCAGTACCCGCTGCTCGGCGACGCTCGCGACGCCGAGTACCTTGGGGGCAATCGCGGCGACGTTGCGCCGGTTGGGAATATCATCGATGGCGGCGAGTTGCGCCTGCGGGATCTCCTGTTCGATCAGGTTGACCCCGCCGAGTTGAACGCCACCGTAATTGAGGGCCAGCTGGTCCGTCTGCGGCGTGATGATGATGTTGGCACCGTAGTTCTCCAGTTCGTGCATGGCACGCTGCTGCAGGGTTTCGCTCAGCGACAGCAGGGTCACCACCGTGGCCACGCCGATCATCAGGCCGGCCAGCAGGAAGACCGCGCGGCCCTTGCGCCGGCGCAGATTGTGCAGGGCAATGTGTTCGAGGCGCATGCCGGACTCCTTAGTTGGTGTCCATCCGGAAACTCCGGATGGCGCGACTGCAGTTTTCGATCTGGAAACGAGCAATTTTTCGCAAGGTCAAGGAAATCAAGGATTTGAGCGGAGGCGTAGTACTTTACGCCGCACAATCAAATTCGCCGATTGACGCAGAGATTGCGGAAAAGGGCCGTTTCCGGACGAAAACTAGTTGAAACCGGCGAAATAGCCGGCGCCTTTTTCGATCGCGGCGGCGGCGATCACCACTTCGTCACCCACCTGCCGGCGCTCCAGCGGCGCCGGGTTGCAGCCGCCCTTGACCACGTTGACCAGGTTGGTCTTGAAGCGCTGATCACAGTTGTTGCAGATCATTTCGGCGCCTTCCTGGCGGTAGCCCTTGAGCTCCTTGTAGCAGACGTCGCAGCTGTCGAAGGCGGCGCGGATCACGCCATCGCGGCTTTGCACCAGGAAAAAATCGATGACTCCATGCTGGCCCTGGTAGCGGTAGAAGCGGGCCTTGCCATCGGTAAACCCGGCTTTGGCGAAGCGCACCGTGCCGTCACTGCCGGCCTCGACCAGGCTTGGTCCGGTCATCTGCCCGGGCAGCAGCAGCCAGGCGAAGCCGGCAGCTGCCGCGACGACCACCAGGGCGAGCAGGGGCAGCAGCAACTTGCGGCCGGGGGATTTCCGGGTGTCGAACTGGGCGCGTTTCTGTTCACGATCGGACATGGGTCAGTCTCCTTATTGCGAATTTACTCTCTGTCAGATGGGGGATCTCGATCTCGTGACAAGCATCAGCCGCAGCAGGAGCCGCCGCAGCCGCCGGTTGCGGCGGTGCTCAGGGCTTTCAGCCGCGGATCGAAAATTTTCACTTCGGTGCTGCGATTGAGGTCAGCATACCAGCTCTGCAGGAGGCTCTGGCGTTTGCCGGGCGCACTGACTCCGGCGACCACGTGCTCGTCCAGGTTGCGCTGGATGATCATGTCCTCGCGCAGGCGCTTCCGGAAATTTTCGCGGCTGCCGTATTCGGCGATGATGCGATCCTCAAGGCCGGGGTGCCGGTCGGTGATCTGCCGCAGGCGGGCATCGACCTCTCCCGGCTGCACCAAAACGTCATTTTCCGCCGCGGCCGCCAGCAGCAGTTCACGCTGCAGCATTTCGTTCCAGATCTGCCGCCAGGCCGCCGATACCGCCTGCGGGCTGCCGGGCGCATTTTGATCAATGGCCTGGTCGATGCGTTCTTCGAACTCGAGGCGGGTCACATAGCGGTCGCCGATCCTGGCCATGTATTTTTGGGCCAGCCGGGACTCCTCATTGCGCATGGCCGCCAGTTCCTCGGCGCTCATTTGCGTCCGCAAAGTCGCCGGATAACCGGCCGCGCTGATGGTCCGGGCGATGGCTTCCGCATCGGTCACCGCCGGGTCGAACTGGACCCGACCTGTTTCCCGGGTAAGGTCGACCTGGACGTCGCCGACGCCGCGTACATCCGCCAGGGCGTTTTCGATGTTGGCGACGCAGGAACCGCAGGTCATCTTCTGCAGGTCGTATTCCGCCAAAGCCGCCCGGGACTGGTCAACCCCGCCGGGGACCAGCAGCCAGGCAGCGGTCAGAACGGCACAAAGCAGCAGCCCGGCCGACAGCAGGAAAAGAAAGCGTTTTTTCATAGGTGCATATCTCCTTGAGACCTCAGTGCCAAAAACAGAATCCTTGTGAAATTTCAAAGGAGGTGTGTATCACGGAATGTGCCAACCCGGCCTTTTTCCGAACTAACTTGAAATTAAAAAGCTTTTCTTTGTGGACCTGACAGAGGCGGGCGTTTTTCGAAGCAAAAACTGTAGAATATTCTACGATTATCTGGTGACTATTCTGCAGTTGCCGGATCCCGGCATGCGGCGCACCGTGGCTCTGCAAAGCCAGGGGAGGTCCCTTTGGCCGGTACGCCAGGTCAGTCTCTGGAGGAGGTGTCACCGGGCAGACAGCCGAGGACCAGGCCGACGACCAGGCCGAACAGGGCTCCCGTCCAGGGAGTCGTCAGCGCGCCTCAGGTCGCGCCGGCACATTGCCCGAGGTAGCCGAGCAGGGCGCCGGCCAGGGTGCCAACGGCTGAAAAGATCAGTATTTTATAAATTTGCTTCATCACTCAATCCTTTTTTCCCTGACGCCGACCAGGAAATCAAACCACAATCCGCCGGACCATCAGGGCAATCGCCAGCGGGACCAGAATGCCGGCCGCGACAATCAGATAGACCAGGCTCCACCACAGGTCTGTGGACCACAACTGCAGGGCGCAGCCGCGCACCAGCGCCACCAGGTGGGTGAGCGGCAGCAGCTGGGCGACGGTCTGTGCCCAACCGGGCAGATTCTGCAGCGGGAAGAAGGTGCCGCTGAACAGGAACATCGGTGTGATGCCCAGAAAAATCGGCAGATTGAAGGTCTCG
>DATFJP010000102.1:0-7094 GCA_035269105.1 Desulfuromonadales bacterium
CTGGCCACTTACCTGCGGGAACAGGGGATCAGAGATTTTCCTCTGCTGGTGGGTCTGAGCCGAGGTCGCATCCCGAGCCAGGTTTTGAAACCTCTGGCGGCAATCGCCAGGGAGGTGTATGCTGTTCCGGTCCCGGTCGGTGACAGCGTCGAGCCGGGAGCCATCTGCCGCTGGGCTCGCGGACAGGGGCTGCGTGCTGCGTGCCTTGCAACGCCGCAGGCGGGACTGGCGGCCGCCCTCGCGGCCTGCCCCGCAGAAACGCCGCTGGTGGTCTGCGGTTCGCTGTTTCTGGTTGCCGCCATCCGCGAAGCGCTGGCATCCGATCGGGCTCCGGCCGAACAAGGCCGGGCGGCCGATCCTGCAATCCGGGCTCTGCCCTGATATTTCGGTGACATGCTTCGTCTGTGCTTCTATATCCTCTGCCTGCTGACCGGATGTCTGCTCTGGGCCTGGCTGCCGTCGGCAAGCGCCGATGCGCTCGGTGAGGGTCCGGTCACCCTTGAAGCCGATCGTTTGTCCTACGAGCCTGTCGGTGAGGTTTATACGGCAACCGGCCAGGTCCTTCTGCAGCAGGGCACATTCAACCTGAAGGCTGAAGAGCTCCTTTTCGAAACGGCCCTTCAGGACCTCGCAGCGACAGGCGCGGTCCGGATCAGGCAGCAGGAGGATGAACTGCATGGCGACCGTATCCACTATAACCTGACAACCGGACAGGGCCGTCTCGAGCAGGGCCGGGTTTTTCTCGGTGACAAAAACTTTCACCTGTCGGGAGCTTCGGTCGCCAAAACCGGTCCTGACAGCTATCGCGTCGAAAATGGGCGCTTCACCACCTGCGATGGCGAAATCCCCGACTGGGAATTTACCGCAGAGCGGGTCGAAGTCACCATGGGCCGCTATGCCCGCGTCCGCAATGCCTGGTTCCGGGTCCGCGAGTTGCCTCTGTTTTATTTCCCATACCTGGTCTATCCGGTCAAGGCCGAACGGGAAACCGGACTGCTCACGCCGCAGTACGGTCATTCCCGGGAGCGCGGCACCCGGATTTCGCTGGCCTGGTACCAGATCATCGACCGCAACCAGGATGCCACCCTCTATCTCGATTATCTGAGCAAAAAAGGGGTCGGCAAGGGCCTGGAATACCGTTACCTGTTCGCCGGCGATAATCTGGGGCTGGCCCGTTACTACCATGTCAGCGGTATTGCCGAGACCCCGGATCTGTATGCCGTCGAGTGGCGGCATGGGGGCATGCTGCCGGGCAAGGTCCGCTTGACAGCCGACATCGAATATGTGGATGATCGGCTGCTGTTCGAGGATTTCGGAGAGGCGGCCGAAGATTACAACCGCGAACAGACCCTGGCGACGGTGATCGCTCAGCGCAACTGGGGCAAGTTCAATCTGGCGGGGCATCTGCGCTATCTGAAAGATCTGGAGAGCGACAACGACCTGACTCTGCAGCGACTGCCGGAACTGAGCGCCACCGCATCGCGCTACCGCCTGTGGCGGACGCCGCTGTTTTTCAGCTTCGAGAGTTTCGCAACCCGGTTTCGCAGCGACGAGGCGGCCGAGGGCGAACGCTACTCCCTGCGCCCCTCGCTCGGCATGGTTCTGAACCCCGGTTCCTGGCTGACGGTGGCCCCCGAAGTGGCCGTGACCTACCGGTCCTACAGCGCCGATGCGACGGCAGATGACTCGGTTACGGTTCCGGAGTTTTCACTGGCGTTGTCCACCCAATTGCAAAAGGTGATCGCTTTCGAGCGCTGGGGCTTCGATCGGCTCAGACACCGGATCGAACCTGAGATCCGATACGTCTATACCCCTGATGTCGATCAGGAGGATTTGCCCTTTTTCGACCTGCAGGACCGGATCGCCGAGCGCAACCGCATCGAATATGCGCTCATCAACCGCTTCACCGCCAGAAAGAAGCGCGACGACGCCCCGCCGGTCTACCGCGAGATCCTCAAGCTGCGGCTTTCCCAAAGCTACCTGATAGACGAGCAGGCAAACCTGACAACGCCTACATCCGAAAAGGATGCATTTTCCGCCCTGCGCATCGAACTGGACGCCCGGCCCAGCAGACGTATTTTCCTGGCCCTGGACGGCGACCTGGCCGTCGACGAGGGCCGGACGTTCAGCCGTCTGGAGATCGCCGCCGGTCTGGATGACCAGCACGGCAACCGATTTGAGGTCGGCTACCACTACCTGCGACAGGAAGCCGTGGAGCCGGACCTGCAGGCGGACCACCTGCGGGCCGAACTGGAGACGGCCCTGCTCAAGCCGGTCTACCTGCACCTCGAGGAGCGTTACGACATCGGCGAGGACCGCTCTCTCGAGACAGTGGTCGGCCTGGAATATCGCGCCCGCTGCTGGAGCCTGCTGGTCGCTGTCCGTGACCGGCTCGACGATCAGTCGGTCACCGTCAACTTCCAACTCGCCGGCCTCGGCGGAACGGAAGGGTTCTGGTAAATGGCCGGGTTCCGGCCCTTCTTGAAATTTCGGGTGTCTGCTCACAGGTCTCGGATTACCGATTTGCCTCTTCTCAGGTTTCGAACCGGGGTTTCGTCCCCGGTTTAGAAGCAGAAAAGATGCGGAATTGGCGAAACGATCTTCTTTGTTCTTGGCATAACAGATAGACCTCACTTTCTGCACTGTCCCATTTTATAATCCTTGACACCCTCCTCGTGAGATTAGATTATCGTTCTCTCATCTACCGGTCACCCGATGGGACCTGACTGCAGGTCCGGCCGGCAGGCGAATCTGCATCTGGAGAGGGGGGAGCGACTGCTGAGTGAAAAGCAAGATGTCATGCCGTCATCGGAACAACCTTGAACTTTTATTCTGAATTGGAGGGATTTATCATGAAAAAGCTGTGTGTTGCCGTTCTGACGATGTTCTGTCTGCTGCTGCCCGCCTTTACCGGCGGTATGGCCCTGGCCGCCGATCAGGCTGTCGCCGCCGTCGCGGCATCGGTGAATCTGAATCAGGCCGATGCGGCCGGCCTGCAAAGCCTGCCGGGTATCGGGCCGTCACTGGCCGAGAGGATCGTCACCTACCGGGATGACAACGGGCCCTTTCAGAGCGTCGAGCAACTGACCGATGTCCCGGGCATTGGCGCCAAAAAACTGGAAAAAATGCGCGACCAGCTGCGCCTGCAGTAGCCGCCTGGCCACTGTCGGACCCGTCGGCCGACGGGTCCGACCCTTACCTGCCACGATCCCTCCAAGTAAATCTCTTGATTTTACGAACATTTTGGTGTCATTATAACGCCGTTGACCGATTGTATGGTGCTGTCGATAGCACATGGTCCTGCTTGAGAGGTTTGGTATGGCTGACAACGGGGGGCAGGCGAAAGGTACCGGAAGGGGGCGCTTGAGCCTCTGGCCGTTTGCCCTGATCGCCGTGGTCATGGGGTTCGCCCTGTTCGGTGAACGCGGCGTGGTTCATATGCTGCGCCTGAACAACCAGAAAGCCGACCTTCTGCAAGAGCTCTCTGCCATCGAGCACCAGAACAGCGCCCTGCAGGACGAAATCCAGGCCTTGCGATCCGATCGCCGGACCATCGAGCGGATTGCCCGCACCGAACTCGGCATGGTCCGCGAAGACGAACTGGTCTTCCAGTTCCCCTCCCGTACGGAAAAACCCTCCCCGGCGGATTCCGCCTCTTCCCGTTGATTTTCATCCCTATTCACGCAAGCCGATTGTCCCGGAACCGGGTCATCGCGGCACAGCTTGACAGCGGTGCAGGGCGGGGCTAACATGCACTCCTCGTCTGCGCCATGAATGGAATTCCGGGCGGACGAGCCAACGATACAGCGACCTTAACGAGTGTCCATCCGAAAACGCCGGATGGACATGGATGAAGTTTTCGATTTGGAAAAGAACCGTTTCCGGACGAAAACGAACGAGTGAAGCCATGAAAGAACGTTTGCGACAGTCCATCCAGGCCGCTCTGCAGTCCTGTTTCGACAGCGGCAGGCTTGACTCCGGTCTGCTGCCCGAAATCCAGGTGGAGGTGCCCGGCAATCCCCAGCACGGCGACTTCTCGACCAATGTTGCCATGCTGATGGCCCGTACCGAAAAAAAACCACCCCGCAAGATTGCCGAAATCCTGGTTGCCGCCTTCGATGCCGAAAGCGACTTCTGGCAGAAAATCGAGATTGCCGGGCCGGGCTTCATCAACTTCACCCTGACGCCGGCCTGCTGGTACCAGGTGATCGACCAGGTGGCCGCAGAAGGGACCTGTTTCGGGCGGACCGATATCGGCCGGCGGCGCCGGGTGCAGGTGGAATTCGTCAGCGCCAATCCGACCGGCCCCCTGCACATCGGCCACGGCCGCGGGGCGGCCACCGGCGATGCAGTTGCGGCAACCCTCGAGGCGGTCGGCTACGATGTCCAGCGGGAATACTACATCAATGACGCCGGTAACCAGATCGACACCCTGGGCCGCTCTCTGCTGCTGCGCTACCGGCAGCTGCTGGGCGCCGAGCTCGAATTCCCGGAGGATTGCTACCAGGGCGACTACATCACCGATCTGGCCCGGGAGGTGCTCGAGCAGGAAGGGGAGCGCTTTCGTGACATGGCCGAGGAGGAGGCGATCGCCTGGTTCGGCGACTTCGGCGGCCGGCGCATCCTGACCGGCATCGATGACGACCTGCGGATTTTCGGCGTCAACATGGACCACTGGTTCAGCGAAAAGAGCCTGTTCGAGAGCGGCGAGGTCAAGCGGGAGCTGAGCAAGCTCGCCGAGAATCATCTCAGTTACGAAAAGGACGGCGCGATCTGGTTCCGGACCACCGATTTCGGCGACGACAAGGACCGGGTCCTGGTGCGGTCCAACGGCGAAACCACCTATTTCGCCTCCGATGTCGCCTACCACATGGAGAAGCTGTCCCGCGGCTTTGATACCATCATCGACGTCTGGGGCGCCGATCACCACGGCTACGTACCACGCATGAAGGCTGTCTTCACCGGCCTGGGCCATGCCACGGACACTTTGCAGATCATCCTGGTGCAGCTGGTCAACCTGATGCGCGGCGGCGAGCAGGTCGCCATGAGCACCCGCTCCGGCGAATTCGTGACTCTGCGCGAGGTGATCGATGAAGTCGGTCGCGACGCCTGCCGGTTCTTCTTCCTGATGCGGCGCTCCGACAGCCAGCTCGATTTCGACCTCGACCTGGCCAAGCAGAAGAACACGGACAACCCGGTCTACTATGTCCAGTACGCCCACGCCCGGATCTGCAGCATCAACCGCAATGCCGCCGAGCAGGGCCTGAAAATCCCCGAAGCGGGAGAGGCGGACCTGACCCGCCTGACCCTGGAAGAGGAGCTGGCACTGGCCAAACTGCTGGCACGCTACCCGGAAGTGCTGCTGGGCGCCGCCCGCCACTACGAACCGCATCGGGTGATCTTTTATCTGCAGGAGCTGGCGGGCCGCTTCCACAGCTACTATAATCGGGAGAAGGTCCTGATCGAGGATGCCGCGACCAGCTGGGCCCGCCTGGCACTGGTCAATGCGGTCAAAACCGTAATCGCCAACGGCCTGCAGCTGGTCGGCATTTCAGCACCGGAGCGAATGTAGCGCAGCGCGCTTTAAGCTGTGATCCGTGATCGGTGATCCGTGATCCGTGATCGGTGATCCGTGATCCGTGATCGGTGATCCGTGATCCGTGGACAGGAATAGGTTGTAGTTGGTTGGTGATCGCGGTTTCATCCGTTTTCAGCTTTCAGCTTTCAGCTTTCAGCTTACAGCTTACACTGGAGTCTGCATGGCCCAACCGATGTTGTCGCGAAGCCAGCGACGTATGGAAAAAAAACAGGCCGGCCTGATCGTGGTCCTGGTGTTCCTGGTCGCCGTGGTCAGTTTCGTGCTCGGTGTGATGGCCGGGCAGAAGGGTTTTTCCCTGCCGGGCTTCGGCACGGCCGATGTCAGGGAGATCCGGCTGCCCACCGCCACCGAGGTGGTGCCGGTGCCGGAACCGCCGCCGCAGGACACGGGCACCGAAGCCTCGCAGCTGACCTTCTACGACAACCTGCCGAAGGGCGACCAGGCCCCGCTCGGCAGCGGTATCAACCTGCCGGCGGAGACCCCGGCTCAAGCCGGCTCGGAAACCGCTGCGAGTACAAAACCGCCGCCCGTGAATTTGGCCCAGACTCCTGCGCCGGCTGCCAAACCGCAGCCCTCAGCCCCGGCGGCCAGCCCGCAGGGCGAATTCCTGGTGCAGGTGGCGTCCTTCAAGACGTCCCAGGATGCCGAAAAGCTGCAGATGCGGCTCGAAAAGCTCGGTCTCGACACCAAATGGCAGCGCGCCGACCTCGGCGACAAAGGCGTCTGGTACCGGGTCGTTGCCGGCCCTTATGCGGAGCGCGCGGCGGCCGACCGGGTGGTGGTCCTGCTCAAGGAGAAAGAGCGGCTTTCGGCGCTGGTCAGAAAACGCTGAAAAATTTGCAGATAATCTCTTGACAGTCCCCAAAATGGGGCGTATAGTGCGAAGTCTTGTTGCGGGGTGGAGCAGTCAGGTAGCTCGTCGGGCTCATAACCCGAAGGTCGCAGGTTCAAATCCTGCCCCCGCTACCAAATTTTAAAAGGGCTCGTCATCATTGACGGGCCCTTTTCATTTATGTGCCTGGTATGGCGCGTAGCGCCTGGCTGGCACTGCCTAGATCGCTATGGGATGCTCTTAAAATCTTGCTCTTGAATTTTTGGCGCTCGGCAGCACTCTCGATGCTTCGGAAGGCAATTCTATTTTCATTTGAACACAGGAAAGCAGTCTGCTAGGTTTGGCCGAATTGACAAAGGCCAAACCGGGGCAATCCGGTGACGCAAACCCCGGAACCTAATTCGAGCATAGCCGGGCTGCCAAGGGGAAGGATCGGATTCTTTTTCAGCTGCCAATTATTGCAAGGTAGCTTTTTTGATTCTAGGAGGAAACCATGTGGAAATGTCCAAAGTGCGATTTTGAAATGACTGATGAATCTGCCAAAGCCTGTCCAAAATGTGGCGTGGTGTTTGAAAAACTGAGGGAAAGAGCCGATCAGGAGAACGCAAAGGAGAGAATCTCAAAATCGACGGAGGAAATCCTGGATTATCAGCGGGAAACTAG
>DATFJP010000103.1:0-4157 GCA_035269105.1 Desulfuromonadales bacterium
ATAGGGTCCGGGAATTTTAGAACAATGTACCAAAAGCTTAACGCAAGGAAAATGCCACTTTGCCGAAGTCTATGACTTTCAATGGTTTTGCTTGAGAAAAGCTTTCCCGGTCGAGGTTTAAGGCGCCTGTTTTTTGTCAAAAAGGTTCATCGGGTGGCCAAATACCAACACGAATAGGCGAATTTTGGCCACCCATGCCCTTGTTGATCGGTTTCGGTAAAACAAAGTTTGTCATATTGTGCAAATCAATTTAATCATACAGCCAGACCGGAAGAATCGCAAGCATTGGGGCCGATGCCGTGCTTTGCTGATAGGCCGGGTTTTTCACCGATGCCAGATAAAAGAAGATGAAAATTTTTTCTGCTGTATTCCGCACAGGTATTTTGTATCCTGCATCCTCGTCATTTTGAAGCCTTCCGACTCGTTCGCCTTCAGCGCTCGTCAGACTGATATGTTCCAGAGATGTTCCAAATCCATGCTTGCCCCGGCAAAGATCAACCTCTGCCTGTATGTGACAGGCAAACGGCCGGACGGCTATCACGAGCTGGCCATGCTTATGCAGCGCCTGGCCCTGTTTGACCAGGTGACTGTCGAACTCGCAGCCGGGGAGGGGGTCAGCGGATCCTGTCCGGGCCTTGTCCTGCCGGCCGGTGCGGAGAACCTCGCCTGCCGGGCTGCCCGGCTGATGCTGGAACATGTCGGCGTCAAGGCCCGGGTTTCGGTCAGGGTCGAGAAGCGGATTCCTGCCGCCGCCGGCCTCGGTGGGGGGTCCTCCGATGCTGCGGCAGTGCTGCTGCTGCTTGAGGAACTGCTCGATCTGCAGTTGCCTTGTCACGAGCTGATGCAGCTCGGGTTGCAGCTTGGCGCCGACGTTCCCTTTTTTCTGTTTCGCAAGACAGCCTGGGCCATGGGAGTTGGTGAGATTCTCCAGGCATGGCCGGGACTGCCACCTCTCTGGGTGGTTCTGGTCAACCCGGGCTTCGCGGTTTCCACCGCCTGGGTTTTCCAAAATTTAAGGTTGACAGGCCAGAGGGCAAAAGCTAAAATCCCACGGTTTCCCGTGAGGGTAGAGGAGGTCGTGCGCCTGTTGCACAATGATCTCGAGAGCGTGACCCGCGGTCGCCACCCGATTATCGGCGAGATCAAGGAGTGCCTGCTTGCCGAAGGTGCGGCGGGGGTTCTCATGTCCGGCAGTGGGCCGACGGTGTTCGGCCTTTTCCGGTCGCCGGAAGATGCCGAACGCGCGGCGTCGCATTTGTCCGCTGCGCGCGGCTGGTGGACGGCCGCCGTCGGTTCCTACTGAAAGGCCCATTGCCTGGGCTGAAGGCTGTTTTCACTCAGGGGCGTCGCCAAGAGGTAAGGCACCGGATTTTGATTCCGGCATTCCCAGGTTCGAATCCTGGCGCCCCTGCCATTGATTTTCTTCTGCGTGCGACCTGGTATTTCGATCATCGCATGCCACTCAATGGGACTGAGGGTCGTGACCGTTTCATGATCGCCGGTCCTTGTTTGTTAAGTATTCGGGAACGGATAAGACATTGGATGGAATGAAAGTTTTTGCCGGCAATTCGAATCTGCCCCTCGCGAATGAAATCTGCGACTGTCTCGGAGTGCCTTTGTCCAGAGCCGAGGTCAAGACCTTCTCAGATGGCGAGATCATGGTGGAGATCGGTGAAAACGTGCGCGGCCGCGATGTCTTTGTCGTTCAATCGACCTGCTCGCCGGCGAACCACAACCTGATTGAACTGCTGGTCATGGCGGATGCCTTGAAGCGGGCTTCCGCTGCGCGGATTACCGCCGTTATCCCCTATTTCGGCTATGCCAGGCAGGATCGCAAAGTCGCGCCCAGAACACCGATCACCGGCAAGCTGATCGCCGACCTGATCACCACCGCCGGTATGCACAGGGTTCTTTGCGTCGACCTGCATGCCGGTCAGATCCAGGGCTTTTTCAACATTCCCGTCGACCATCTTTACGCCGCGCCGGTCATTCTCGAAGACATCAAGGGGCGCTTCGGCGACGACCGTATGGTCGTGGTATCGCCCGATGCGGGGGGGACCGAGCGGGCCCGCGCTTTCGCCAAACGTCTGAATGCGGGCCTGGCCATTATCGATAAGCGGCGCAGCAGTCCCAACATTTCGGAGGTCATGCATATCATCGGCGATGTCGCCGGCCAGACCTGCATCATCGTCGACGACATGATCGACACGGCGGGGACCTTGTGCCAGGCGGCGGCCGCACTCAAGCACCATGGGGCGCTGGCGGTCTATGCAACGGCTACCCATCCGGTGCTGTCCGGCCCTGCTCTTGAGCGGATCAGTGCCAGCTGCCTCGAAGAGGTGTTGGTGACCAATACCATTCCTGTTCAGAGCAAGGTCGAAAACTGCTCCCGCCTGCGGCAGATCTCCGTGGCGAATCTGCTGGCCGAAGCGATTCGCCGCATCCACGGCGAGGAGTCGGTCAGCTCCTTGTTTGTTTAACGGCCGCCAGCGGTACAAACGCTACCAAACCGGGCAAAACCCGAAAATGGAGGATAAGATAAATGGCTGAAACAGTTTTGAATGCAACGCTTCGCGAAAGCGTCGGCAAGGGGAGTTCCCGTTCCCTGCGTCGCGAAGGACTGGCTCCTGCGGTGGTCTACGGCAGGGCACTGGAAACCTGCTCGCTGGTCATCGAACCGAAGGAACTGCACCGGGTGCTGTCCTCCGAGGCTGGTCTGAACGCTTTGATCACTCTCAAAGGCGACGGCCCCTTTGACGGTCAAGTGGTGATCGTCAAGGACCTGCAGGAAGATCCGATCAAGCGCGATATCCTGCATGTTGATTTCAAATCCATCGACATGAAGGAAAAGATCTCGGTCATGGTGCCGGTGCATACCATCGGCCAGGCCCCGGGCGTGAAGGAGGGCGGTCAGCTGCAGGTGGTGCGCCACGAGCTGGAGGTCTACTGCCTGCCGACGGCGATCCCCAATGCGATCGAGGTCGACGTCTCGGCTCTGGAAATCGGCGATGTGGTCCATATCGAAGACGTCCCCGTCGAGCCCGGCGTCGAAATTCCCCACGAGGTCAATTTCACCGTCGTGACCGTGGTCGGCCTCAGGCCTGAAGAAGAAGAGCTCGAGGAAGGAGCCGAAGAGGAAATTGCTGAAGCAGGCGCTGAAGAAGCTGAGGAAGAGCCCTCCGGCCAAGAATAGGCCCGACAGTTTGAAACTGATTGTCGGATTGGGTAATCCTGGCCCTGAATATGCGGATACCCGTCACAATATCGGCTGCATGGTTGTGCAGCGAGTCGCAGAGCGGGCCGGCATTACCATCAAGCGCAAGGCTTACCAGGGTTTGTCGGGAGTCGGGCGCTGGGCCGGAAAAGAAGTTTCCCTGCTGCTGCCGCAGACCTTCATGAACCGCAGCGGGGCCAGCGTCGCTTCCGCCTGTCAATCCCTCGGCGTCATACCGGGGGATTTGATTGTGGTCCATGACGAGATCGACCTGCCCTTCGCCAGCCTGAAGATCAAAATCGGTGGCGGCCACGGCGGTCATAACGGCCTGCGCAGCATCGGCAGCGTTCTGGGGGAAACGGATTACACCAGGCTGCGCATGGGAGTAGGAAGGCCGCCGACGGGAGGAGATGTCTCGCGACACGTTCTGAGCCGGTTTGCCGCCGGTGAGCGCGCCGAACTGGATGATTTTCTCGACACGGCCGTCGAGGCATTGGAACTGCTGGTGTCCCGCGGTCCGCAGGACGCCATGAACAAATACAACACGCGGAATTTGCAAACGAGGGAATAAGCTCGTCAAACCAAAAGGTTAAAGGGAGGTTAGGAACATGCAGGCAATTGCACCCATTCTCGGGGTTATTGGATTCATCGTCGCTGTCGTGCTGTACCACCGGGTCAAGGCCAAGCCGGTCGGCAACGACACCATGAAGGAGATCTCGGAAGCAATTCATTCCGGCGCCATGACGTTTCTGGCCCGGGAATACCGGGTTCTGGGTATCTTCATCGCCCTGGTCTTCGTGATCATTACCATCGGCATGGGCTACCAGACCGCCTTTACCTTTCTCGGCGGGGCCCTCTGTTCCATGATCTGCGGATTCACCGGCATGAAGGCAGCGACCCGGGCCAATGTCAGGACCACCGAAGCCGCCCGTCAGTCGGGACA
>DATFJP010000104.1:0-6287 GCA_035269105.1 Desulfuromonadales bacterium
CAATTTCATGATTCTCCTGGCGGTTCTCAACGCCCTGCTGTTCAAGCCGCTGCGGGCGGTTCTGAGGCAACGTCAGGAGACCATCGAAGCGTCCCGGGACAAAGTCGCCGACCTGGAAGAACAGGTCCAGAGCCAGGTGGCACGCTATGAGGCGCAACTGCAGGAGGCCAAGCAGAAAAGCGCCCAGGAGCGTGCCGCGCTTCGCCAGTCGGCCCAGGAAGAAGAGACGCGGATGCTCGGCGAGGCGCGCGGCCAGGCAACGGAGCGCCTGCAGAAGATCAAAGACCAGGTCGAAAACGAGGCCGAGGCCGCCCGGCAGGCCCTTCGCAGCGAAACCGAGGCGATAGCCAGGCAGGTTGCTGGCAAAGTCCTGGGCAGGGAGATCTAAAAGGCATGTTTGATAAGACCTCAATCACCAGTTTCATGATCAGGGGCACCGGTTGTCTGCTGGTTCTGCTGCTGCCTGTCGCCGCCCTGGCGGCCGGGGGGGGTGGCGAACATGCTGATAGTGGTGCCGTGCTCAAGGACTTTCTTTACCGCTGTTTTAATTTTGCCCTGTTGGTCGGAATACTGGTCTATTTTCTCCGCAAGCCAATTCGCAACGGCCTGCGCAGCCGCCGCGAGGAAATCGAGACCGTGCTGGCAGATGCCCAGGCCGCCAAAGAGGCCGCTGAAGCCAAGTACCGCGAATACAGCGAAAAACTGGAAAAGGCCACTGAGGAGATCGAGGGAATCAGTGCCGCTATTCGCAGGGAAGGCGAACTGGAACGGGACAAGATACTGCAGCATGCTCGGGAAATGTCGGAAAAAATTCTCCAGGAAGCCGATGCCAGGGCCGCCAATGCCGTGGCCCGGGCCCGGGATGAACTACAGGCCGAAGCCGCACAATTGGCGGTCGAGCTGGCCGAGGAGTACCTGAAGAAGGAATTTTCAGCAAATGATCAGAAACGCCTGGTCAAAGAATATATGCAGAAAGTGGGAGAACTCCATTGAGTGTCAGTGCCCTTACACGACGGTATGCCAAGGCTCTGGTCGAACTCGGCGTTGAGCACAAGGCGGTGGACCGCTACGGCGAAGAGTTGAGCCGGGCCACAGCCCTGTTGGCCCGCGAGAAGCTGCTGAGCCAGCTGCTCGACAGCCCGACTCTGGATATGGACAAGAAAAAGGGCATGCTGGCCGATGTGGCCTCCGCCCTGGAACTTTCGGCAGATATGACGAAGTTTGTCGGTTTGCTGCTGAGCAAGGACCGGTTGCGTTACCTGGACCAGATCGAGGACAAGTATCGCAGCCTGGCCGACGAGCTCTCGGGCGTTTTGCGAGCCCGGGTGGTAGCCGCTCAGGAACTGAGCGCAGAGCAGCGGCAGGCCATCGGCGCCAGTCTCGAAAAGCAGACGGGCAAGAAGGTTGCGCTGACAGTCGAGATTAATCCGGCGCTGATCGGCGGCGTGCAAACGGAAATTGGCGGGCGCCTGTTCGACGGCAGCGTCAAGACTCAGTTAGAGCGGATCGAAGAATCCTTAACGAAGGGGTGATGAGGTCTTTACAATGGAAATAAGAGCAGAAGAAATCAGCGCAATCATCAAGAAGCAGATCGAAGATTTCGGCCGAGAGGTAGAAGTCAGCGAAACCGGCACGATCATTTCGGTCGGCGACGGCATCGCCCGCATCCATGGCCTGGACAAGGCCATGGCCGGAGAACTGCTGGAATTCCCGGGCAACACCATGGGCATGGTCCTCAACCTCGAAGAGGATAATGTCGGCGCGGCGATTCTTGGCGAAATGGAACATATCAAGGAAGGCGATACGGTCAAGCGCACCAAGCGGATCGTCCAGGTCCCGGTGGGTGAGGCCCTGGTCGGCCGGGTGGTCAACGGCATCGGTATTCCCATCGACGGCAAGGGCGATATCGAAGGCACCGAATCCCGCCAGGTGGAAGTCAAGGCCCCCGGCATCGTCGCCCGCAAGTCGGTGCACGAACCGATGCAGACCGGCCTCAAGGCGATCGATTCCATGGTCCCAATCGGCCGCGGACAGCGCGAACTGATTATCGGCGACCGCCAGACCGGCAAGACGGCGGTGGCGATCGATACCATCATCAATCAGAAGGGCCAGGACGTTTTCTGCTTCTACGTCGCCATCGGCCAGAAACGTTCCACGGTGGCCCAGGTCGTTGAAAAGCTGAAGTCACACGGCGCCATGGAGTACACCACGGTCGTCTCGGCGTCCGCCTCGGATCCGGCGACCCTGCAGTTCATCGCTCCCTATACGGGCGTGACCATGGCCGAATATTTCCGCGACAGCGGCAGGCATGCCCTGATCATTTATGATGATCTTTCCAAGCAGGCCGTTGCCTACCGGCAGCTTTCCCTGCTGCTGCGGCGGCCGCCCGGACGCGAAGCCTACCCGGGCGACGTTTTCTACCTGCACAGCCGCCTGCTGGAGCGGGCCGCCAAGCTCAGCGATGCCGAAGGTGCCGGCAGTCTCACGGCTTTGCCGATTATTGAGACCCAGGCCGGCGACGTTTCGGCCTATATTCCGACCAACGTCATCTCGATCACCGACGGCCAGATCTTTCTGGAGACTGACCTCTTTTATTCAGGTGTGCGTCCGGCGATCAACGTCGGCCTTTCGGTGTCCCGTGTCGGCGGTTCGGCTCAGGTCAAGGCCATGAAGCAGGTGGCCGGCACCCTGCGCCTCGCCCTGGCTCAGTACCGGGAAATGGCGGCTTTTGCCCAGTTCGGCTCGGATCTTGATGCGGCCACCCAGCGACAGCTGAAGCGAGGCGAGCGACTGGTTGAGGTGCTCAAACAGGGCCAGTATCAACCGATGCCCGTGGAAAGGCAGGTCATTTCGATCTATGCCGCCAACAACGGCTACATCGACGATATTCCGGTTTCGGAAGTGCAGCGTTTCGAAAGCGAACTGCTGACCTTCGTCGAAAGCAGCCACGGCGAGATGCTCGACGAACTGCGCGACAAGAAAAAGATCGACGATGACCTGGAAGCCAAGCTCCAGAGCACCCTGGATGAATTTAAAGGGCAGTTCGTCGTCGAATAACGGCAATGCCATGAAGATCAGGTAGGGACAGATGCCCAGTCTGAAAGACATCAAAAAGCGGATTTCGAGCGTCAGGAATACCCGGCAGATCACGGCGGCCATGAAGATGGTCTCCGCCGCCAAACTGCGCAGGGCTCAGGATGCGGTCACTGCCGCCCGGCCTTATTCGGACAAGATGCAGGAAGTCTTGTGGCGGCTGGCTCAGCGTGACAGCAGCGACGACCAGCCGCTGCTCGCGGAACGCGGCAGCGACAAGGCGCTGGTGGTTCTAATCACCGCTGACCGAGGTTTGTGCGGCGGTTTCAACACCAACATCAGCAAAACGGCCGAAAGGTTCATTCGCGAAAACCGGAATGGTTTCGCCAGCTACGAATTGATGCTGATCGGGCGCAAGGGCAATGATTATCTGAAGCGCCGCGAAGGCATGAAGATCCTCAAGGTTCATGAACACCTGGTCGGCTCCTCCCAGGTGACCTACCCGACCGCCGCCTTGCTTGCTCAGGAGATCATCGAACTCTACCTGTCCGGTGGCTACGATAGCGTTTTCCTGGTCTATAATGCTTTCCGCAGTGTCATGGTTCAGGATCTGACGGTCAAGCAGCTGCTGCCCGTCAAGCCTGAAGAGGTGGCAGGGCAGGATCAGCAGGATCAGCACGAGCAGGTCGTGGATTATCTGTATGAGCCGAGTGCCGGCGAAGTTCTTGAACAGATCCTGCCCAAGAATATCGAAGTTCAGATCTTCCGTGCGCTGTTGGAATCGGTTGCCGCCGAACACGGTGCTCGCATGACGGCCATGGACAGTGCCAGCAAGAATGCCTCGGAAATGATCAAAAAGCTGACGCTGCAGTACAATCGGGCGCGTCAGGCCGCCATCACCAAGGAACTGATGGAGATCATCTCCGGAGCCGAGTCAATCAAATAGCCCCCTTCAGAAAGAATGCCTGCTTGACGGCAGGACAAAGGAGGAACGTAGGATTATGAATAAAGGACGCATTGCACAGGTCATCGGGCCGGTTGTCGACGTTGAGTTCGAAGCCGGGAACCTCCCCGAGATTTACCACGCCCTCAAGGTCACCAACCCGGCCATAGACGACCAGGAGTGGAACCTGGTCCTGGAAGTGGCCCAGCACCTTGGCGAGAATACGGTCCGTACCGTGGCCATGGACGGCACCGAAGGCCTGGTTCGCGGCCAGGAGGTCCTTGACACGGGCAAGCAGATCGTCATGCCGGTCGGACCCAAGACCCTCGGCCGAATCCTCAACGTGATCGGCCAACCGGTCGACGAGGCCGGTCCGGTCGAAACCGAACTGGAATGGGAGATTCATCGCCCGACGCCGAGCTTCGTCGAGCAGTCGACCACTGTCGAAGCTTTCGAAACCGGCATCAAGGTCGTCGATCTCCTCGCTCCCTACGCTCGTGGCGGCAAGATCGGCCTGTTCGGCGGTGCTGGAGTCGGCAAGACCGTCCTGATCATGGAACTGATCCATAATATCGCCAAGCAGCACGGCGGCTACTCGGTCTTCGCCGGAGTCGGCGAGCGAACCCGAGAAGGCAACGACCTCTGGGAGGAGATGAAGGAATCCGGCGTTCTTGAAAAGGCGGCCCTGATCTACGGCCAGATGAACGAGCCGCCGGGCGCCCGTGCCCGGGTCGCCCTCTCCGCCCTCACGGTCGCAGAGTACTTCCGCGACGAGGAAGGTCAGGACGTGCTGTTGTTCATCGACAACATTTTCCGCTTCACGCAGGCCGGTTCGGAAGTGTCGGCCCTGCTCGGCCGCATCCCCTCGGCGGTCGGCTACCAGCCGACCCTGTCCACCGAAATGGGCGAACTGCAGGAACGGATCACCACCACCAGCAAGGGTTCGATCACATCGGTCCAGGCGATCTACGTCCCGGCGGACGATTTGACCGACCCGGCGCCTGCCACCACCTTTGCTCACCTGGATGCGACCACGGTTCTGTCCCGGCAGATCGCCGAACTCGGCATCTACCCGGCAGTCGACCCGCTCGATTCAACCAGCCGGATTCTCGACCCGCAGGTGGTCGGCCAGGAACATTACCAGTGCGCCCGTGACATTCAGTATGTCCTGCAGCGCTACAAGGACCTGCAGGATATCATCGCCATCCTCGGCATGGACGAACTGTCGGAGGATGACAAACTGCTGGTCGCCCGCGCCCGCAAAATTCAGCGCTTTTTGTCACAACCGTTCCACGTGGCCGAGGCATTCACCGGCTCTGCCGGCAAATATGTCGAGTTGAAGGACACGATCAAGGGCTTCCGCGAGATCGTCGATGGTCTGCATGACAACATCCCGGAACAGGCTTTTTACATGGTCGGCACCATCGAAGAAGCTCTGGAAAAGGCCAAGCAGCTGGCAGCATGATCACGCTGCCCGGGGATCGAGAAGGAAATAAGGCATGGCAGAAAAGCTCAGACTCGAACTGGTCACACCATATAAGCATGTCCTCTCGGAAGAGGTGGATGAGGTCACGGCCCCCGGCACCATCGGTGAATTCGGGGTCCTGCCCGGCCATACTTCGCTGTTGACCACCTTGAAGATCGGCGAGTTGATCTACAAGCAGGGCAACCAGTCCTATCATGTGGCTGTAAACTGGGGCTATGTCGAGGTTGAGGACGATACCATGACGGTTCTGGTGGAAACTGCGGAAGCGGCCGATGACATCGACCTCGCGCGGGCCAAAGCAGCCCTCGGCCGCGCCGAGGAAGCGCTCAAGAGCCTCAGCCCCGAGGATAAGCGGTTCAAGGTCATGGAGCTGGCCCTGGAGCGAGCCCTGATCCGAGTTCAGGTTGCCGGCCGGCAGAGTCGACACTGATCGTATTTAAAAGACACAGGAAAAAGGGGCGATCATTTGCGGATCGCCCTTTCTGATTCAGGAGCAGGCCGGCCCGGCGCAGGGCGATCTCGGCACCCTTCCAGGCAATAACCAGCAGCAGAAGCCAACTGACGATCAACAGATAAAATCATAAAAGCTCTCCTTTGCTTAATAAGGATCGTGCCCTTCTCGGTAGCGACATCAGCTGCGGACACCGCACCTTTTAAAGGGGAGTGTTCGGCCGGAGAAAGGCAAACCGCATGGCCGCTCCCGCAGGAATGAGACCCGGCTTCTGGCTGTGGTCAGGCAGAAAGGCAAGCGAGCAGGGTGTTCAGCTCTCGGTGGGAGCGGCGCAGGTGGGCGAAGCTGTGCGCTTCAAGAGTGGCCGAAGGCGG
>DATFJP010000105.1:0-2156 GCA_035269105.1 Desulfuromonadales bacterium
CCGTGACGGGTTCCTGGCCAATTTCCCGGCGGAAACCGTCGGCGAGGTGCTGGCCCCGATCCCCGGAAAGTTCTTGCCCGGCGGTCTGCAGTCGGAGTCGGTCAGGGCACTCGGTCTCGATTATGCCGTCGACCTGGCCAAAAGCCGGGCCCTTCTGGCGGCCGCCGGTTACCCGAATGGCTTCGCCCTGCAGCTGGTGGCCACCAAACTGGGCCATGTGCGCAAAAATTACGAGGAACTGCAGCAGCAGCTGGCACGGGTCGGAATCGACATCCGACTGGAGATCGTCGATCATTCCCTCATGCACCTTTTGATCCGCAGGGACGTCAGCCCCATGGTAATTTACGAGGCCTGGCGACCCAACACCGACGTTTTCCTGCGGCGCTTTTTCCATTCGGATTCGATCGTGGTTTCCGGTCGCAACCCCGACACCAACTTCTCCCACTACCGGGGTATCGACAACCTGATCGACTTGGCACGTATGGAGATGAATCCTCTCCGCCAGGAAAAACTCTGGGAATACGCCCAGGTCAAGCTGCTGGAAGATATGGTGGTCTATCCGCTGCATTACCGCAACAAGGTTTACATCCGCCACGGCTACGTCGATTATGGACATACCCTCGAGGCGTCCATGGCCCTCTACCCGCAGATTACGGAAAACACCCGACTGCTGAGGTAACAATGATTTTCGCAACGGCAACCGCATGAAAATCTACAGCAAGATCCTCCTGGTCACTCTGCCGCTGGCCCTGCTGTCCCTGCTGGCCGGCGCCATCGGCACGTATTACCTGTCCCGGCAGTCCCTGGAGGACCTGGCCGACAAGTGGCTGCAGACCCGGCTGGCCGAGGCCATGCGGATCGTGGCGGAAAACGAGGAATTTCTGCGTCGCTACAGCATCACCGACATCTCCTCGGGCGTGAAGAAAGCGCAATACGACGCGGGTCTGATGCTCAGGGCGATGAAGATCGGCGATTACGGCTATGTTTTCGTGGTCGATGGGGAGGGACGGGTTGTGGTTCATCCCGACGAAGAGCGGGTGGGTGCTAGTCTGCGATGGCTGCCCTGGTTCGAAACCATGGGCCGGCAGACGGCGGGCCAGCTCGACTACCGCTGGCAGGGCACGCGCAACCTCGCCGCCTATGCTTTTTTTCCCGCTTGGGACTGGTACGTGATCGTCACCGACCCGTTCAGCGAAATATACGGCGGGATCAGCCGGACCCGGGATCTGGTCGTTTCCCTGGCCATCTCGGGCTCGATTTTCATGGGCCTGCTGATTATCTTCTTCGCCCGGCGGATGACCGCCCCCCTGCGCATCCTGGTGCGCGGCGCCCAGCAGATCGGCCGCGGCGATCTCGAGGCCCGGGTGCCGGTGAGCAGCAACGACGAGTTCGGCGAACTTTCCGCCGCGTTCAACACCATGGCCACCCAGCTGGAGAAGAGCCATGGCGCCCTGACCCGGAGCGAGCAGTTGTTCCGGTCGCTGATCGAAAACGAATCGGGCATCATCTTCCTCCTCGACCGGCAGGGCGTGATCCGTTACCTGAGTGCCTCCTCGCACCGGGTCCTCGGCCACCGGACGGAGGATTTGCTGGAGAAGAATTTCTGCGGCCTGGTAGAGAGTGAAGATCAGAACCTCTGCGGCGATTTCCTCCAGATGACCCTGGCAGACCCGCAGCGCACCCATGCGGCGGAAATCCGGCTGACCCACGCCGACGGCAACCTTCGGGTGTTCGAGACGATCGGTCAGAATCTCTTGGAGGATGCGGCGGTTGAAGGAATCGTCCTCAATGCCCGGGACATTACGATTCGCAAGAACTTCGAGGAGGCCCTGAAAACTTCTGAGGAGCGGCTTCTGGTCCTGATGTCGCAGCTGCTGCAGGCCCAGGAAAGCGAAAGGAAGCGATTTGCCTCGGAGCTGCATGACGTGGTCGGCCAGAACCTGTTGTTTCTGAAATTCAAGATTTCCGTACTGGAGCGGGGTCTGGAGCCGGCGCAGAAGCCCCAGACGGAGCTCTGCGACGAGACCTTGAAATACATCGACCAGATTATCGAGAACGTGCGGCGCCTCTGCTGGGACCTGGTGCCGCCCGACTTGGAAGATCTCGGTCTGACCGCGGCGGTCACCTCGCTGCTGGAGGATTTCGCCGGTCATTAC
>DATFJP010000106.1:0-27823 GCA_035269105.1 Desulfuromonadales bacterium
GCCGCGGCCGTGCTCTGCGGGCGCAGGATCGCCGATTCGATCAAACTCGCCATGGTGGTGCCCGGCTCCGGCCTGGTCAAGCAGCAGGCGGAAGCCGAGGGCCTCGACGAAATCTTCCAACAGGCCGGCTTCGAATGGCGCGAACCGGGCTGCTCCATGTGCCTGGCAATGAACGCCGACCGCCTCGATCCCCGGGAGCGCAGCGCCTCGACCTCGAATCGCAATTTCGAAGGGCGCCAGGGCCAGGGCGGCCGCACCCACCTGGTCAGTCCGGCCATGGCGGCAGCCGCCGCGGTCGCCGGTCATTTCGTCGATGTCCGTGACATGGAGGTAAACTGATGCAGGCATTCACCCGGCTCAACGGTTTGGTGGCTCCCCTCGACCGGACCAACGTCGATACCGATGCGATCATTCCCAAGCAGTTTCTCAAGTCGATCAGGCGCACCGGCTTCGGCCCCAACCTGTTCGACGAGTGGCGCTATCTCGACCATGGCGAACCGGGGGCCGACTGCAGCCAGCGGCCGCTCAATCCTGATTTCAGCTTGAACCAGCAGCGCTACCGGGGCGCCGAGATTCTGCTGACGCGCGACAACTTCGGCTGCGGCTCGTCACGGGAGCATGCGCCCTGGGCCCTGGCGGACTACGGCTTTCGGGTAATCATCGCGCCGAGTTTTGCCGATATTTTTGCCAACAACTGCAGCAAAAACGGTATCCTGCCGGTGGTTCTGACCAGCGAGCAAGTCGAGCAACTGTTCCGGGAAGTCAAAGCCGCCCCCGGCTACCGGCTGAACGTTGACCTCGCGCAGCAGACCGTGACCTCCCCGGGTGGAGAAACCTACACCTTCGAGATCGACCCTTTCCGCAGGCAGTGCCTGCTCGAAGGCCTCGACGACATCAGTCTCACCCTGCAGCATGTCGACGAGATCGCAGCTTACGAGACACGCCGCCGGCAGCAAGCGCCCTGGCTGTTCTGAGCAGCGGCAACCGGATAACCGAGACACCCAGCGCAACTTTTTTCAGGAAGGACAGGATTTCATGCAAGGAACGGAACTGGTTTTACGGGCGCTCCATGCCTGCGGAGTCAAGTATCTCTTTGGCTACACCGGCGGCGCCATCATGCCGATCTTCGACGAAATGGAGAAGCAGCAGCTGTTTAAATTCATCATGCCGCGTCATGAGCAGGGCGCGGCCTTTATGGCGCAGGGGCTGTCACGGGCGTCCCTCTCCACGGACACGCCGCAGGTCGGCGTCTGCCTGACCACCTCCGGCCCGGGAGCGATGAACCTGGTGACCGGGGTGGCCGACGCCATCATGGACTCTGTGCCGATGCTTGCCATTACCGGTCAGGTAGCAACCGGCGTGATCGCCACCGACGCTTTCCAGGAGAGCGACGTGGTCGGCGTCATGATGCCGATCTGCAAGCAGACCTACATGCCATTGGCCGCCGATGAAATTGAAAAAACCATCCACGAGGCCATGTATGTGGCCACCACCGGCCGCCATGGCCCTGTGGTCATCGACATCCCGAAAGATGTCCAGGTGCAGGCCACCGATGAAGCCTATCGCTTCAACTCGAAAACCTTCCGGCCGAGGCTGCCCGGCTTTTATTATCATCCCTCGCCGGAAAGGGACGTTCTGCACAAGGCGATCGGCATGATCAACCGCAGCGAACGGCCGGTGATGTTCTGCGGCCACGGCGTGATCGCCAGCAACGCCGGCGCCATGCTGCGCGAGTTCGCCGAAAAGACCAATATCCCCATCGCATTCACCCTGCACGGCCTCTCCGCCCTGCCCGCCGATCATCCCCTGAGCCTCGGCATGATGGGTATGCACGGCACGGTGGAGGCCAACCGCGCGGTGATGAACGCCGACCTGATCATCAGCTTCGGCATGCGCTTCGACGATCGGGTCACCGGCAAGTTGAAGGAATATGCCAAAAATGCAGATGTGATTCACGTCGAGATCGACCCCTCCGAACTCGACAAGAACGTGCCGACCACGGTGGCCATCAATGCCGATGTTTACCGTACCCTGCACGTCATGCTCAGCGACCCGGAACTGATTTCCAAACCGCGCCGCCGCTGGCTGCAGGAGATCGCCGTCAACCGTGAGGTGATCCGGGATGAGCTGGCCGCGGAAATTGCCGCCGGCGTCGGCCGGGAGGGCAAGCTGCTGATGAAGACCGTCGTCCACCGGCTCTCGGAACTGACGGCCGGCAAAGACATCGTCGTGCCCGATGTCGGCCAGCACCAGATGATCGCCGCCCGCTTCTACAATTTCCAGACCGAAAACAGCTGGTTTACCTCGGGGGGCGCCGGAACCATGGGCTGCTCGCTGCCGATGGCGATCGGCGCCAAGCTGGCCCGTCCCGACGAGCGGGTCTGGTCGATCAGCGGCGACGGCGGCTTCCAGATGAATATCCAGGAACTCGGCACCATCATGGAGCAGCAGATCGACGTCAAGATCGTGATCCTCAACAATGGCTACCTGGGCATGGTCCGCCAGTGGCAGACCCTGTTCTTCGACGGTCGCTATGCCGGCACGCCGATGCAGAGCCCTGATTTCGGCTTGATCGCCCAAGGCTACGGCATACCTTACCGGAAAGTGTCGGAACTCGACCAGGTCGAGGCCGCCCTGCAGGCGGCCATCGACCATGACGGCGCCTACCTGCTCGAATTCGTCTGCGATCCTTCGGAAATCGTTCTGCCGATGATTCCGGCGGGTGGCGGTTTCGGCGACATGATCGTCACGCGGCCCGGGGAATGACGGCAACGCAGGATTTCCCGGAACCATGCACCCATCGCCAACCAGAGAACGGGATGAACACTATGACCGACAAGCCTATGCAGCGCCGCGCTATCCTCGCCTTTGTACAGGACAAGCCCGGCACTCTGAACAAGATCTCCATGCTGATCCGCCGCAAGATGTACAATGTCGAGACTCTGACGGTCTGCAAGGCAAAGCCGCCCGGGGTCAGCCGCATGACCATCACCCTTTACGAAAACGATGAAGCCAGGGTGACTCAGGTCATCCGGCAGATCGAGAAATTTACCGAGGTGATCCGCGCCAAGGAACTTGACAGCGAGAACAGCTATTGGCGCGAGGTGGCCATCGTCAAATTCGAGCTGGATGTCAAGCAGCTGGAAAAACTCCAGAAACGCTACCGGCTGGAAGTTCTCGACAGCCAGCCGCACGATATTCACATCGTGCAGATCGCCGGTCCCACGGACCGGCTTGACAGTTTCCTCAAGGATCTCGGTCCGGAGCACTTGATCGAAATCGCCCGCACCGGCGTCACCGCCCTGGAAAAGTGAGGTTGCCTTGAAAAGACGCAGCGAAGAGATTACCGGCAAACGCCAGACCCGGCGCTGGGTGGAGCGTACCGCCGCGCGCAGCATGCTGCGCGCGGTCCGGTTCACCGACGAGGATTTCGACAAGCCGCTCATCGCCCTGGCCGTGCCCTACACCAACGGCACACCCTGCAACGATCACATCGCCGCCCTGGGTGACATCGTCCAGCGGGAAATCGAGGCGGCCGGCGGCAAGGCCATCGTCTTCGGCACCCCGGTGGTCTCCGACGGCATTTCCATGGGCACCGAGGCGATGAAGTATTCCCTGGTCAGCCGCGAGGTGATTGCCGACAGCATCGAACTGATGACCGAGGGCTATCGGGTCGACGCCGTAATCACCCTCTCCGGCTGCGACAAGACCATCCCCGGGGTGCTGATGCCCATCGCCCGCAACAACCTGCCGGGGCTGACCCTCTACGGCGGCAGCATTCTGCCGGGCGAGTACCAGGGCCGGGATCTCAACATCGTCAGCGCCTTCGAGGCGATCGGCGCCCACTGCGCCGGCCGGATCGACGACGAGGAACTGCACGCCATCGAGTGCCGGGCCTGCCCGGGCGCCGGCTCCTGCGCCGGCATGTATACCGCCAACACCATGGCCTGCGCCATCGAAGCGCTCGGCATGAGCCTGCCCGGAGCCGCCTCCAACCTGGCGGTGGACACCGACAACCGGGTTTCGTCCGACAAGCAGCAGGACTGTGTCCAGGCGGCCCGGGCGACCATGGCCCTGCTCGAAGCGGGCATCTGCGCGCGGGACATCATGACGCGGCCGGCTTTCGAAAACGCCCTGACCGTGGCCTGGGCGCTCGGCGGCTCGACCAATGCCGTTTTGCACCTGCTGGCTCTGGCCCACGAAGCCGGGGTCGACCTTGAGCTTGCCGAGATCGACCGGATAACCGCCAAGGTGCCGCTGCTGGGCGATTTCAAACCATTCGGCCGCTTTGTCATGAACGACCTGCACCGCATCGGCGGCCTGCCGATGGTCATGAGGACCCTGCTGGATGCCGGATTTCTCCACGGCGACTGCCTGACGGTGACCGGCCGGACCCTGGCGGAAAACCTGGCCGAGGCGCCGGCCCGACCGGAAGGCCAGGAGGTTTTCATGCCTCCCGACCGGCCTTATGCCGCAGCCGGGCGACACATCCGGGTGCTCTACGGCAACCTGGCCAGCGAGGGCTGCGTCATGAAGCTGAGCGGCAAAGAGCCGGATGACTTCACCGGCCCGGCCCGGGTGTTCGACCGTGAAGAAGCAGCCATGGAGGCGATTTTGGACGGGCGCATCAAGGCGGGCGACGTCCTGGTGATCCGCTACGAAGGGCCGAAGGGCGGTCCGGGCATGCGCGAGATGCTCTCCCCCTCGTCAGCCTTGATGGGGGCCGGGCTCGGCAAGGAGGTGGCATTGGTGACCGACGGCCGCTTCTCCGGGGGAACCCACGGCATCATGATCGGCCATGTCGCCCCGGAAGCCCAGGTCGGCGGTCCCCTGGCCATCGTCGAGGAGGGCGACCAGGTGACCATCTCCGTGGTTGACCGGGCACTCAACCTCGATCTGCCCGCGGCCGAGATCGAGAAACGCCTGCAAGCCTGGCGCGAACCCCGGGCCCGCTACCCGCGCGGGGTCCTCGCCAAGTACGCGCGACTGGTCTCGTCCGCTGCCCGGGGGGCGGTCACCAGCTGACGGCAAGCAACCGCCACAACCGGCACAGAATTAAAAACGCCCCGCAGACATCCTGCGGGGCGTTCATCTTTGCAGACCGGTCAAGCAGCGTCTATCAGGCCAGCTTGAACCCGACCAGCGCCTCGGGAGCCACCACCCGGAAGGTGAAAGACTCGGTGATGAACAGGTTGACTTCCGTCGAGGTATGGCTGTGATAGCCGACCGCCAAGTCCTGGCCGACGGTCAACTCCAGGTCGCCGCCGCGATTGGCGACCAGCAGCGCATCCTTGACGAATTCGGAATAAATGACCGAGCCCTGAATCTGGTTTTCGATAATCGAGCGCAAGGTGCCGCCCGGCGTGGAATGAGCCAGAAACTTCCAGAGCTTGTCTGACACCACCAGGCTCGCCGGGCCTTCAACCCCTTCCTTGAGCATTTTCGCCTGCCCCTCGGAGACCGCGTCGACGATGGCGTCCATGTCCAGCTTCATGGTGATCTGCCCGCCCTTGACCGTTTCGTGGAGCCCGGCCATGGCAGCATCCTTGAAGCCCTCATAAATGGCCTGTTCCTCGAAGCGGGCGATTTCCCGACAGGCTTCCACCAGAGGGTCGAGCTCGATGTCCTTGGCGCCACGCTGAAGATTGTCCAGCTCCCAGGTTTCCAGGCTGAAATTGACCCGGGCCTCGACCAGGGGCTGGACCTGGTGAACGCCGTAGCCGACCTTACCGGACTTCTGGGATTTCGGCATGGACAGCCTGCCGAGCGTCACGCAGGAATGACCGATACCGTGCGGGCCGTCGACATCGACGAATTTCCTGGCCGACAGGTTGGCGATCAGGGTTTCTTTGGCCATCTCGTCGATTTCGTCCCAGCCCTGCGGGCTGATGGGCGCGAGATTTCTGCGAAGCAAATCCATAACTGCCTCCTTTAAAGCGATGCGTTATTTTTTCAGACTGCCGATGCCGAGTCCTTGACCTGCGGAAGCGGACGGCAGAGACGCTTCCTGGCTTTCTCCCTTGCCTTCGGCTGTTGCTGCCGCATCGGCGCCACCCAGAAACTCCTCTTCGACCTCCTGGGCGCCCTCCTGGTAGAACTTCTCTTCCTCCGGCTCGATTTCCATGAGCAGGCGCAGAAATTCACCGGCATGAACCTTTTCCTCATCGGCGATGTCCTGCAAAACTTTCTGGGCCAGCACATTGTCGGTCGACTCGGCGAGTTGCTGGTAAAGTTGGATCGCTTCGTATTCCGCCGCGATCATAAAGCGAATGGCACGCACCAGCTCTTCGTGGGTCACCATGCGGTCATGCTTCAGGACACTGAAAGGGTTGCCGAACTCGGGCATTGCACTCCTCCTTGGTTATGACACTCTTTTTGTCAAATCCGGCCGCCGGGCCTGCCTGCCGGTTCACGTGATCGGGTTCCAACCACAAATATAACGGAAAATCTTCGTACCGCCAGCCGCCGTCCGCCGGCTTATCATCCGGCAAGGCAGGCTTCCGGCAGGCATTTATGTCCTTTCCTGCAGAAAATCAACCACCCGCTCGCCGACCTGGTTGGAGGCGTTGACGCAATCGTTGAGACCGACGCCAAAGAAGGCATTGCCGGTAAGAAACAGGCCGGGGAGAGCTTCGAGTCGCTCCCGGGTTGCCGCGACCCGCCGGGCATGGCCCGGCACGTACTGGGGAATGGCCCGCTGATGGCGAAAGATCCGCAGGAAATCCGGCTCTTCCTTGATGCCCATGATCTTCTGCAGATCGAACAAGGAGCGCTTCAGGATTTCTTCGTCGGACAGTTCGATCGCCTTGGGATTGGTGGCGCCGCCCATCATGGAGCGCAGCAGGACATGTCCCTCCGGCGCGCGCTCCGGGAAAATGCTCGAATCCCAGAGGGTTCCAAGGATGTTGCAGCCCTCCCGCTTGGGAATCAGGTAACCGAAGCCATCCAGATCATGATTGATCCGGTCCCGCTCATAACCAAAGCAGACCACATTCATGGGGGCATAGGGAATCGCCGCGCAAAGATCGGCGAGCTCCGGATCGACCGGGCGGACCAGCTTAGTCAGGACATGGGCCGGGGCCGCCGAGACAACGATCTCGGCATCGGTGGTGCTGCCGTCGGCGAGTTCCACCTGCCAGCCGCCGTCGACCCGTTGCAGGCCGGTCGCTGCGGCATCGGTCCGCACCTGTCCCTGGAGACCTTCGACAGTCGCGTCAGTGAGGGCCTGAATGCCCTCGACGAAGGAGGTCAGGACGCCGCCGGGCCCGGCCGCGCTGGCCACCTGCTTGCCGGCCTTGATTTCGGCTTTTTTCTGCTTGCCCAGCTTGATCATTGCCCGCAGCAGGCCGCCATACTCCTGCTCGAGTTCGTGGATCCTCGGGAAACAGCTGCGCAAACTCATGTTTTCCGGGTCGCCGGCAAAGATTCCGGAGACCATCGGTCCGATCAACTTGTCCAGCGCTTCGCTGCCGAGCCGCCGCCGGGCGAATTCTGCCAGGGTTTCATCGGCGCCGTCAGTGCGCTTCGGCACGACTATTTCGCCCGCCAGCCGCAGTTTGCCGGGCCAGCTGATCAGCTGCGACTTGAGAAACATCGGACCGTTCTCCGGCAGCTGGTGCAGGGTCCCTTCGCTGTAAATAAAGCGCTTGCGGGCATTGTCGTTGGACCGTTCCAGGTCGCCGCGAATGCCCAGATGATCGCAGAGTTCGAGCGTCATCGGCTTGCTGTCGAGAAAGCCGTTGGGGCCCCACTCGCAGAGATAACCCTCCTCCTTGATGCTCCAGATTTTGCCGCCGGTCCTCTGGTCGCGCTCGAGAACTTCGGTCTCGACCTCAACCCCGGCCTGGGCGGCCAGCCTTTCGATCGCGTGGGCGGTGGACAAGCCGGAAATGCCGGCGCCTATAATGATAATACGGGTCATGGTTTCCTCCGGAAATCGGGGCACGGAATGCGGCCCGCATAACGCAAACGTGCTGCGTGCAAGGCTTTTTCTCGAACCGTCCCCGAATTGCTTAAGCCAGATTTTTCAAAGCGATACTCATTACGCAAAACGTGCCCGGCCCGAGCTTTGATGCCGAAGACCTGCTCGTGCTTGACCGAGGCTTCAATGGGCCAGTGAACCCAGGTAACCCATATGGGGATCATCGAGTTGGGCGGCGATGTTTTTCAGGCCCGCCTCCAGGTCCGGATATTGCAGTTCCACAGCCAGTTCCCGGAGCATTTTATGGTTGTTCATGCGCCGCGACTCCGAAAGATAGGACATCATCATCGGATTCATGACTTGCCGGGCCTCCGCCAGGGAGACCCTGGGCGGCCGGTCGAGGTCGAGCAGATCGGCGACTGCGTCGAAATACCCGGTCATCGTCCCCGGCTGACCATCACTGACATTGTAGATCTCGCCGTCGCCGGCCCGCTGTGCCGCGGCAACGCAGACGACCGCCAGGTCGTCGGCATGGATACGATTGGTCGGCGGTGAATCTTCCTCGGCGAGGACCGGATGCCCCTGCCTGATTCGGGCGATCGGCAGCCGGCCCGGTCCGTAGATGCCGGTCACGCGCAGAATGACGATCGGCACCCCGTTGGCCTGCCCCCATTCCTGCAGACGGGTTTCCGCATCCAGGCGCCGCTTGGCCCGGCTGGTCTGCGGATTGACCGGTGTCGTTTCATCGACCTGCCGGCCGCCGCAGTCGCCGTAAACGCCGCTGGTACTCATATAGAGGATTTTGGCGGGAGCCTGAAGCTGCTCCAGCGCCTGGCAGAAGTTGCGCATCCGCGTATCCACAGGCCCACCGCCGGGGGGTGGAGCCAGGTAGAAAATCTGTCGGCCCGCTGTGGGCAGACCGACGAGGCTCTCCGGGCGGTCGAGGTCGGCGGCAACCGGCTCGATTCCCTCACCTTTCATTCGCTGTGCACTCTTCGGGGATCGTGCGACGGCCGCGACCCGGCGTCCGTCAGCCCGCACCAGGCGGGCGACCCGAACCCCGATATCACCGCAGCCGACAATCAAAGCATCTTTGGACATCTGCCACTTCTCACTCATTGCTGAGGCCTCAATTTTGCCGGAGTGATTTTTCAATCATCTCGCCGACATCTCTGGACAAGCCTTCGCGCCTCCGGATTCTCTGCAGCTGGGCCCGCATCAGGCCTTGCCGTTTTTGATCGAACCGCCGCCAGCGGATCAAGGGCCCGACCAGCCGGGCCGCAACTTGGGGATTGAAGGCATCCAGTGCCATCACCTGGTCAGCGACGAAACGATAGCCTTCTCCGGTAGGAACATGCAAGGCGGCCGGGTTGGCATGGGAGAAGGCACCGATCAGGGACCGCACCCGATTCGGATTCTTGAGGGTGAAGGCCGGATGTCGGATCAGCTCCTGCACCTGAGCGAGGGTTTCCTCGCCGGGGGCGATGGCCTGCAGGGTGAACCACTTGTCGACCACCAGCGGGTCGTCCTGGTAATGATGGTAAAAAGCTGCCAGGGCTTCCTGCCAGTGAGGCAGCCGGTTGTGGACCAGGCAGGTTAAAGCCGCCAGACGGTCGGTCATATTGTCGGCATCGGTGAACTGTTGGAAACAGTGGTCGGCAGCGGGCCCGGTCTGCAGCATGGTCAGGTAGCCGATGCAGAGATTCTTGAGACTCCGCCGGCCGATTTCTTCAGCAGTCGCGGTATAGGAACGCCGGGAGATCATGCCGTGCATGACCTCGGCAAAAGCGCTTTCCAGCTCCTCGGCAAGATTGCGGCGCAGCTTCTGGCGCGCAGCATGAATGGCGCCGGGGTCGGCAACCGCCATGGCTTCGGCCAGTTCGATCTCGCTCGGCAAAGTCAGGACCAGACTCAACAGGGCCGGATCAGCGTCACGATCGGTCAGTGATTTACGAAAAGCATCCGAAAAATGGGTCGGCACCGGCAATTGCTGCTCGTTCCGGAAGGCCTCGGTCATCTCCAGCAGCAGTTCCCGGGCCAGGCGCTGCCCGGCTTCCCAGCGATTGAAGGCATCGCTGTCGTAGGCAAGCAAAAAAGCCAGGTCGTCCGACCCGAGCGGGCATTCCAGCCGGACCGGTGCCGAGAACTCCCTGAGCAGGGAAGGGACCGGTGGCTGGGCGACTCCTTCGAGAAGAAAGGTCTGCTCCGGTTCCGTCACCCGCAGGACCAGGGTTTCTGCCGGCGGATCAGGGGACCCGGCCAGGCGGATAAGCTGATCCCTGCCGTCCCGGCCCGGCAGGCCGATGGCCAGCGGAATCAGGAAGGGCTTCTGCGGCGTCTGCCCCGGCGTGTCCGGACAGCTTTGCCGAACGGTCAGCCGGTAAAGCTGGTCATCGGCATGGTAGTCGCCGCTGACTGCCAGCAGCGGCGTCCCGGCCTGACTGTACCAGCGGCCGAACTGCGCAAGGTCCAGGCCGCCGGCTTCGGCCATGCAAGCCAGAAAATCGTCGGTGGTGACCGCCTGCCCGTCGAACCGCTCCAGGTAGAGACGAACGCCGCGGACGAAAGCGTCAGGGCCGAGCAGGGTCCGGTACATGCGGATCACTTCGGCACCTTTGTGGTAAACGGTGGCCGTATAGAAATTGTTGATTTCCACATAACTGTCGGGACGTACCGGATGCGCCATGGGCCCGGCATCCTCCGGGAACTGCGCATTGCGCAGCAGCCTGACGTCGCTGATCCGCTTGACCGGCCGCGAACCCATGTCGGCGGAAAACTCCTGGTCGCGGAAGACCGTCAAGCCCTCTTTCAGACTGAGCTGGAACCAGTCCCGGCAGGTGACCCGGTTGCCGGTCCAATTGTGGAAATACTCGTGACCGACCACGCCTTCAATGGCCTGGAAATCGGCGTCCGTCGCCGTCTCGGGGTTGGCGAGAACGTACTTGGAGTTGAAGATGTTCAAGCCCTTGTTTTCCATGGCTCCCATGTTGAAATCGTCCACGGCGACGATCTTGTACTCTTCGAGGTCGTATTCGAGACCGTAGACCTCTTCGTCCCAGCGCATGGCTCGTTTCAGCGACTCCAGAGCATGGTCGCACTTGTCGCGGTTGCGCTCTTCGACGAAAATCTGCAGATCCACGGTTTTCCCCGAGCGTGTCGTAAAGCTGTCGCCGACCGCAGTCAAGCGCCCTGCCACCAGGGCGAACAGGTAGCTGGGTTTGGGGAATGGATCCCGGAAGGCCGCGTAGCGGCGGCCATCGTCCAAATGCCCGGAATCGGTGCAGTTGCCATTGGCAAGCAGGACGGGATTGTCATGCGCATCGGCGACCAGGGTGACCTGGAAGCGTGCCATCACATCCGGGCGATCGGGATAGAAGGTGATCTTCCGGAACCCCTGAGCTTCACACTGGGTGCAGAAAAGGCCGCCGGAACGATATAGCCCCTCCAAAGCCTCGTTGGCGGAGGGATCGATGGCGACCCTGGTTTCCAGGCGGAAGCAGTCGGGAACCTCCGGAATGGTCAAGCCCTCATCGTCAAGCTGATAGTCGGCGGCGCTCAGGGTTCGGCCATCCAGGGTCATGTCCAGCAATTCCAGCTGCCGCCCATCGAGTGCCAGGGGATTGCGAACCTTGCCCGCGGCCGGATTGCGGCGCATCTGCAGGATGGCTTCGACCTGGGTCCGGGACGGATGCAGATCGAAACGCAGTTCGACTTCGTCCACCAGATAAGCGGGAGGACGGTAATCTTTAAGGTAGTGGGCCTGAAGGTCTTGCGGCATAGGATATCCTGAAACAGTCTGCTCGAAGCAAGGGTTGCCGGTCGATTGCGGATAAGTCCACTGAGCAGATTATCGCAAATCGCCCCGAAGGGTAAAGAACAACCCGCGCAGAATTTCCGTTGTAGGTTTTTGCCAGCAGAACAGGCCTGATTTCCCCCAAGCGCTTCAGACGATCAGCAGGATCCGCAGATCCATCACATTGGTATTGGTCGGACCGGTTTTGAAAAGGTCGCCCAGTTCTGCAAACAGATGGTATGAGTCGTTTTCCTGCAGGGCCTGCCGCAGGTCGAGTCCGAGCGCTTCGGCGCGTGCCAGGGTCGAACTGTCAGCGAAGGCGCCGGCCGCATCTGTCGGGCCGTCGCTGCCGTCGGTTCCCGCACTGAGCAGAACGATCGAACCCTTCCGGTCGAGCAAATCCGCCGCCGCCAGAGCGAACTCCTGATTGCGTCCGCCCAGTCCCGAACCCTTGATGGTCACGGTGCACTCACCGCCGGACAGGATACAGGCAGGGGCTTGCAGGGGATGGCCGCTCTGCAGGATTTCCCGGGCAATGGCGACATGCATGGCGGCAACATCCCTGGCTTCTCCCTCGATCAGAGAAGAGAGAATCAAGCTCTCGTAGCCGAAACTCGCGGCCTTTTCGTGAGCGGCGGCCAGGGCGTCGAAATTGCGGCCGACGAGAAATGTGAAGGTCCGATCGAAGGCCGGGTCGCCCTGCTTGGGTGTTTCTTCCAGCTCGCCATCGGCACCGGCCCGCAGCCGGCTCATCACCTTGTCTGGCAGTTTGTCTTCGATCTGGTATTTTTCGACAATCCTCAGACAGTCGGCAAAGGTTGTCCGGTCGGGCACACAGGGCCCGGATGCGATGGTATCGAGATCATCGCCGACCACGTCGGAGAGCACCAGGGCAACCAGGGTCGCCGGGAAAACCGCTCGGGCCAACTGCCCGCCTTTGATCCCGGAGAGATGCTTGCGCAGCGCGTTGATCTCATGAATGGTTGCGCCGCAGGCCAACAGGGTGCGGGTGGTGGCCTGCTTGTCCGCCAGGGAGATGCCTGCGGCCGGCATCGGCAGGAGAGCGGAGCCTCCTCCGGAGACCAGAAAGATAACCAGAGTCCCTTGGTCTGCGCCTGCCGCCAGGTCGAGGAGACGGCCGGCGGCCTGCTCGCCATTTTCATCGGGAACCGGGTGCCCGGCTTCGCGGATGGCCACCTTCCGCACATCCGCCAGGTGATCGTATTTGACGACAACCAGACCCCCATCGATCCGATCGCCGAGCAGGTCCTCCACGGCTTGGGCCATGACGGCGCCCGCTTTGCCCGCTCCCAGCACCAGAATCCGCTCGAATTGAGTGAGGTCGTAGATCTTCTCCCCGACCCGCAGCCGCTCTCCCTGCAGGTCGCAGCAGCGCATGATGGCGGCATGGGGCTCAACGGCCCGCAGGCCGGCCCGAAAAATCTGTTCGGCATGCTGCCGCATTTCCGTTAGCTTTGCAGGTTGGCTCCGCATGGATAGCTCAGTGCACTTCGAAGAAAGGGCCGGTGCCGACCCGGTGGATTTTCACCAGGTTGGTGGTGCCCGGGTCGGAAACCGGGCTGCCCATGGTGATAACGACAACGTCGCCTTTCCGGACCAGTCCGGCGGACAGGACGGCTGCTTCCACGGAACGGATCTGTGCTTCGGTATCGCCCCTGATATCGACCCGCACCGAGCGCACTCCGGCATAAAGGGCCAGCCGCCGGCGCACTTCCTGGTTCGGCGTCACGCCGTAGATCGGGATATGCGGCCGGAACTTGGAGACCAGGGCCGCCGTGCTGCCGGTCTGGGTGAAGGCCAGGATGGCGGCGGCGCCGACGCTGCGTGCAATCTGGCAGGCGGCCTGACCGATCGCTTCGGGCAGATGCAGGTAACCGCGGTCCCAGAGAACCGGCTCAAAGACCAGCTTGCCCAATTCCGGATCGGCCTCGACGTCCCGGGCGACCCGCACCATCATCGCCACGGCTTCCCGCGGATAGGATCCGGTCGCCGTTTCGGCTGACAGCATCACCGCGTCGGAGCCGTCCAGAATGGCGTTGGCGACGTCGGAGGTTTCGGCCCGGGTCGGCCGCGGGCTGCCGACCATGCTCTCCAGCATCTGGGTCGCTGTGATCACGGGTTTGCCGAGCTGGTTACACTTGCGAATGATACTTTTCTGGATCAGGGGGACTTTCTCGGGCGCCATTTCCACACCCAGGTCCCCGCGCGCCACCATGATACCGTCGGCGACCGCCAGGATTTCGTCAAAGGCCGTCACGGCCTCCGGCTTCTCGATCTTGGCGATCACACGCAGTTCGGCATGCCGTTCGATAAAGTGGTTTTTCAATTGCAGAACGTCTTCGGCGGAACGAACGAAGGACAGTGCGACATAATCCAGTTCGTGATCCAGGCAGAAGGCCAGGTCATCCAGATCCTGTTCGGTCAGGGAAGGGGCCGAAACCCTGACTCCTGGCAGATTAATGCCCTTGCGGTCCTTGAGCAGGCCGCCGACCACCACCCGACACCGCACATGGGGTGCAGACACTTCCTCCACCCGCATCTCCATCAGGCCGTCATCGAGCAGAATCCGGTCTCCGGGGCAGACGTCTTCCGGCAGGTTGCCATAGGTCGTCGGCAGCATTCCCCCCTGGCCCAAAATATCCTCGGTGGTCACCGTCACCTGTTCGCCGGCGACCAGCATCATCCGTCCATCCCGCAGGCTGCCGACCCTGATCTTGGGTCCCTGCAGATCGCCGAGAATGGCGACCGCCCGCTTGCGGTTGGTGGAGAGATCGCGGATCGTAGCAACGATCTGAGCCATCTCGCTGTGCCGGCCATGGGAGAAATTCAGTCGGAACACATCGGCCCCGGCCTCCATCAGGTCATGCAGAACGGCACGGTCGGAACTGGCCGGACCTATGGTTGCGACAATCTTGATGCGGCGAAAGATGCCTTCTTCAACGGTCATGGTCAAAGAGCTCCGTATCAATAGATGAAATCCCGAAAAGTGTAACACATAATGCTGCAAAAGAAGATGACCGGCAAACCCTGCCTTGACTCATCTGTCCCGCCGGGTCAAAATGCCGCGAATTCTAAAGAAAGCCTGCCGAGGGATCATGATCTACTCCCCGCCGTTCTGGGCGATGGCGCTGGCCAACCTCGCCCATACCGCCAGTTTTACAGCATTTTTCCTGTTGCCCCTGTACATCCTCGAGCAGGGCGGCGACCAGGGCGATATCGGCATCCTCATGGGGGTTTTCACTCTGGCCTCCGCCCTGTTCCGGCCATGGATCGCCGACATGATCGACCGGCTCGGCCGCAAGCGAAGCTATACCCTCGGCACCCTGATCATGTTCGGACTTCCCTTGTTGTATCTGCTGTTCGATGATCCGCTCGGCCGAGCCTACCCGCTCTTTCTGCTGATCCGGATCCTGCATGGCATCGGCATGGCAACCTGTTTCACTGCCGTATTTACCTATATCGGCGACCTGCTGCCTGCCAATCGCCTCAATGAGGGGATTGGCATGTTCGGCATTTCCGGACTGGTCGGCATTGCGCTCGGCCCGTTTTTAACGGAAATGGCCTTGGACCGTTATGGCTTCGCGGGTCTGTTTGTGACGGCCTCGGCCCTCGGCGCCGTTGCCCTGCTGGCGCACCTGCCGCTCAAGGAGAGCTTCCGATCGACGGGCGTCAAGGGTCCGAGCTTCTTCGCCCTTCTGAAGCAAAGAAAACTGCTGACCGTCGGCCTGCTTGCCGTTCTCTTCGGCATCGGCATCGCCGGCACCAGCAATTTCGTTGCCCCGCTGGCTGAGCAGCGCGGCCTGTCGCTGATTTCCGTCTATTTCATCAACTATTCGGCCGGCGCAATTATGACCCGGATCGTCGGCGGCCGCCTGGCCGACCTCTATGGTGAAACCAGGATCCTGCCCTACGGGATTGTAATTTATGCGGCCGGCATGCTGCTGCTGCCCCTGGCCGCCAGCCTGCCCTACCTGGCCGTGATGGGCGTTTTCGCCGGCATCGGCCACGGGATATTGTTCCCTTCTCTCAACAGCATGGCTATCCGCGACCAGCCGGCAGAACTCCGCGGCAAGCTGACGGGGATTTTTACCGGTGGAATCGACAGCGGGGCCTTTGCAGGGTCCTTGACCTTGGGCTATATTGGCCAGTGGTTGGGCCTGAATGCCCTGTTCCTGTTTGCCGGAGCCCTCATGCTGACGGGTGTGTTCCTGTTCCGTTTCCCCCGGGGCAGGTGACGCTGGCCCTCCGCGGGGATGCCGTACTGCACACTGACCTTGAGCCCCTTGCCGGGAGCCGGGCTTTCACTCCAGAACGGATGCGAAATCATGAATATCACGCATTTCTTCAAGCATGATGCCTATCACACCCAGCCCCGCCCGATCGGTTGGCTGACCAAAACCTTTCCGAGCGTCGCCTTCTACCGCCAGATCCTGGCCCTGGTCCTGCGCAGCAGCCGACTGGCGACCCGGGGAGATTACGACCTCGCCGCCTGGCAGGCCAGCAGCATCGAATCCCTCAAAATCCTCGAAAATGTCGGCTGCCAGATTCATATAACCGGCCTGCAGCATCTCGCCGAGATTGATGAACCCTGTGTCTTCATCGGCAACCACATGAGTACCCTCGAAACCTTCGCTCTGCCGGCCATTCTGCTTAACGGCAAGACAGATCTGACCTACGTGGTCAAGCGCAGCCTGACCGAGTACCCTTTCTTCAAACATGTTATGAACACTCGGAACCCCATCGTTGTCGACCGGGTCAACCCTCGGGACGACCTGAAGGCCGTCATGACGGAGGGAACCCAGAGACTGGAAAGCGGTTATTCGGTCATCATTTTCCCCCAGCATACCCGGTCCGTGGAATTGACCCCGGACACCTTCAACAGCATCGGCGTCAAACTCGCAGCCAGAACCGGCGCCAAGGTGGTGCCGGTCGCACTCCTGACCTGGGCCTGGAGCCAGGGCAGGTTCCTCAAGGACTTTGGCCCCCTGATCCCCTCGCGACCGATCCATTTCGCCATCGGCAAGCCGATGGCGATCTCGGGCAAAGGACAGCAGGAACATGAACAGGTGATACGCTTTATCCAGGAGCATATGGAAAAATGGCGGAAATAAGTGGCCCCGGGAGCCTGTCGGGCTATACGACAGACTCCTGGCGGCCCTTGATTCCGTCGGACGGCATGACTATATTGAACAGCGCTAAAGGAAAGCGTTAAAAAAATCGACCGTTTATGAACCGGTCCTGAAAGGTTCCACCATGGCCAAAGATTATTATTCAGTACTCGGCGTTGAAAAAAAAGCCAGCCCGGAGGATATCAAGAAAGCCTATCGCAAACTGGCCCTGAAGTACCATCCGGACAAAAACCCGGATGACAAAGAAGCGGAAGCGCGCTTCAAAGAAGTCAGTGAGGCTTACGCCGTGCTTTCCGATCCGGAGAAGAGAAAGCAGTACGACCAGTTCGGCGAAGACGGCTTTCACCAGCGCTTCAGTCAGGAAGACATTTTCCGGAATGCAAACTTCGAAGAAATTTTTCGGGAATTCGGCTTCGGTGGCGGTGAGGACATCTTCAGCCACCTGTTCGGCGGCCTGGGTGGACAAAGATCCGGCAGGCGAACTGTGCGGCAGCGGCCCGTTAAGGGCCAGGACTATCTGATGCGCATCGCAATCCCCTTTCGCCAGGCGATCCTGGGCGGGGAACGACGCATCGACCTGGACCGTGACGGCAAAACCGAACAGATCCAGGTCCGGATCCCGGTCGGCGTCGAAGCGGGGCAGAAACTGCGCATCACCGGCAAAGGCGGTGCAAGCCCGACGGGTGGCCCGCCCGGCGACCTCCTGCTGGAAATCCAGATCACACCGGACCCGCGCTTTCGGCGGGAAGGCAAAGACCTCTTGCACACGGTGAGAATTCCCTTCACCGATGCATGTCTCGGAACGACGGTGGAAGTGCCGACATTGGAGGAAACCAAGCGCGTCAAGATCAAGCCAGGCACGCAAAACGGCAGCAAGGTTCGCCTTCGGGGATTCGGCGTCCCCGGGCGTGCCGGCCAGCAGGCGGGCGACCTCTACGCCATTATCGAGGTCACGGTCCCGCAACATCTGACCGATGAACAGCAGGAACTACTTAAGAAGCTTAAGGAAAGCGGCATTTAAAAGCACGGCATGAAGAGTAAGGTGCGAGCAGGGATGTGAATCTCACTGCTCGCACCTGATCCTCGAACCCCTTCACATTCGGGTTTGTGATCCTTTTTTCCCGGTTCCTGCGTTTCTGCCTATTCCCCCCGGTTGACCATGGCCTCGACCTCGAGGCGAACGTCATCGATATTGACCTGGGTGACCAGATCCCCTTCCATTTCCGCCCTGACCAGACCATCTTCGACCCAACGTTTGATCTGCTCGAGTTCCAGACCAAACTTGGCTGCGGCCGACTCAGGTGTATACCAGGTCTTGACAAGTGACATAAATTTCCTCCCCTCGGAAAGAAAAGGTTTCTCTTTCACTGATGCGCATTTGACAAAAGTATATCGGAAAAACCGCTTGAAGCAGATGAATCTTTACAAATCCCCTGGAAAAATAGTACATACTCCCTCGGAGAGAGAGCATGCACCCCACCCTTCTGATCATTGACGACTCGGCAACCCTGCGGCAGCAGGTCATAGAAACCCTTGAAAACGCCGGGCTCTTCAAAAACTTCCTGGAAGCCGTTAATGGCATCGACGGTTTCAAGATACTGATCGATCACCAGATCGACGTGGTTCTCTGCGACCTCGAAATGCCCGGCATGGACGGCCTTAAATTCCTCGACATGCGCAATGGCCACGGCCGGGTGCGAGACACCCCGGTGATCCTGCTCACCGGGCGGGAAGGTCAGGAACAGAAAATCCGGGGCCTGGAGCGCGGTGCCAGCGATTACGTGACCAAGCCATTCGATCCCGGCGAATTGATCGCCAGAGTGAAAGTGCAGCTGAAAATCAAGCAACTGCAGGACCATCTGCGAGAGCAGAACAAAAAACTCGAAGAGCTTTCCAACACCGACCCCCTGACCCAGCTGGCCAATCGGCGCTTTCTGATGCAAACCCTCGAAAAGGAGTTTCGGCGCAGTGTGCGCAACAAGCAACCGCTGGCGCTGATCATGGCCGACATCGATCACTTCAAACGGATCAACGATACCTGTGGTCACCAGCAGGGCGATGTGGTCCTCAAGGCGGTCGCCGAAGCGCTGACCGATGAACTGCGCGAATACGACCTTGCGGCCCGTTTTGGCGGCGAGGAGTTTGCCCTGCTCCTGCCGGACACGGAACTGTTCCAGGCAAAGGTCGCCGCCGAAAGAATCCGCAAGCGGGTCGCCCTTCTTGAGTTCGAAGGCTGCCTCAAGGAGATCGGCCTGACCATCAGCCTGGGGGTCGCCGCCGGCCCGCGGCAGGACATTCGGGAAATCGACGATTTGGTAAGACTTGCTGATGATGCTCTTTACGCAGCCAAGCGCGAGGGGCGCAATCGAGTTGTGATTGCCGATGTCGCTTAATCAACCCAACGGGTAAATTCCGATCTGCCGTATGCACCCAAAAGTCCCGAAAGGCCGCACCGGCTTGACCCTTACCCCCCGCCCGGATCCCCGTTAGTTTCGAGGCCGACGTCCGACTCCTCTCAGGATCTGTCGACCTTCAGGAAATCTTACCTTCAGATATTTTTCAGGAGTAAAAACATGCCCGATAATTTTCTCGCCATGCCCGACGCCCGCGGCTATTTCGGTGAATACGGCGGACAGGTCATCCCCCCGCAACTCAAAACCATCATGGACGAGATCGATACAGCCTATGAAAAAGTCCGCAAGACTGAGGCTTTTCAGCAGGAACTACGCGAGCTGTATACTGATTACGTCGGGCGCCCCAGTCCGATTTACCATGCCAGACGACTGAGTGACAAGCTCGGTGGGGCCGGTATTTACCTGAAACGCGAAGACCTGAATCACACCGGTGCGCATAAGATCAATCACTGCCTGGGCGAGACCCTGCTGGCGAAACACATGGGCAAAACCAAGGTGCTGGCGGAGACCGGCGCCGGCCAGCATGGTGTCGCCCTGGCGACCGCCTGTGCCCTGGTGGGCATCGAGTGTGAAATTCACATGGGCGAGATCGACATCGAAAAGGAGCATCCCAATGTCACCAAGATGAAAATTCTCGGCTGTCGGCTGGTGCCGGTTTCTCGCGGCACCCGCACGCTCAAGGATGCTGTCGACAGTGCCTTCGAGGAGTACCTGAAAGATCCCGAGAACTTCTTTTACGCCATCGGTTCGGTGGTCGGGCCGCATCCCTTCCCCAAAATGGTGCGTGATTTCCAGCAGATCGTCGGCCAGGAGGCTCGTAGCCAGTTCCTGGAAAAATACCAGACACTGCCGGATCGGGTCATAGCCTGCGTCGGCGGCGGATCCAATGCCATTGGCATCTTCAGCGCTTTTCTGCATGACGAGACTGTGGAACTGGTGGGGGTCGAGCCGGGTGGCAGAGGACTGGAAACTCCTGACCATGCCGCGACCCTGACTCTGGGCAAAAAAGGCGCCATCCACGGCTTTCAGTGTTATAACCTGCAGGACGAACAGGGAGAACCCCTGCCCGTCCATTCCATCGCTTCCGGTCTGGATTATCCGGGCGTCGGTCCTCAACACTGCTATTTAAAGGATATCGGCAGGGTCAACTACGTGACGGTCGATGATGATGAATGCCTGAAAGCGTTCATGACTCTGTCGCGCATGGAAGGCATTATTCCCGCCCTGGAGAGCGCTCATGCCGTCGCCCACGCCATGCAGCTGGCGCCGACCCTGGCGACCGACCGGCGCATTCTCATCAACCTGTCAGGCCGCGGCGACAAGGACGCCGATTTCGTCGCGGAGCGGCTTAAACTTTAACCCGGCGGACTGAAAAACGTGGCCCTGCTGCGCCGCTTTTTGCCCCATAGCTCTGGCTATGAGCCTGCAGACGAGCTGAAACCTGCTCTCAAAGGCTCGAATTTTCGCTTCATTCCGTATAGACCGGCAGCCTCCTGGGAGATGAACGAGTTCATAAGCCTGCTCCAAATCCAGCGCCGACGGCGACGGCCGAGCGTACCGCATCTTCATGGAAGCCGTAGCCGAAATAACTGCCGCAGAACCAGGTTCGGCGCTGGCCGTTGAGCTGCGGCAGGTGCGGCTGGACCTCCAGCGCGGCGAAGTCGTAGCGGGGATGATGATAATCGAATTCGGCGATAACGGTTTCCGGCCTGAAGTCATCCCGCCGATTGAGCGTAACGCAGTAATCCCTGGTCGCCTGCAGACCCTGCAGGCGGTTCATGTAGTAGGTGACGAACACCGGCCGGCCATCCTCCTCTGCAGCTTCCCGGGTGAAATTCCAGGCGGCCCGGGCGGCTTTCTGCGCCGGCAGCAAAGAGGCATCGGTATGCAGCACCGTCCGGTTGCTCTGATAGGTCCAGGCCGACAGCAGGCGCTGCTCCTCGCCGCTAGGATCACCCAGCAGGCGCAAGGCCTGGTCGGCATGCCCGGCAACCACGACCTGGTCGAAAGACCGGATTTCACCGCCGGCCAGCTGCAGGCGAATGCCGTTTTCCTGCCGGAGAATCCGGCGGACTCCGGCACGCAGCCGGATGTCGCCCCTGAATTCCCGCTGAAAAGCCTTGACGTAGGCATGGCTGCCGCCGACCACTGTCTGCCACTGGGGACGGTCCTGAATGGACAGCAAGCCATGATTGCTGAAAAATCTCAGGAAGGCATGGGCGGGGAAATCGGTCACCCGGAGCGCTGGTGTCGACCAGATGGCCGCGGCCATCGGCAGCAGATAGTTTTCGATCATGGTTTTGGAGAACCGGCCCCGCTGCAGATATTCGCCGAGGGTTACCGCCGGCACCCTGCCCTGCTGCAGGTCGGCCCGGGCGCGGTTGTTGAACCGGCCGACCTCCATCAGGAAGCGGAGAAAAGCCAGATTGACCAGATTGCGGCGCAGGGCGAACAGACCATTCAGATTGGTGCCGGCGTAAACCAGGCCGGTCTCGAGGCATTGAAATCCGAAGGACATCTCGGTGTTGCGGGTGGCCACGCCGAGACGGTCCAGAAATTTGCGGAACAGGGGGTAGGTGGCGTCGTTCAGAACGATGAAGCCGGTATCCACCGCCAGGCCGGCGTCCGGCCCGTCCGGAATTTCGATGGTGTTGGTGTGCCCCCCCAGGTAGTCGTTCTGTTCGAACAGGGTGACCTGGTGCTTTTCCTGCAGAAGATAAGCTGCGACGATGCCGGCCACTCCGCCGCCGACAACGGCTATCTTCTGCCCGGCTTCGATTTGCTTGTTCATGAGGCCGCTCCTTGCTTCTCCCTGGGGAACCAGGGGAAAAATGTGTTGGTTCGCCGGCGGTACGCCTCGAATTCCGGATTGCCCCGATACTTCTCCTCCAGCATCGGAATGCCGGAGACCTTCAGCAGCAGAAAATCGATCAGAACCGGGCTGACCACGGCCAGCACGCCGAAGGGGACCGGCAGGGCAATCAGCCAAATCCCCCACCAGAGAGTCGCCTCGCCGAAATAATTGGGGTGACGCGTATATTGCCAGAGCCCTTCCTGCATGATGCGTCCCTGATTGGCCGGGTTGTTTTTGAAGCGCAGCAGCTGCCAGTCGCCCACCGCTTCGAAAACAAAGCCTGCCAACCAGACCGCCGCGCCGATCGCTGCCAACCAGCCAGGCGAGCCGCCGGGGTCACGGATCACCAGCAGGAGCGGCAGAGCGACCAGGAAGACGACCCCGCCCTGCAGCATGAAAACCTGCAGGAAGCTGCGCCAGACGAAGCTGTCGCCCCATTCCTTGCGCCACTTCCGGTAGCGGGAATCTTCTCCTGCTTCGCCTCGCTTGCGCAGGAAGATATGCCCGGCCAGACGCAGCCCCCAGAGGCTGACCAGTCCCAGGGCCAGCCATTGCCGAGCTTGGCCGCCGCCGTAGACAAGAAACGTGCTCCATCCAACCAGCACGAACGCAAGGCCGTAGGCGATATCGACGATGCTGTTATCGGCAAGGACCATGGCCAGGCAGAACACCAGACTCATGAAAACCAGCAGGACGAGGATGGCGAACAGGAACAGGTTCATGTCGGCTCCCCATGACGAATGCCGACCGGGTCCAGGCCAGGCCTGAGGGCAAACAGGGTGATGCCGACGAGGTAAAGACCATCGAAGAAGGAAGCAACCGGCCGGTTCACAGTCGGTCTGAGCAGAAGGGCGAGACTTTTCTGGGAGAAGCCTCGGGCGACAAGGCTCAACCTTATTGCATCGGTGCATAAACAACCAATTGTAGGGGCAGGCCCCTGTGCCTGCCCTGGGCGGCCACGGGGGGCCGCCCCTACAACAAAAATTCGAATATTTAACCACCGGAACAATAGCAGGTCGACCGCGAAGAACACGGATATGGTGAGAAGATAGAGCTTGAGGTAATCAATGACCATCGTCAGTCCTCCGGCAGCAAGCATTGCCTGTGGCAGGCGATTTGCCGCTTGTTTTTAAACCGGCCTTTTCCCGCCAGATCAAATTTCTGGCTTGAATTCTTTTGTTTTTCATATATTATTCATATAAATGCTATTTTGTCTAGGACAAAAAAATGGAACCAATACCCATGACCAGTATTCGACAATTGAGCCAGGAGGTGGGAATCGGCGTCGACACTTTGCGGGTCTGGGAGAGGCGGTACGGATTTCCCAAACCGAAGCGGAATGCCCAGGGGCACCGTCTTTACCCCGCCAGGCAGGTTGAGGAGTTGCGCATCATTCGCAGTTTGCAAAGCCACGGCCACCGGCCGGGCCGGCTTCTCGCCATGACCGCCGCTGAACGCAGACAGCTTCTGGACCGCGAACTGGCCCGGGAAAATCGTCCGGATGATTCATTTCAACAGCTGGTTCGAGAAATGTCTCCGCAGGAAATCGGCCAGCAGCTGCATGCCAGTTTCAAAAAACTGGCAGCAAAGGATTTCGTTCACCGGTTTGCCCTTCCCCTGCTGCAGGCTTTGGACCACGGCTGGACCGAAGGCAGTGTCAGCATCGCCCGGGAACACGTGATTTCTGATTGCCTGGAACAATTCCTCAAGAAGCAACTGGGCAAGCAGAATCCGCCCGACAACCCGCGAATCATGTTTCTCACTCTCAGCGGCGAGCGGCACAAACTCGGGCTTCTGCTGGCCGCGCTCCTGTTTCACCGGGAGGGCTTCAACTGCTTTCTGGTCCAGGAAGAGCTGCCTTTGTCGGAAGTCCCTGCCTTGCTCCATGATTTTGAGGCCGCGGCCGTGGCGCTGTCTTTCAGTGCCCACTATCCGAGCCGCCAGGCGAAACAGGACCTGGCCAGGCTGAGAAACTCCTTGAGCCCCGAGATCAAACTGATTGCCGGTGGCCATGCGGTGGCCGATGGGATAGCGATGGCGAACCTGATTATCTGCCCGGACCTGGGTAAAATTCCCGGTCTTTGCAGAAAGCACTTCCGTAACCCGGGCAATTGATTCGCGCTTGCCCGTCAACCCGAAAAAAGGAGAACAGCATGAACTTGCAGGATTATTTTGCCAATCGACAAGGAACCGGAATCATTGCCACCGCCGACGCCGAAGGAAAAGTCGATGCCGCCGTCTATGCCCGGCCGCACATCATGGCAGATGGCACGGTGGCCATGATCATGCGGGATCGCCTGACCCACAAGAACTTGCAGGAGAACCCCTATGCGGTCTACCTGTTTATCGAGGGCGGACCGGGATATCGCGGCGTCCGGCTGTTTCTCAAAAAAGTCCGGGAGGATCAGGATACCGATTTGATTCAACAGCTGACCAGGCGTTCGCTCACCGAGGAAGAAGACAAAGCCAAAGGCCCAAAATTCCTGGTGTATTTCGAGGTGGAAAAAAGCCTGAAGTTGATCGGCGGGGAGGAAGTCTAAGGCGGGGAGCCGCCTTGGCACAGGTCCAACCCTGTTCCCGCTATTCCGGAGTCGGGCTCGATGCAGAAGCTAGAAAACCCGTCTGTCCTGAGACAGGCGGGTTTTAAATCGATTTACGGCATAGCGAACGCTGAATCAGCCACTCTCTCCATTTCCCCTCGATAATGGCTGCTGGATTATAGCCGTCGCACGCTCAAGATTAAAAGTCAACAGAGCTCATTAGATCTCCAGCACGTTTTTTTGCTATGATGGCGATTGGCGGGAAAGGGAAACTTTTCACATGTCCCGGAAACTCTCGATCTTGTCGATCTCGCCCCCCACCACCTCGATTTGATAGTAAACCCCTGACCAGGGGCCGTAGATCAACTGTTCAACCACCAGTTCCCGTTCGCCGAAACGGTTCAGCGAGTAACCGATAAATTCGCTGGCAGCCGGCTCACCGCATTTTTGCAGCAGTTCGAACTTGGTGTCGCCCTCCTCGACCAGGTCGGAACCGCAGCGCAGGGCCAAAGCCGGGTTCGCCGCCACGACCAATAAAAAAAACAGAAACAGGAATCCTCTCCGTTGCATGGCACCTCTCTGGCTGCAAAACAAGCTGCCGGAAGCAAAGACCGCTTCATCAGTCCCGCCGCTATCCATGACGGACCACGGTCAAGACCTTTCCTGACCGTTTATGCTTTTTTGCCCCGATCCGGCCAGCGGCCCAGACAATAGGAGCATTGTTCGACATCATAGGGGATCGTATCCCGCAGCTTTTCTTTGTCGCGTTGCGCCTTGCAGCGTTCCGCAACGGGGAACTGGTGGAGTGTACCGTCCTTGACGAAATAAAGCATGGCCAGACCTCCTTAACGGGTTATATCCATTATAGCGTGGTCGGCAGCCAGGTCAAAGGCTCGCAGGGCCGGGATTGGAACGCAGAGGTGAGTCGGAGTCCCTTTGGCCTCTCTTGAAGGTCATCAGAAAAAAAGGGGCTTATTATTTCTTTTTTGCAGCATTCCGCTGTTTACGAGCTGCGGCCAGCTTTTCGCCTAAACCACGATCAATCGCCATCTGTTTGCGCTGCTCTGAATAATTCTTTGCAGCCAGAGGCTGAGAGGAAGGAATGTCGAATTGATCCCGATATTCCCTGGGGGTCATCTCATGGGCGGATGAGAGATGCCGTTTGAGGGTCGTAAACCCTTTACCGCAGATCATGCAATAGATCTTGCTCTTGCCGAATGCTTTGCGCTTGGAAATCGCTGGTTCGGTCTGGTCTTTTTCTTGTTCTCCAGAGGTAACGGCTTCGCCCTTGTCAAGGGAATTGAGCGCACTGTAGACGCTATTGATTTCAGCAATCAGTTCGTCTTTGCTCATCGGGGTCGTGGTTGCGTGTGAAGATACGATATCGGTTGCCATTTCAAGCAGGGTTGCCATTTTGTTTATCACCTTTCGGGTACGAGTTGATTTTGACGAGGTTGGTTTGCAGTGATCCGTTTGAGTCGTGAACCCTGGCTGGTTTCGGTCCGGAAACGGTTGCCAGAGACTTTCTGTTTTTCTAAAAGGTCATTGAGAAGCTGGGGCTTGACCCTGTCGAACTTACCATTTGGGGACATAACCCGAATCAGCACAAACGCCACCCTTGCCTTATAAAGGGCAAGAGGACGTGCATACATTGGCATTTAATATAGCTTAAATTTTACTGTTGGCGAATCGAATTCAATATAATTATTATCTCTGCAGGGAAAGCTTGATTTAGAAATTTATGTGCAATTCAATCCGACTCAAATTCGAAGTCGAATGCAGAGGGCTTATGGAATTCCTTTTGGCAGACAGACTGATTCTTTGCAGAATATTTATTCTGAAGTCACCTGATAAGCTATTGTCATAGCATAGTCACGCTTTCAACAGAGCTTTAGGTGCCTGCTGGACCTTCTGAAAGGATTTATGATGCTTGCTGCCAAGAGCGGATTCGGACCCGGATATGCGTCACTTGATGACTCGGCATTTATTCCAAAGTACCAGGCCGCGTGCTTTTGTGGCAGCATTCGATACGAGGTAAACGCTGAGCCCGTGGATGCCAAGCTCTGTCACTGCAAAGCATGCCAGACACTGCATGGCGCTCCTATGCAATGGGCTGCCATCTTTCACAAACACCAGGTGAGGTTCACTGCCGGTTGGGATCAACTGCGTTTTTTCAATAGCGAGCAGGGCAGGAATAGCCGCATCCCGCCCTGCAAGGTCAGCTGCAACCAGTGCGGGACCCCGATTGCCGATGAAGGGCGCAGAATGTGGCTTGCCTTCCCCACGCTGTTTGACTTTGGGCAAGGGACCGGGCCGCCGGATTCATTCAAACCAACCTGTCATATTTTCTATGCCCAGCGGGTTACTGACATCTGTGACAACCTGCCCAAGTGGTCCGGGCACAAGAATCATTCTGCCCGGTTATGACCGGAGCTTGTTGATGCCTTGCGTCTCGAAGCCATTCCCCGCCAGGGCACGACCGGATGCTTTAGTTGAGGCTGTCCTTTAACCCCTTGGCGGGCTTGAACTTCGGGACTTTGGCGGCGGCGATCTCTACCGGGTCGCCGGTTTGGGGATTTCTGCCGGTACGAGCGCTGCGTTCGCCGACCGAAAAGGTTCCGAAGCCGGCCAGGGAAACTTTGTCTCCGGAGCCCAGCGTCTGGCAGACAGACTCGACAAAAGCATCAACGAACTTGCCGGCATCGTACTTGGAGAGGCCAGTGCTTTCGACAATGGCATCGATCAGGTCCAATTTGGTCATAATTTTCCTCCTCTGTGTGATGAAAATGAATTTTCTCCTTCACCTCGCTGCTTCCCTCTCTTATTTCACGCTCACATAGCCTAACGATACTAGATGAGAAAGCAAGACAAAATCCCGCCTGACGAAATCCGCTTGCCAGGCTGGTCTCTCTTTGCGCGTCAGGTCCGAAACACCGGCATAGCCTGTCGGCTTGGTTTGTTTCGTAGATTCTACGACTGGTCTCCATTCTTTGCCTAATAATAGGTACCTGCCTCCAAGACTTCTTTAATCGCTGCTAAACAAGGCATTCAGGAGGGTCCAGAAACTGGTAGGGTGTCCGACCAACATCGGCATCCCCCTGCATTTCTGCAATAAAAACCAAGTCAACTCCCCTGCGAAACTTGGACTATA
>DATFJP010000107.1:0-2587 GCA_035269105.1 Desulfuromonadales bacterium
GCACCTCTGCATACGACAGGTCTGACACGGCAGGGACGCCATATTTCCCGTGATAGGTATGGTTTGCCTGTTCTCCAGCAATATCCACAGCAAATCCGGCTTCTTGTGCCCGGAGAATCGGATACCAAAATTCCAGATCCTCAAAGTCATCGTGGATCAAACTGATAATCTTTCTCATCGATTACTCTCCTCTACATGCCGTTGTTTTTTGTAGGGGCGATTCATGAATCGCCCGGTTTTTGCATGCGCCAGGCATGGAGCATGCAAAAAAAACGGAGAAGGCTATTAAAGGCCTTCTCCGTTTTTCCGTTGTGATGGTCGGGGCGAGAGGATTTGAACCTCCGACCCCCTGCACCCCATGCAGGTGCGCTACCAGGCTGCGCTACGCCCCGTCAAACAACGAAAGCGAATTATCCTTGATTTAAACAGGGTTGTCAAGGGATTTAAAGAAACCTTCTTCCGCTTATTTCTCAAATAAAAACAAACAGTTGCAGATTACATCCGGCGCTTGTCGATGACCCGCTGGGCCTTGCCTTCATGGCGGGTGATGGCCGACGGCTCGACCAACTTGATCTTGGCGTGCAGGCCGATGGTGGTCGCCAGCTTTTTCTCGAGCATGTCGACGAAAGCCCGCTGCTTGCGCATCTCGTCGAAGAAGATGTTCTCGTTGACCTCGACCTGGACCTCCAGGGTGTCCATCGAGCCGACCCGGTCGACTACCAGCAGGTAGTGCGGTTCGCAGCCTTCGACCTGGAACAGCACCTCTTCGATCTGGGTCGGGAAGACGTTGACGCCCTTGATGATCAGCATGTCGTCGCTGCGGCCCATGGTCTTTTCCATGCGGACCAGGGTCCGGCCGCAGGAACATTTGTCATAGTGCAGGCGGGTGATGTCGCGGGTCCGGTAGCGGATCAGCGGAATCGCCTCCTGGACGAGATTGGTCAGGACCAGCTCGCCCTTCTGCCCCGGCGGCAGGACTTCGCCGGTCTCCGGATCGATGATCTCCGGCAGGAAATGGTCCTCGAAGATATGCATGCCCCGCTTGTTGAGACATTCACCGGCGACGCCGGGGCCGACGATCTCCGACAGTCCGTAATTGTCGGTGGCGACGATGTCGAGACGCTTCTCGATCTCGCGCCGCAGCTCCTCGCTCCAGGGCTCGCCGCCGAACAGGCCGACCTTGAGGCTGAGCCTGCGCGGGTCCTCGCCCATTTTTTCCATGCGGTCCGCCAGGGTCAAGGCGTAGGAGGGGGTGCAGACCAGAGCCGTGGCGCCGTAATCCTTGAGGATCATGAGCTGGCGTTCGGTATTGCCGCCCGACATGGGAATCACCGCGGCGCCGATGCGCTCCGCGCCGTAGTGCAGGCCGAAGGCGCCGGTAAAGAGGCCGTAACCGAAGGCGATATGGACAATGTCCTCGGAGCTGACGCCGGCCGCCGTCATGAACCGCGCCACCAGGTCCGACCAGTCGTTCAGGTCCTTGCGGGAATAGCCGACCACGGTCGGCTTGCCGGTCGTTCCCGACGAGGAGTGCACCCGGACGACTTCCTTCATCGGCACCGCGAACATGCCGTAGGGGTAGTTCAGGCGCAGGTCTTCCTTGGTGGTAAACGGAAAGCGCGCCAGATCCTGGAGGGCATGCAGATCGTCCGGCCCGATGCCTGCTCTGGCGAACTTGTCCCGGTAGCAGGGCACGCTGGCGACCCGCCGCAGGGTGTTCCGCAACCTCTCAAGCTGCAGCCGCTCCAGGTCGGGACGCTCGAGGCATTCATGCAGCGGGTCCCAGATCAAATTCCCGGCCTCATATTTCACTTTAAATATTTCACCTCAAAAAAACCTTCTTAACTAACTGTTCTACAGTCTAAATTCCGTAGATGCGCTCCCCAGGGAGAATCGTCATGCCCTTCTCCTGGAGAATGCGGATGGCGTCGTCGACATTGTCGAAGCGGAAGATGATCACCGCATTGCCGGCGCTGCGCTCGACGAAGGCGTACATGTACTCGACGTTGACGCTGGCCTTGTCGAGAATATCCAGGATCGAGGCCAGGCCGCCCGGCCGGTCCGGCACCTCGACGGCGACCACTTCCGTTTTGCTGACCGTGAAGCCGCACTCCTTGAGCGTGGCTTTGGCCAGATCCGTATTGTCCACGATCAGGCGCAGGATGCCGAAATCGGAGGTGTCGGCGAGAGACAGGGCGCGGATGTTGACCCCCTTTTCGCCCAGAACCCGACTGACCTCGGCAAGCCGTCCCGATTTGTTTTCGATGAAAATGGAGATTTGCGTGACTTTCATGTCTGCCCTCCTTTATTTGGGGCGGTTGTCGATCACCCGCCTGGCCTTGCCTTCGCTGCGGGTGATGGTTTTCGGCTCCACCAGCCGCACCCGGCAGCTGATGCCCAGCATCTCCTTGATGGCTTCCTGGATGGTCCGGGACATCTGCTGCAGAACCTTGATCTCGTCGGAAAAGGTCCTTTCATTGACCTCGACCTGCACCTCGAGGGTGTCGAGATTCTCCTCGCGGTCGACGATCAGCAGGTAATGCGGCTCGACGCCATCGATATTCATCAGCACGCTTTCGATCTGCGA
>DATFJP010000108.1:0-3891 GCA_035269105.1 Desulfuromonadales bacterium
GCAGCCGCTTGTTCGCCCTGCCGCCGGAAGCGCTCGGTCAGCAGAAGATTTGCAGCTTTGAAATCGGTCAGCATTGGCTGCAGCAATTCAACCTCGTCGGGAATCTGCTCCCGCGTCTGCCAGGTTTCACGGAGTGTTTCGAGATGGTCTTGAATGCGCTGCAGGGTGTCGGCGACATCCCGGATCGGACCGGATGTTCCGGCAGCAGCGTATGGAGTACTGCATATCAGCCCGATCAGCAGGCTGATCAGCATCAGGTGCGTCTTGCGCACGATCCCCTCCCTCGACAATTTCAAAGCCGGCGCCCAAAAAGACAAACCGGGCGACCAAAGGCGAAAAGATCCTTCGGCGGCCCGGCTGTCTGCCCTGCACAGGGAGATCCGCGGCTTTCCGTCCCCTCCTCGCGAAGGGTTTGGCGTTTCGGGATATGGGTCCAATCCGGCCCGGCATGCTGGCGGGCCTTTTTATCACGGTGGTTCAGGAAATGATGTGCAGCACATTAAACAACCGTAATGTCTTCGTCAAGGATTTTAAAATGGGACAGAGTTGATTTTTTATTGGGGCTTGCCCCAGGCTTCATGGGGGAAGGTTGGTTCAGATTAATTTTATGTTTTATTTCAATTACTTGAAAGAACAAAGCTGGAATATTATTTTGACATGAATGACGAGGGAATTTTTTTATGATTCTTCGGTTGGAATGGGGAATTGGTGTTTTTTTTCTTTCATAAATTCAAAGTCGGCGGGTTTCGTCCCGCCAGCAAATCAAAGTCGGCGGGTTTCGTCCCGCCAGCCGACTTACTTTTTGTCCAGGCGGCCACAAAAAGTAAGCAAAAAAGGCCTTTTTTTCGGGCCGAACAAGTGACGTTGCTGCACCCAGCAGACATTGCCGGTTGGATGCGAACCTGCTTCTAGGGGATACCGAGGGCCTGATACTTTGCGGCCCTCGGTTGCTGCTGCCAGTCGAAGTTGTCAAGCTCCTCAGAGCAATTGCCGCTGCCTTACGGTTTTCAACTGCAAACAGGAAAGATTGTTTCCCTTGAGATCCTGGCACAGCCTTTACCTTATTGTTCCGGTGGTTAAATATTCGAATTTTTGTTGTAGGGGCGGCCCCCCGTGGCCGCCCAGGGCAGGCACAGGGGCCTGCCCCTACAAATTGGTTGTTTATGCACCGATGCAATAGCAGTACCCGAGGGCCGCAATGTATCAGGCCCTCGGTGCTCGAGAGCAGCAAAACTTCATTCAACCGGCAATGCCAATCGAGAGCAGCAGCGCCCCTTGTTCGGAAAGAAAAAAGGCTCTTTTCTGCATACTCTTTTGAGCCAGCAAAAGAGTATGGCGTCTGGCGGGACGCGACCCGCCGACTTTAAAGATTTGATTTGGTTTGAATGATCGGCAATGGAAACGAGCCGGTTTTAATAGTTTTTTTACCAAGAGAACTCGTGGAATCAGGGGAAACCCCATGGGTTCGCGGTCGGGAGACCGCTCCTACGCCAGCACCCTTCTGGCGGCGTAAGCCGCCCTCCCTCCCCCTACCCCTTGCGGATCCGCGGATCCGCCAGCGCATAACCGATATCGGCAAGCAGATTGCCCACCAGGGTCAGCACCGCGCCGATCACCAGCACCCCCATGATCAGCGGGTAGTCGCGCATCATGACGCTGTCGTAGAAGAGCTTGCCCATGCCGGGGATGGCGAAGATGGTCTCGAAGATGACGCTGCCGCCGATCAGGGCCGGCACCGAGAGACCGAGAATGGTGATCACCGGTAGCAGGGCGTTGCGCAGGGCGTGGCGGTAGATGACCGCGTGCTCCGAAAGCCCCTTGGCGCGGGCGGTGAGGATATAATCCTGGCGGATGACTTCGAGCATGTTGGAGCGCATGTAGCGGGAGAAGCCGGCCAGACCGCCGAAGGCGGAGATGAACACCGGCAGCATCAGGTGATGGAGCAGATCGAGCAGCTGCTGGCTGGTGGTCATATATTCGTGGCCGATCGAGCGCAGGCCGGAGATCGGGAACAGGCCCCAGCGCACGCCGAGCAGGTCCATCAGCAGCAGGGCCAGCCAGAAGGAGGGCATGGCGAAACCGAGGAAGACGAAGATGGTGGTGCCGCGGTCGAAGGGCGAGTTGCGCCGGACCGCGGAAAGCACGCCGATCGGGATGGCCACGGCGAGGATCAGGGCGATCGACAGCAGGTTGATGATGATGGTGATCGGCAGCCGCTCCTTGATCTTGTCCAACACCGGCCGCCGGTCCTGGGAGAAGGACTCGCCGAAATCGAGCCGCACCAGCCGCGCCAGCCATTGGCCGTACTGCACGTACAGCGGCTGGTCGAGACCGTACTGCTCGCGCAGCCGCTCCTTCAGCTCGACGCTGGCCTCCGGGTTGAGCTGGGTCTGCAGGTCGGTCGGCTCACCGGGCGCCAGATGAATCACCACGAAGCTGATCAGGGTGATGCCGAGCAGCAGGGGGATCATCATCAGCAAACGTTTGGATAAATAGATAAGCATTAAAAACTCGGGACGCGTTCCTCGGCTTTAAGCGCCTAGCGCGCAAAGCGCTGCTCGCTGGCGGGCACCCACCATTTCTCGAAACTGTGCATGATGCCGGCCGGTGCCGGGTCGATGCCGCGGAAGCGGCTAGCGACCGCCGGCAGGGAGTCGGGGACGTACAGCCAGGTGTAGGGCTGCTCTTCGGCCAGGATCTCCTGGAAGCGGTCGTAGATCTCCTTGCGCTCGGTCTGGTCGAAGGTCCGCCGGCCGCGTTCGAGCAGGTGATCCACTTCCTCGTTCCGGAAATTGATGAAATTCAGTTCGCCCGGTGCGGTCTTGCTCGAGTGCCAGACATTGTAGGCATCCGGATCAAGGGAAACGGTCCAGCCGAGAATGGTGGCGTCGAAGTTGCCCGGGTTGATGAACTCCTTCAGAAACGACGCCCATTCGATGACCCGCAGCTTGACATCGACGCCCACTTCGCGGAAGCGACGCTGGATAATCTCGCCGGCGCGGATGCGCTGCTCGTTGCCCTGGTTGGTGACGATGGTGAACGCCAGCGGCTGGCCGTCCTTTTCGCGGACCCCGTCGCCGTCAGCGTCGACCCAGCCGACCTCTGCGAGCAGGGTGCGGGCCTGCTCCGGGTTGTATGGGTAGCGCGGCACATCCGGGTTGTAGGGCCAGGTGTCCGGCTTGTAGGGACCGGTCGCAATCTGGCCCAGGCCGAGCAGGACGCCGTCGATCAGCTCCTGCTTGTTGATGGCGTGGGTCAGGGCCTGCCGGACCCGCTTGTCCTGGAACATCGGCTTGCGCAGGTTGTAGCCGAGGTAGGAATAGCCGAAGGACAGGTATCGGAACTTGTTGAAGTTGCGCTTGAAGGCCGGCGTATCGGTCTGGTCGCTATACTGCAGGGGGGTCAGTCCCATGTAGTCGATGCCCTTGGACTGCAGCTCCAGGAACATGGTCGACTGGTCGGGGATGATGCGGTAGACCACCCGCTGGATGTAGGGTTCGCCGTCCCAGTAGTCGGGGTTGGCCGCCAGCACCACCCGCTCGCCCGAATCCCAGGTTTCGAAGCGATAGGGGCCGGTGCCGACCGGTGCGCGACCCAGCGGGCTCTGGGTGACGTCCTTGCCCTGCAGCAGGTGCAGCGGATGAATCGGCAGGCTCCAGCTGATCAGCGCCGGCGCCAGCGGCTTGTCGTACTTCACTTGGAAGGTATAGGGGTCGACCACCGCGGCACTGGCGACCTGCTTGTAGCGCTCAGCGTAGGCGGTTGGGGTTTCGGGATCGATGTAAAGCTGGTATGTGAACATCACGTCCTGGGCGGTGAAGGGCTCACCGTCGTGCCATCGCACATCACGGCGCAGGTGGAAGGTGATGGTCAGGTTGTCCTCGGAGATCT
>DATFJP010000109.1:0-3447 GCA_035269105.1 Desulfuromonadales bacterium
GGATCATGTCCAGGCCCTTCTTGACAAACTGGAGGAGACTGTAACCCTGCCGGCCTGATAACCCCTCCCGGCCTCCCCTTTGGCAAAGGGGAGGAGTTCCGGCCCCTTCGGCCTGAGGAAGACCCGGATGAACCCTTCTTACCAGGGCAATTCCTCCCCGTTGCTGTGCCAGAAGCAACCCGTATTCTCCAGGTTCAGCTCCTCGATTCTGGCCGCCAGACCCGCCGCGGATTCCTGCGGAGAAATAATCCCGCCAAAATTGACCATCCGGGTTTGAACGAACCCCGGATGCAGCTGCGCAACGGCGATGCCGCGATCCTTCAAATCGATGGCCAGGGAGCGGCCGATGGCGTTGAAGGCGGCCTTGGAGGCGCGGTAGCCGTAGCGGCCGCCGGAATCATTGTCGCCGATCGAGCCCATGCGGCTGGTGATGTTGGCGATCTTGCCGCCGGATGGCAGGTTGGGCAGCAAGGCCTCGGTGACCCGCAGCGGCGCCAGAGCATTAACCTCCATCTGCAGGCGGATAGAGTCGTAATCGATGCTGCCGAGCGTCTCATCCTGCAGTACGCCGGCGTTGTTGACCAGCAGATCGATGGTCTGGTCCTGCAGGGCAACGGCTAACTTCCGGACGGCCTCTTCGCTGGTGACATCAATGTCTTCGACAACCTGCGCCGCCGCCTGCTCAAGTTCAGGCGAGGATGTCCGGCAGACGCCCGTGACCCGCCAGCCCTTCGTCTGGTAGAGCCGGGCCAGTTCCAGACCGATGCCGCGGTTGGCACCGGTGATGACGACATGTTTCATCATTCACCTCCGTTTTTCGGTTGGTTTAGTGCGTTTTTTCATCTCAATGAGTTTTTATTATCAGAAGAAAGACAGAATCCAAGGGAAACAATGACATTTTTCCCGCCAGAATATTTCGCAGAGTATCGTCTAGGAGGCTGTCGGACTATACGGACTGAAGCGAAAATTCGAGGCTTCGAGAACAGATTTCAACTCGTTTGCAGGCGCATAGCCATAGCTATGGGGCAAAAAGGAGCTGAAATCTGGGCCGAAGAATCGGATTTGCAGCCAGGTCATGGATAGTCCGACAGCCTCCTAGCCATTCTCGGCCTCGGCGACCCGGATCCCGCGCTGCTGGTTCACCGTCATCAGCAAGGCCATACCGGCCAGAAAGAAACTCGCCAGAGCCAGGATGGCGATACGGTTGGAACCGGTCAGATCGATCAGCAAGGCAAACAGGAAAGGCCCCAGTATCGAGGCAAACTTGGAGCTGATGGCATAGAATCCGAAAAATTCAGCAGTGCGGCGCTTGGGGACCATGGCGGCGAAAAAAGATCGGCTGATCGCCTGGCTGCCGCCGAGGACCAGGGCCACCATGAAGCCGAGGCCCCAGAATTCGATGGCGGTCTGCATGATCGAGGCGTACAGGGTGATGGCACCGAAGATGATCAGACAGAGCAGGATGGCGGTCCGTGCGCTCCAGCGCCCGGCAACCTTGGAAAACAGCAGGGCCCCCGGCATGGCGACGAACTGAATCATCAGAAAACAGCCGAGAATCGTGCCCTGATCCAGACCGAGTTCCTTGCGGGCGAAGATCGCCGAGACGGCGATAATGGTCTGAATGCCGTCGTTGTAAAGCAGAAAGGCCAGCAGGAAGCGAAGCAGGTCGGGATAGTTCCTCAGGTGTGAGAACACCTTGAGAAAATCCTTCGGAGTCTGCGGTCGGGATTTCTCCTGACTGGCCGGCGGCAGGTCTCTGACCCAGATGAAGCAGGGCAGGGCGAAGCCGAACCACCAGGCTCCGGTCAGCAGAAAGCCGAAGCGGGTGGCGGCCGCGGCGTCAGCGAAGCCGAACCATGCCGGGCGGCTGATCAGGGCGAAGACGACAGCCAGCATCAAGCCGCCGCCCAGGTAGCCAGCCGCAAAACCTCGAGCAGACAGTTTGTCGGCATCGTGGCCGACGGCCAGGCCGGGCAGAAAGGCGTTGTAAAAGATGTTGCCGGCGGCGAAGCTGACATTGCCGATCAGGAACAGCAGCGCCACCAGCCAGTAATCACCGCTTCCGGTCAGCCACAGAGCACTTGTCGCCAGGGCGCCGACCGTGCAGAAGAACATCAGGAAAGTTCGCCGCCAACTGCGATGGTCCGCCAGGCTGCCGACTCCGGGTGCCGCCAGAGCAACGACGGCCATGGATAGAGATACCAGGTAACCCCAGAAGGCGGTCGCCTGCAGCGGCTTTTCACTCCAGAAAACGGAAATCCCGCCGCCAGGCGCGATTTCGGCGAAGTAGACCGGCAGCACGGCGGCGAGGATCACGGTGGCGAACGCCGAGTTGGCCCAATCGTACAGGCACCAGGCGAAGCGGGCCTTGCGCAGCGATTTTTGGTTCCGGGCGTTTGGTTCGGAATTCACGGGCACAACCTGTTTCCGCAAGCGACAAGCACAAGAATATTGAGAAAACGGCGATTGGGCCAGGCCCCGGGGAACCGTTTTGTGAAAGCCTTACACGCCGCAACCTGCTTCGGTCCGGGACCGGTATGCGCAAACCTCGGGCAGCCAGTCAGCCTGGGCGACAATCTCAGGAGTCAGCTTGACGCATCCTTCGCCGACGTCCAGGCGCTTGTGGTAGACCCGACACTGCCTGCTGATGACATCCAGGTGACGGCAGGCGACTGCAGTGGTCGTCACCCGGCCGCGTTCATCGACGGATTTTTCGAAACAGCACAACCCGCAGCGTCTGCAGATGGCTTCCCAGTCGGTCATCATTTGGCGAAGTCAATGGACAGACTCCGGTCGGCATACTCAACCTGAGTCGGGCCGGCATTTTTCAGAAGCGTCAGAAAAAGATCGCCGAGCGGGTGGCTGCCGACATTCGAAGGAATCTGCTGATACTGATGCCAGGACTGGAGCAGAGAATGCAGCGCGGTCGGCGAGCGTTCACCGGCCAACACCGTCAGGTAGGGCCGCAACGGGCCTGTCCCGTAAGGATCAACGGGGACTGTGGAGGAAACCAGCAGTGGACCCGCAACGGCGGGACTGAGGCCGAACCTGGCCAGATAAGCTCGGCTGAGACCGAAATCGTAAGGCTGCCTGCCGAGCTCGACGCTGGATACCGGCTGCTCGAGGGGAATCAGGAACCGATTGCCGAGAGTCGCCGTAGAGTCTGATTGGGGCAGGGTTTCGATGGTCAAAACCAGATCTTCGAGTTTGCCGATGGCCTGATCGTCTTCAGGGTCGCCGGCGAACAGGATATAGGTATAAACCCCGAACTGACCGGGGTCGACCAGCGCCTCGTTGACTTCCTGCCAATGGACATCGCCAGTTTTTTTTGCGGTGACACCGGTTTCTCCCACCTCTTCGGCTGCCTTGCGCTGCTCGAGAACCCGCAACTTTTCCTGGAGCAGTTTGAGTTTCTCCTGGACGTCCTGAATTCTCTCGACAGTTTCG
>DATFJP010000110.1:0-8024 GCA_035269105.1 Desulfuromonadales bacterium
CGCCTGGCCGAGTGTGGAATTGCCGCCGATTTTATTGGCATCGGCGCCGACGATGCGGCCTCCCTGGAGCAGTTGCTCGCCAAGGCGCAGGCCGCCGACATCATCATCTCCACTGGTGGGGTTTCGGTGGGTGATAAGGACCTGGTGCATGCCGCCCTCGCCGGACGTTCCTTCCGCAGAGTGTTCTGGAAGGTGGCCATCAAGCCGGGCAAGCCGCTGTTGTTCGGCACCCTGTCGGGCTCTCCCTTCTTCGGTCTTCCCGGTAACCCGGCGGCGACCGCGGCGACCTTTGAACTGTTCGTCAAGCCGGCCCTGAAGAGGCTCGCCGGACGCGATGACGTTCTGCCCGCAAAACGTAGCGCCATTCTTACCACTGCGGTGAAGGGCGGCGGCAACCGCCAGGCTTTTCTCTGGTCCCGGCTCGCCTGGCAAAATGGCAGCTACCGGGTCACCGCCGCCTCGCGGCAGGGGTCCGGGCAGACCCGCTGTCTTTACGGAGCAAATGCGCTGCTGCCGGTGGCGGTCGGGACGGAAGCCTTGCCGGCCGGCGAGCGGGTCGAGGTTCTGCTGCTTTGAGCCGCAGCCCCGACCGCCGGACCGTAAATATCGGAAAGCGAGATAAAGCTTGCTTTCCTGTGAAGTCTCGTGTTAGGGTGTGAAAAGTTAAACGTTTGTGCAGCAGTTTGCCGACACGATTATACAGGTTAATCAGTCAGGAAAAACCACACAGACCTCTTAGGCTGCGTGGTTTTTTTGTTTTGTACACAAGCCGGATTTGCACAACCCATGGGAAGCTCACCTGAGCTTCCAGGAGACAGACAAGATGACAGAAGGTACAGTAAAGTGGTTTAATGACGCCAAAGGTTTCGGTTTTATCGAACAGGATAACGGACCGGATGTATTCGTGCACTTTTCGCAGATCCTCGGCGACGGTTTCAAATCCCTCGCTGAAGGCGATCGCGTCAGCTTTGAGGTGACCGAGGGCGCCAAAGGCCCGCAGTCCTCAAGCGTGCAGAGAATTTAAGCGTCGCTTCGCCGCGAGTGAGATAGAATAGCCCTGCGGTCTTGCCGCAGGGCTATTTTTCTTGATTTCGCCGCACCGGGGGCGAAACCGATCGCGGGCAGCAAACAGACTCCAAGGAGACCGCATGGGCCGCAAACCGAATTACGGCTACGAAAAGCGTCAGAAAGAATTGGCGAAAAAAGCCAAAAAAGAGGAAAAGAAAAAACGCCGGGCCGAAGAAAGGCAAGGCGAGGAAGCATCACCGGATTCCGATCAGGCAGCTGAGCAGGAACCTGCGGAGAACTGAATTCTTCTATGGTCAAGCTGGTTTGCCAATCAGGACAGACTGGCGCAAACAGCCATTCAAGCCGGGGGGAGACCCTCACTCAACGATACAAGCCTGCGCCCCGGGCCGGATGTCCTTTGCTTGCCGACATCCGCCAGGACGCACCGGCTTTTCAGAAAAGGACATTATGGATTTCAAGCAGTTCAATCTTCATCCGAAAGTCGCTGCCGGCATCGCTGCCGCCGGCTTTACCTGCCCGACGCCGATCCAGGCGCAGGCCATTCCCGGAATCATGCAGGGACAAGACGTCATGGGCCTGGCCCAGACCGGCACCGGCAAGACTGCTGCGTTCGGCCTGCCGATCCTGGACCGATTGGCCAGGGGCCCGCGCGGTCATGTCCGCGCCCTGATTGTCGCGCCCACCCGCGAACTCGCCGAGCAGATCCACACCGCACTCGGCGAGCTTGGTCGACAGACCGGCCTGCGCAGCATGACCGTCTACGGCGGGGTCGGCATCAACCCCCAGATTGCGCGTCTCAGAAAAGGGGCCGAAATCGTGGTGGCCTGTCCCGGGCGGCTGCTGGACCACATCCAGCAGAAGACCATCGATCTCAGCCGGCTGGAGGTGCTGGTGCTCGACGAAGCCGATCGCATGTTCGACATGGGTTTCCTGCCGGATATCCGCCGGATCGTCAAAAACCTGCCTAAAAAACGGCAAAACCTGCTGTTTTCCGCCACCATGCCACAGGAAATCCGGCGGCTCGCCGGAGAAATCCTGGTCGATCCGAAAACCGTGCAGGTGGATACCGTGGCTCCGGCCACGACCGTCAGTCATGCGCTCTATCCGGTCGCCCAGCAACTGAAAACCGATCTGCTGCTGAGACTGCTCGGCCAGACCAAGACCGAATCGGTTCTGATCTTCACCCGCACCAAGCATCGTGCCAAGCGCTTGGGGGAAAAGCTGGCCAAAGGCGGCTATCGTGCCGCATCCCTGCAGGGCAATCTTTCCCAGAACAAGCGCCAGGCGGCGCTGGACGGTTTCCGCGACGGACGCTTCCAGGTTCTGGTCGCGACCGATATCGCTGCCCGCGGCATCGATGTCTCCCAGGTCTCGCATGTGATCAATTTTGATATCCCCGATACCGCCGACGCCTACATCCATCGCATCGGCCGGACCGGCCGTGCCGCCCGCAGCGGCGAGGCCTTCACCCTGGTTACCGCCGAAGACCAGGCGATGGTGCATACCATCGAGCGTCTGCTGGGTGCCCGCATTCAGCAACGGCTGCTGGACGACTTCCCGTATTCCGCCAAGGGGCCCGAACCCCAGGTTCAGCAGGGCAAACGCCCCGCTCGTCGAGAGGCCTGCAGCAAAACGCGGCGCCCCAAAGCCAAGGCCCGCAGCGGCAACCGGCAAGCCGGACCGAACTGGAGCAGGCAGGCACAGCCGAGCCCTTCACTTTGAACAGGTCCGAGGAAGGCCCCAACCTCAACGACAGGAGATCAGCCATGCCTGACAAGCAACTTTCCGCGGGAGATCCGATCGAGGCACGCTGCACCAAGTGCCGCAGCAACACCAACCACATCGTCATCGCCATGGTCGAAGAGGCGCCGGCCAAGGTCAAATGCAATACCTGCGAGCGGGAACACAAATACCGGCCGCCGTCGGCGGCAAAGAAGAAAACCGTGAGCCGGACTGTCGATCCGAAGGTCACCGACCAGGAAGAGTGGCGTCGCCTGCAGCCGGAGATGGACTCTGCCAAGGCAAAGAACTACTCCATGGATGGCGACTACCGGCTCAAAACCTTGATCAGACATCCCAAGTTCGGTCTCGGCCTGGTGCAGCGCGTGGTCGGTGAGCGCAAGGTGGAGGTCCTGTTCGAGGACGGCCGGAAAACCATGCGCTGTAAATAAACTCCGGTCATTCCCTGCCTTGATCGGCGCTTCAGTAAGGCAGGGCCTTTTTCCTGACAGGCAAAGGAAGGCGATTCGTAATGAATTCTTGCGGTATGTGCAAAGAGCAGGCGAAAAAGACCCATCGCGGCAACGCCCATGAATACCTGGCCGCAATGGACGAGCCAAGAGTCTTCCGGGGCCAGCAGGGCCGTGGCTACCGCGAGCAGGACTACCGGTGCGAGGTCTGCCGCGCGAAATTCACCTGGAGCAGCAATCGCAACGACCTGGCCTGGACCCTCTGGGAGGGTTGAAAGCCGGTCTGCGGGCACGCCATGAAATTGAACGCCGCAAGCGACCGTGAAGCCTGATCCCAAAAGCCCTGCTGCCAAATCATAGAACAGCCCCGGTGCTCTTTGCATGCGGGGCTGTTTTTGATTGAGCCTGCAAAAACTGCCCACCTCCCACAGACACCAACGCTTGTCTTCGTGTGGGGCGATTGTCCGCCCGCGCATGTTGCCCGTTTTCGACTCGAAAATGCGGGCTGGATTCATGTTCTGAAGTCTTGAAGACGCACCCCTGTTCCGGCAATTTTCGGTCAGGCGCGGATTGCCAAGTCTCCAAGTCCTGCTACTGTAAATAGAAGAATGAAATCCTTAGGGTTCCGCCGAAAAGCCCGTAGGGGGGAGGAGTCTCGGGGTTCCCGGACGAAAAACTCACCAGGATCGGAGGCAAAGACCGATGGCGTTCAGTGATCTTCGCCGCAAATATATAGCCCGACCGATATTCAAGTTTGCCCAGCGCGCTCTGCCCGGCCTGTCCGAGACGGAACGGCAGGCGCTCACCGCCGGCGATGTCTGGTGGGACGGCGACCTGTTCACCGGCCGCCCGGACTGGCAAAAGCTGCTGGACATGGGTCCGGCCGCGCTTACCGACGCAGAGCAGGAATTTCTCGACGGTCCGGTCGACCAGCTTTGCCGGATGCTCGACGAGTGGGAGATCAATCAGACCCGCGGCGATCTGCCCGCAGAGGTCTGGGATTTCCTCAAGCAGGAGAAATTCTTTACCATGATTATCCCCAAAGAGTACGGCGGGCTGGATTTTTCGGCCTACGCCAACTCCGAGGTCATCCGCCGGATCGCTTCGCGCTCCCTGGTCGCCGCCGTGACGGTCATGGTGCCCAATTCCCTCGGGCCGGGCGAACTGCTGATGATGTTCGGCACCGATGCGCAGCGCGATCACTGGCTGCCCCGCCTGGCGGACGGCCGCGAACTGCCCTGTTTCGCACTGACCAGCACCGAAGCCGGTTCGGACGCCGCCGCCATGCAGGATCGCGGCATCGTCTGTCGGGACACTTATGACGGGCAGGAGGTGCTCGGCATCCGGCTTAACTGGAGCAAGCGCTACATCACCCTCGCACCGGTGGCCACGGTTCTCGGTCTGGCCTTCAAACTCTACGATCCCGAGCATCTGCTCGGTGAAGAGGAAGCCCGGGGCATCACCCTGGCGCTGGTCCCCACCTCCCTGCCGGGGGTTGAGATCGGCCGTCGGCATCTGCCCGCATTTCAGATGTTCCAGAACGGACCGACCCAGGGCCGGGAGGTGTTCATTCCCATGGACCTGGTCATCGGCGGCGAAGAGCAGGTCGGCAAGGGCTGGCCCATGCTGATGTCGGCCCTGTCCACCGGACGCGGCATTTCACTGCCTTCGCTTTCCGCCGCGGCCACCGCCCTTACCGCCCGGACCACCGGCGCCTATGCCCGCATCCGCGAACAGTTCCGTATTCCGATCGGCAAATTCGAAGGCATCCAGGAAGCGCTGGCCGTGCTGGCCGGCAACGCCTACCAGGTCGATGCCGCCCGCCGCCTGACCTGCGCCGGACTTGACCAGGACCTTGAGCTTTCGGTGATTTCGGCCATCATGAAAGTGCATGCGACCTCGCGGATGCGGGAATCGATCGAACATGCCATGGATGTGCACGCCGGCAAGGCGGTCATCGACGGACCACTCAATTATCTGGGCGACCTGTACCGTTCGGTGCCGGTGGGGATCACCGTCGAGGGCGCGAACATTCTGACCCGCAGCATGATCATCTTCGGCCAGGGAGCGATCCGCTGCCATCCCTGGCTGCTCAAGGAAATGCTGGCCCTGGAAAAAGACGACCCGGAACAGGCCTTCGACGAATTCGACGAAAGCTTCCGGGGCCATTTCAAGCATGGCCTGAAAACCTGCTGGCGGGCCTGGGTCGGCAGCTGGTCGGGCGGCCGCATCGGCCCGGCCCCCGAGGAAGGCGCCGTCAAGAAATACTACCGGCGGCTCGGTCGCTACGCGGCCGGATTCGCCCTGCTGGCCGATGTCGCCCTGATCCTTCTGGGCGGCGAACTCAAACGCAGGGAAATGATTTCCGGCCGGCTCGGCGACATCCTCTCCGAACTCTACCTGCTCTCGGCCGTACTCAAGCGCTGGCACGATGAAGGCCGGCAGGAGCAGGACCTGCCGCTGGTCGCCTTCTGCATGCAGCGCGGCTTCGCCACCATCGAGGCCCGGCTGCAGGCGGTGCTGGCGAATCTGCCCAACCGTCCGGCGGCCATTCTGGTCAAGCTGATTGTCCTGCCGCTCGGCGTCCGCCAGCACGGACCCTCCGACGACCTGTTCAGGCGTTGCGCTGAACTCCTGCTGGAACCTTCGGCAGTTCGCGACCGGCTGACGGCCGGCCTGTTCCTCGAGGAGGGCGCCAATGCCAATATCGCAAATCTCGAGCAGGCTTTCGCCCGGGTCACGGCGGCAGCGCCTTTGCGTGAACGCCTGCGTGACGCCAACTGCCGGGATCGGGCGGAGGGCCAAGCGAGAGGGTTGCTCACCGAGGAGGAAGCAGCCCGGCTGGAAGCCGCCGAGGCTGCGGTCGCCAGGGTCCTGGCCGTGGATGACTTCCCTGCGGAGGAACTGGGCGAGGCCAATTTTACCGCCAATGCCGAAGCTGAACAGCAAGGGGAAATAACATGAACCAGCAAACCACGAGCCGCAAGAAAAATGCTGCTGGCCAGGGTCGGCCGGTCTATGTCGTCGATGGTGCGCGGACGCCGTTTCTGAAAGTTCGCGGCAAACCCGGATCTTTTTCGCCGGTCGACCTGGCGGTGCAGTGCGGCCGGCCACTGCTGCTGCGGCAGGACCTGCCTCCGGACGCCTTCGACCAGGTCATTCTCGGCTGCGTCAACGTTCTGTCCGACGAGATGAACCCGGCCCGCATTGCCGCTTTGCGACTGGGGATGGGCGAAGCGATGCGTGCCTTCACGGTACAGATCAATTGCGGGTCGGGGATGCAGTCGATCGATACCGGCTTCCGCCTGATTCGGGAGGGGAGTCGGGAACTGGTTCTGGCCGGCGGGACCGAAGCCTTGAGCCATGCACCCCTGCAGTTCAAGGAAGAAGCCGTGGAATGGCTGGCCGGCATGCGGACAGCCGGTTCCCTGAAACAGCGGGCCCAGCAGCTGACGGAACTGCGCCCCGGATATTTCAAACCGGAACTGTCCCTGCGCCAGGGGCTGACCGATCCGATCGTCGGTTTGAGTATGGGCGAGACGGCCGAAGTGCTGGCCCACCTGTTCGCCGTGTCGCGGGAAGAAGCCGACCAATACGCGGTCATCAGCCATAAACGGGTGGCCCGCGCCCAGGCGGAAGGCTGGTTCGATGGCGAGGTCGAGCCGGCCGTCAGCGTTGAAGGCGAACTCTTTACCCGCGATGACGGTGTTCGGCCCGACAGTTCCGTGGCAGCCCTGGCCAAGCTTGCGCCGGTCTTCGAGCGGCCCTTCGGCCAGGTCACGGCCGGCAACAGCTCGCAGGTCACCGATGGCGCTTCATGGGTGATGCTGGCCTCGGCGGATGCGGTGGAGAAATATGGTCTGACCCCGCGTGCGCAGATTCTCGGCAGCGAGTGGTCAGCGCTCGATCCCAAGATCATGGGATTGACGCCGGTGCTGGCCATGGCCGGACTGCTGCGCCGGTTTGAACTGAACCTGCAGCAGATCGACCTCTGGGAACTCAACGAGGCCTTCGCCGCGCAGGTCCTGGCCTGCCTCAAGGCCCTCGATGACGAAGAATTCTGCAAAGCAGCGTTGGGGCTCGACGCGCCTCCCGGAGAGATTGACCAGGCGATCCTGAACGTGGACGGGGGCGCCGTCAGCCTCGGCCACCCGGTCGGAACCAGCGGCAACCGCATCGTCCTGCACCTGGTCAATGCCATGCAGAGGCTCGGTGCCAAACGCGGCATTGCCAGCGAATGCATCGGCGGCGGCCAGGCCGGCGCCATGCTGCTCGAAACCGTTTAGGAGACCCATCATGACCGGTTCCATTCTCAATCAACTGCTGCCCCGCGAACAGGAATTCGGCCCTTTTACCGACCCCGCTGCCGGCACCGGCGATGCCTGGACCTGCTGGCGCATGGCCCGCGACGAGGACGGTGTCGCCTGGCTGCTGTTCGATGTCCCCGACGCCAAGGTCAATGTCCTGTCCGAAACCGCTTTGACGGAGCTGGGTGAAATCCTTTTCCAGCTCGAAGATCACCTGCCGCAGGGCCTGGTGCTGCGTTCGGCCAAGGCGTCCGGGTTCTGCGTCGGAGCGGACATCAACGAATTCCAGGACATGAAGGATCGCGAGCAGGTCATCGAGAAACTCGAGGACGCGCATGCGGTGGCCGACCGGCTGGCCGCGCTGGCCTGCCCGACCCTCGCCGTCATCCACGGACCCTGTCTCGGCGGCGGCCTGGAGGTGGCGCTCTGCTGCGACTACCGGCTGGCCCTGCCTGACGCCAAGCTGGGTCTGCCGGAGATTCTGCTCGGCCTGCATCCC
>DATFJP010000111.1:0-4536 GCA_035269105.1 Desulfuromonadales bacterium
CAGAGGGTAGACCATGCCCAGCTTGAGGATATGCGCCTCGGGCATCAGCTGCCGGGCATACTGGTAGGCGATCCCCGCCGTGATGACGCCGATCTCTCCGCTGCCCGCCTCGATCCGGTTGAACGGCTGTTCGCAGGCCCAGGCCTCCAGAGCGGTGGTCCGTTCCTCCACCAGCGGATGACGGTTGCGGGCATTGGCCGGCAGCATCACCATCTTGGCCGGATCGCGCAGGATGCCGGGAGTGGGCAGGCCGGACACCGGCTGCTGTGGTCTGACAACGGATTTGCCGTGGGAGATCCGCGTGTTGGAGCGCAGCATCACCGGGGTGTCGAACTGTTCGCTGAGCTCGAATGCCAGGCGGGTATAGGCCCGTGCCTCTTCGCTGTCGGCCGGCTCGAACATCGGTACCTTGGCGAACTTGGCGTAGTTGCGGCTGTCCTGTTCGTTCTGCGAGGAGTGCATCTCCGGGTCGTCCGCGCAGGCCAGCACCAAGCCGCCGCGCACGCCGATATAGGAGAGCGTGAACAGCGGGTCGGCGGCGACGTTGACCCCAACATGCTTCATGGTCACCAGAGCGCGCACGCCCGCGAAGGAGGCTCCGATCCCGACCTCCAGGGCGACCTTCTCGTTCGGGGCCCAGGAGGCATCGACAGCGGGATAGTTGACCAGAGTCTCCAGAATCTCGGTGCTGGGGGTGCCCGGGTAGGCGGAGGCGACCTTGACTCCGGCCTCGTAGGCCCCTCGGGCAATCGCTTCGTTGCCCGACATCAGTACGTTCGGCATGGTTTCAGGCATCTTTCGGATCAGGCAGTCTTCTGCAGCTTGGCCAGCGCTTCATCTGCTGTCTGGTCGTAACGCTGCCGCTCCTTTTCAGCCAGTTGCGCCAGGGCCGCGTCGATCGCCGGATATTTCAGCGCCAGGATGCGCGCCGCCATGATCGCCGCGTTGCGCGAGCCGTCCACGGCGACGGTGGCCACGGGCACTCCGGGCGGCATCTGCACGGTGGAGAGCAGGCTGTCCCAGCCGGAGAGCGGCCCGTTGCCGAGCGGCAGGCCGATCACCGGCAGGCGGGTGTGTCCGGCGATCACCCCGGCCAAGTGGGCGGCGACCCCGGCACAGCCGATCAGGACCTGCACGCCTTCGGCGTGGGCCCGGTCGAGGTAGGCAAAGACCTTGTCGGGGGTCCGGTGCGCCGAGGCGACCACGATCTCGCTGCGGATGCCCAACTCGTCCAGGGTGTCGCGAACTTTGACCACCTTGGGCAGGTCGTTGGGGCTGCCGGTGAGGATACCGACCAGAATTTTTTCATCCGGTCCTGCGTTTGCACGGTTCTCTGTCATCGATTGCTTCTCCTGTTTCATGGTCTGCAGCGGCTGCCCGCAGCAGCCGGTTGTTGATCGCCATCCAGGCGTCGGTTTGCGGGGGGGCCTCAACCAGCAGCAGGTCGCTGCTGGCGCCATCCAGACGACGCAGGGTGTGATAAAGCCTGTTGGCATAGGCCTGCGGTTGACAGGGCATTTTGATGACCTGTGTCTGGTGGGGCGGACAAAAATCGTCGGGCGGGTCTTTCAGGATCATCAGAGCGACCCGCAAGCCCTGCTCGCCGAGCTGCTTCGCCCGTGGCCAGAGTCGCTGATGCGGTTCCATCGTCAACGGCGTCCGGGGCGCATAGTGTGATGGCAGCAGCCCAGGCGCCCGGATGCCTGCCGCGGCCCTGGTTCCGCTTGCCGGGCAGCCGCCGAGGACCTTGGCGAGCTGATCTCGAGAAATGCCGCCGGGACGCAGCAGGACCGGTTCTTCGCCTGCCAGGCTCAGGATGGTCGACTCGACACCGACCTGACAGCTGCCACCATCGAGCACCAGATCGAGACGGTCACCGAACTCGTCCCGAACATGGGCGGCTCGGGTCGGACTGATGCGACCGAAGCGATTGGCCGATGGTGCCGCCAGACCCTTGCCGAACGCCCGCAGCAGGTCGAGGGCGAGCGGATGCGCCGGAATCCGCAGGCCGATGGTGTTTTGCCCGCCGGTGACCTGCGGAGGCACCCAAGCCGCCTTTTTCAGGACCAGAGTCAGGGGTCCTGGCCAAAAATGCTCCGCGAGCCTCCAGGCGACCGCCGGAATCTCCGCTGCCCATTCGTGCAGCTGTTCGGCTGCGGCCAGGTGGACGATCAGCGGGTGGTCTGCGGGACGCCCTTTGAGCGCAAAGATACGCCGCACAGCGACCGGGTTGGCGGCATCGGCACCGAGGCCGTAGACCGTTTCCGTCGGAAAGGCAACCAGCCGCCCTTGGCGGAGCAGGCTGACGGCGGCCCCGACCCGGTTGCCGGGATCCGTTGCGAGTCCTGTTTCGGGCCCTGCGGCGGATCGCCGGAAGTCTTCACTGTTGCCTGAACCTCGCATATCAGCCTGTCAACCGCCGCAGGGCTTCCCGGTATTTTTCCTGGGTCTTGCTGATAATCTCAGGAGGCAAACCTGGAACAGGCGGTTCCTTGTCCCAGGCGATCGATTCCAGGTAGTCGCGGACATACTGTTTGTCGAAGCTGGCCTGAGGGCGCCCGGCGACATAGTCCTCGGCCGGCCAGAAACGGGACGAATCGGGGGTCAGGGCTTCATCGATCAGCAACAGCTGGCCGTCATCGGTCAGGCCGAACTCGAACTTGGTATCGGCGATGATAATGCCTCGCTCCCGGGCATAGTCGGCAGCGAAACGATAAAGCTCCAGGCTGATCTCCTGAACCAGCATGGCGATATTCTCGCCGACGATCGCCGAGGCTTCAGAAAAGGAGATGTTTTCGTCATGGCCCGACTCGGCCTTGGTCGAAGGGGTGAAGATCGGTTGGGGGAGCTTTTCCGATTCCCGCAGGCCTTCGGGCAGGCGAATGCCGCAGACGCTTCCGCTGCGGCAATACTCCTTCCAGCCGGAACCGGTGATGTAGCCGCGCACGATCGCTTCGATGCGCAGCGGCTCGGTTTTCCTGACCAGCACGGTGCGTCCCGCCAACTCCCGGTCGTACCAGTCCAGCTCGGGGCAGCAACTTTCGTCCGGATGGCCGTCGATCAAGTGATTGGGAACGATATGGTCGGTTTTCTCGAACCAGAAGTTCGACATTTGGGTCAGAATCCGTCCCTTGCCCGGAACCGGCTCGGGCATCACGTGATCGAAGGCGGAAATGCGATCGCAGGCGACAATCAGCAGGTGCCGGGCATCGAGTGCGTACACATCGCGAACCTTGCCGCGTCGATGCAGGCTTAACCCTTTACCGGAAGACGAATAGAGACTGGACATGTCCACGTTGAAACTCCTTTTTGACCGAACGAAAAAAAGGGGCCGTCAATGCATTTACGCATCAACAGCCCCTTTGAGTTTAAAAACCGTCCGAGGACGGTCCTTAACCAGACTTAGACGTGTGCTATTTGGTTCGACACGGGCGGTTCACTCCGGAGAAAGGCCGTGGAGTAAACTCTGCGCAGCTTGTCGGTCCGACCATCCGCGCCCTATGTCTTATGGCGCACAACCTAGCCGCAACCGGCGCAAAGGTCAAGAAGATTTTCAATCCCTGGCGCTGGGGGGGATTTCCGGTACCGCTTCCAGGGAGAAAACGATAAGCCTTTCTCCGGTGACCGTGCTCAGGTCGGTGTGCAGGCTTTTGACCGGAATGCCGACCACATTCTTGACGATCGCATCCAGCATGGGGCGCCCCTTTTCCAGCAGCGCGTGACGCATCCGCTTGATCAATTCGCGGCCGGTACTGGCTTCGCCCGATTCGGCCAACTGGCATTCCGCCCGCGTCAGAACCCCCTTTAAGCGAACGATGACCAGGTCGTCGATGATGTAGGTCTTCGTTTCCAAGGGGCCTCGGCCCATGTATTCCTTTTCAAATCTGATGATGGCGTCGCTGATTTCGGCTTCCAATTGTCCTTTGGTCTGTTGCATGCTTCCTGAATCCCTCATCAGAGTATGAAGTGATATGACCGTCGCTGCCAATGGCCCTGCCACAACAGGCCAGGCAGACACATGGATTGGTAAACTTCCTGTAAACTCAGCATCTCAAGACATTGCCAATCTAACCTGATTCAGAGATTAAATCAAAGGCCAAGCCAAATAATTTCAAATATTTGACTTGGTCCGACCCCAAGCACCTCAGTGCTGATTAGGAATCTAAACCGGAACCGGAACCGAACCGGGGGCGCTTCCCTGAAACTGTCCCCCGGAACCTAACTCCCCCCCAGCCCCCTCTTAATCCAAGAGGGGGAGCACCATCTCAGGCCGAAGGGACTGAAACTCCTCCCCTTTGGCAAAGGGGAGGCCGGGAGGGGTTATTGAGAGACCGGCAGGGTCAGCTTCCCCGCCAGTGAATATCCGGGACACTTAAAGGGGACACTTGTTTTCAAGTGTCCCCGGCTCCGGTTCCTCCTTGACAACTCTGCAATTCTAACTCCCCCCAGCCCCCTCTTAATCCAAGAGGGGGAGCACCATCTCAGGCCGAAGGGACTGAAACTCCTCCCCTTTGCCAAAGGGGAGGCCGGGAGGGG
>DATFJP010000112.1:0-2691 GCA_035269105.1 Desulfuromonadales bacterium
GCGCAATCATTTTGAATGGGAACGACCGCACCTCACCCAAACATTTTGACCCGGACGTACTGGAAGTTTTTCGAAAATGTCGCAAAAGGTTCGCCGAAATTTATGATAAATTGACGGATTAAATCGATACCGGCTCTGCAGACACTCTGTTTCTGAAAAAAATATTCCTCGCAAATCACCATTTTAAAGACCAGCCAGGTGCCTGGTCTTCATTTGTTTCAGAACTTCTTTCACATTCAGTCCTCTGATTACCTTGGGATTTATAGGCCAAATTTCGCAGGAAAAGTTGACTTTGACTTATTCTTTCGCAGCCGGGAAATATGGTTAAGCTGCGACATTTTTCATGGAAGGAAATATGTTCAAAACCAGTGACACCCATCCCCTTGAAATCAACCCTGTCCGGATCCCGCATGTCAAAGGACTTCTGGGGCTTACCTTCTGCCCCGGGAAGAAGGGCGAAGGCATGTTCTCGGGAACCTGGAACCGGGATTTGGACAAGGACTTAAGGGCGATTATCGATTGGGGTGCCGAGGCCATGGTCTCTCTCGTCGAAGAACATGAGTTTTCCCTGCTGGGAGTCCCGGAATTCAGGGAGCGGCTGGAAAAACATTCTCTGCAATGGTTCCACCTTCCCATCATAGATGTCAGCACCCCTGGCGACCGGTTTGAGAAAGCCTGGGCTCAGCATGGCAATGTCATTCGCGGCATCCTTGCCCAGGGCGGCAAGGTGGTTCTGCATTGTCGCGGCGGACTGGGCCGAACCGGTCTGTTGGCCGCGAGGATTCTCACCGAGTTCGGCATGGCTCCCAAAGAAGCCATTGACCGGGTCCGTGGCGCCCGGCCGGGTGCCATCGAAACCAGGGAACAGGAACAGCACATCTACGACTACCAGAAACGGAACCAGCGCAGAAACCTCGACCACTACCTCGGCTGTCTCCTCGGCGGGGCAATCGGCGATGCCTTGGGAGCGGCGGTCGAATTCGATGCCATCTCGGATATCCGCAACAAGTATGGCGACAAAGGGATTCGGGTTTATGATGAGGCCTACGGCCGCAAGGGTGCGATCACCGATGATACCCAGATGACCTTGTTCACGGCAGAAGGGCTGCTGCGGGCCGCAACGCGTGCTCATGAAAAGGGCTTTGGACCGAGTTTTCCCAGTTGTACGTATTCTGCTTATCGCCGTTGGCTGGCGACACAGGGCGAAGTCGAAAAAGATTCCATTCCAATGGATGGCTGGCTGGTTACAGAATCCGGTTTGTTCAGCCGGCGGGCACCCGGCAACACCTGTCTGTCCGCAATCAAATCAGGCGTTCTCTATTCCTTGTCCGGAGAAAACCGGCAACCCAATTCGAGCAAAGGCTGTGGTGCGGTCATGCGCATGGCGCCGGTCGGTTTGTTTGTCCAGTCGCCCTTTGTCTGCAATATCTGGGGCGACAAGATGAGGGATGAAAAGGCTTTCGAGGTCGGCCGCGATCTGGGATATCTGACCCATGGCCATCCCGATGGATATCTGCCGGCTGCGTTTTTGGCTCTGCTGATTGGGCGGCTTATCGACGGCGATGATTTGAATACCGCGCTTGACAAGAGCTGCGAGGCTCTCAAGGTCAACGACGATGGCGAGGAAACATTAGCCGCCATCGTTAAAGCCAGGGAACTTGCTGCAAGCAGAACGGTTCGGCCTTACCCGGAGACCCTTCAGAAAATGGGTGAAGGATGGGTTGGGGAGGAGGCGCTGGCCATCGCCATTTATTGCGCTTTGGCTGCCGGCGCGGATTTTGACTTCGGGGTTCGTTTGGCGGTCAATCATGGCGGGGACAGCGACAGTACCGGCGCTATAGCCGGCAACATTCTTGGAGCGCTGCTCGGTCGCAAAGCCATTGGCGAGGAATGGCTTGCACAGCTTGAACTGCGGGATGTTATTGAGCAGATCGCTGTAGACCTGTTTCTAGGCTTTCGGGACAGCGAGGAGTGGCGGGACAAATATCCTGGAAGTTAGGGGCGCAATAATTTTTGATGATCTTCCAGCTTGCGATAATTTAAAAGACCAGGTCCTTCCACCAAAGGAGCACATCAATGAATTCTTTATCCGAGAAAAGCTGCACAGCGTGCCGGGCAGGGGCGCCGCCGGCGACCGATGAGCAGATCGCCCGTTACCTGGGTGAGTTGCCGGATTGGCAGCTGATCGACATTGACGGCGTCAAGCGCTTGCAGAAAATTTATAAATTCAAAAACTTCGCGCAGGCGCTGCAGTTCACCGACCGGGTCGGGGCCGCCGCCGAGCAGGAGGGCCATCACCCGGCGATCCTGACCGAGTGGGGACAGGTGACCGTCTCCTGGTGGACGCATGCCATCGGCGGACTGCACGAGAATGACTTTATCATGGCGGCGAAGACCGACGATCTGCTCTGACGGAGGCGTGCGGCAGGTTGGCCGCGCGACGGCCAATGCCGGGATGGCATTCCGGGAGATTTTCCGCATGTCGAATGGGCTGCGTTGGTGGTCATGCCAAATCGTGTGGGGGCAGGTTAGAAACCCGCCCTGACAAACCAGCCGCAATAAATGAGTGATCGCTCATTGGGGATCAGCATTTTTCCTGAGAGATTTATGGCTTTCTCGCGGATAAATAAAAAGCGAATCTGGACCATATCCGATTTCGTCGATCTTGAGTATTTCTTCGCAAGGGATAAG
>DATFJP010000113.1:0-15043 GCA_035269105.1 Desulfuromonadales bacterium
TGGGTGTCTTTTTTGCTGCTTTCGATGTCGGTGTTGATGTAGCCGCCGCTGATCACCGTATTGTTCGACAGGTCGACGCGGGCCTTGAGGGAATGACTGTCTTTTTCCGACTCGGGAGTATTCTCGTAGGGCAATTGGCCGTTCTGCTGTTCGAACAGCAGGCGACCCGTCGCGAAGTCGGCGGTCGGCAGGCCGTCCACCGGTTTGGCGGCCAGCAGGTATTCGCGGTTCACGTCGCCGGCGTTCTCTTCGAAATCACGGGTCAGGTACTCGTAGTCGACGGTGAGCAGTCCGAATTTTCCGGTCGCGCCGACCGTCAGGTCGGTGGTCAATTCGTCGATGTTCTTGGCATCGCCGGTGACATGGCAGGCTGAGCAGTGGCTGATGCCGAAGACCTGCTCGACGCCTTCCCGCTCTTCCTGGCGGAAGCCGGCGCGCAGGGTGACGTTGGGCATGCTGGGAAGCTGGACCTCGCCGCCGGTTTCGAATTGCCGGTGAATGATGAAAAAGTCCTCGTCGGGGACCAGGTCTTCGCTGTAAATCGCGGGGTTGGCGCTGCCCGGCTTGGTCTGGCCCTCGGTTTTCATGGTGGCCCGCATGTAATCAAGCTGATCATGGGGCAGCCAGTGCTTGAAGGTGTCGTAATCCAGGTCGAACCGGAAGATGCGGTTGAAGTCCGCTTCCAGGTTGTATTCCTGATCGCGCTGGCTCATGCGGCGGGCATCCAGATCGAAATAGACGCCGTTTTCACCACCTTCAATCCGGGCCTTGGCATAGGGGTTGACGCCGTCGTCGTCCCGGACCACTGTATATTCATTGACTCTGTTGACTTCATCATCAACCGCCATCCCTGCCGCTCCGACTTCAATAGAGCTTGACTCTGCCTTGTGCTCCGCCGCCAGCAGGGACGTCGGTAGCAGGAGAAGAGCCAGGGCGGCGAGCAGAAGCCAGGTTTGTATCTGCTTCATCGGTTGCCTCCTTGGTTAACGAGTAAATGTCCCGCCCGCGGTCGGCCACTTGCCATCGACCGGTGCCGCCTGGCCCGGCAGATCGCTGCCGTGCTGCTGGGCATGGCAAGCCGTGCAGCGGGTCAGGAATGCCTTCTGCCAGCCTTCATCACCGTGCGGATTGGTAAACGTGATGTTCGGATCAGTGATCGCGGGATCGGCCGGGGTCGCCGGTACATTGGTGCCGACCGGCTGCCCTGCGCGCAGGGCATGGAAATGGCCCTCATGGCATTGCAGGCAGATGAAAGGTTCATTCTGCACCAGCAGGTTGTCGGCAACCGTGCCGTGCGGGTCATGGCAGATGGTGCAGTCCTCGGCAACCGGGGCATGTTCGAAAACGAAGGGGCCCTGGTAACGGGTGTGGCATTCGATGCAGAGATCGTTGACTCTTTGTTCCGTCACCAAACCCTCGGCGGCATGCGGGTTGTGGCAGTCGCCGCAGGTCATCTTGCCTTCCTTGATCGGGTGATGGGACGGGAAGTTGGATTTGGCCATCTGCTCCTGGTGGCAGGAGTAGCAGAGATCCGGGTCCTGCTGCTTGAGGGCCGTCTTGCCGCCGCCGTGGACCGAGTGGCAGTCGGTGCAGGTGACGTCGGTCAGGGCGTGTTCGCTGTGGGTCCAGTCCATCAGGCTGCCGTCGGAGTGGCACTTGGCGCAGACGGCGGCCGATTCTTCGGGCAGCAGCTGGTCGAATTTGAGGATTTTGCCAGCTTGGTCGTCGCTGATGTGCAAGCTGCCATTGCCGTGGCAGGCTTCGCAGCCGCCGGCGGCGCCCATCAGTTCGAAATCGGCGATCCGGCCATGAATACTTGCAGCAAAGCTCGCCGCGTAGTCGTCATGACATTCCAGACAGGTTTCCTGTCCGACAGGTTCAGCACCTTCGATTGTTGGCAGCGTCAGCTGCTTCTCCCGGATGGCCCCGGTGGCGCAAGCGCCGAGGATCAATGCCAGGGGAAGGAGCTTGACCAACCAAGGTGCCCTGGTTAGCGATACCTTCCTAAACATGGGTTCTCCTTTCGGTACGAAATGCCTCGATAAAAAGTCAAAAAAAGCTTCTTCCAGATCAGACGCGGTTTTGCTCCCTCCTTTCTTTTTATTATTTTTCAGGGTGTTAAATAGGGAAAAGTGGAATTTTCGATTTCTCAAGCTGTTGTATCTTAGTGGCCATTGGTGCTAGGGTAAAACGAAAGGTTTTTATGTCTGCATAAGCATCTGTTATAATTTTCCAACATTATATATGGAATAACATATAGTTGGGCGCCGCTATGGAAACCCGGTACCTGAAAACCCTGGTCGAAGTGATCGAGAAAGGCGCCTTCTCCAAGGCTGCCGAAACACTGCATATCACGCAGTCGGCGGTCTCCCAGCGGGTAAAATTTCTCGAAGAGCGCTATGGCTGCCAGCTGGTGGATCGCTCGGGCCAGGTTCTCGAACCAACGCCGGCAGGCCTGCTGGTGCTGGAGAAGGCGCGGGAAATCCTGGCCAAGGAGCGGGAGCTGGCCGACGGTTTGCAGCGTCTCGACGCCAGGAAACGGTTGTCTCTGTGCTGCACCCCCTCCTTCGGCGCTGCCTTCCTCCCCGATATTCTCAGCCTCTTCATCGGCAGCCACACCGACCTTCAGGACTTGAAATTCGTTTTTCTGCAGCCCTTCGAGGCCCTGCAGGGTCTGCGCAATGAGGAGTTCGACCTGGCGGTCATCGAGCACTGCCTGGACCAGTGCTTCGAGGGGTTCGAGCGATTTCCGCTTCCCGATGATGAACTGGTTTTCGTTCTGCCGCCTTCGATTCAATTGGATGCGGATGAGGATGGTTTCATCGATTTGCGGCATCTGCTGCCTTTCCGGTTGTACGCCCGCAGAGACGGTTGCAGCTCCAAGGAGATGCTGCGCAGCAACCTGGTCCGCCTGGGAGTCGATTTCTCTGACTTCGAAGGCGTCTTTGTTTCCGATGATCTGCATTTTACAGTCCGGTCGGTGCTCGAAGGCAGTGGCGTGGCCTTTCTCTCAACCGCGGTGATCCGTGAACATCTCGATGCCGGCCGCCTGATCGGCTGGAGGGTTAAGGGGTTTTCCCACAGCCGCGGAAGGTGTGCCGTAATGCTGCCCTATCGCCGGCAAGACCTCCTGCTGCAGGAATTGCTCGAGTGTGTCTTCCGTATCGTTTCGCCTTTGTGGCGGCCGCAGCTGGTCAGCGCCAGCGCTTGACAAATTCCGGTCTCTGCGCCATTAATTTTCGCGATTAAAAAAATCGTCTCAAAACTTGATGAAAGGCTCGCAGGCCGTTTCTGCCGTTCTCTGCGGATGGCGGGAAGTTCAGCGAGATGTCCTGGAAGACTGAGCGGGAGGATTGTATGGAAAAACTGTTTACGGGGGTGGCCCGGTTCCGCCGGGAGGATTTCGAGTCGCACCGGGAGCTGTTCCAGCAGCTCGGCCGCGCCCAGAAACCGCACACGCTGTTCATCGGCTGTTCGGATTCACGTCTCGATCCGAACCTGATCACCGGCAGCCGGCCGGGCGATCTCTTCATTGTCCGCAATATCGCCAATATCGTTCCGCCTTACCGGGTCACCGAAGAGTATGTCGGCACCACTTCGGCGATCGAATACGCGGTACAGGAGCTGCAGGTCGACACCATCGTCGTCTGCGGGCACTCCAACTGCGGGGGCTGCGCGGCCCTCAATAAGCCGAGCGAGGCCTTTGAGCGGATCCCCAATGTGCGACGCTGGCTGGAGATTTCGGCCGAGGTGCGGGGGCGCGTTGAGCGGCAAATGGTGGAGGATACCCCGGAGGAAAGGGAGTGGCTGACCGAGCAGATCAACATCCTGGTCCAGATGCGCAACCTGCTGAGTTATCCCTATATCCGCGAGCGTTACGACAATGGCAAGCTGAACCTGCTCGGCTGGTACTACATCATCGAGACCGGCGAGGTTTTTAATTTCAACGATCAGAACAAGTTGTTCGAGCTGGTCAGCTAGTTCCCGGCTCGAAAACTTCACTGGATCCATCCGGAGTTTCCGGAATGGACGCAAGCCAGGCAGGACGGGGGAACATGGCTAGCTGCGCACTGCTTTAACGCCGAGGCGCAGAGCCGCAGAGTAAAATCCATCGGAAGGACCTCGGCTCCGGGACCGGGAGTTCTTATGCCTGGCCTTGAGTTTTACGGTCTGGAAAAAGACAGAAGCCTTTCCCCGGTTTTGCCCTTTTCCTGTGTCTCGGGTGAGTACAGCGAACAGGCGTTTTAGAGGGAACCTCCGCTCCTGACGCCTTCATCATTGCATCATTCTTCCTGCGTCCCGCCCCATAGGGGGTCCCAGCCGAACTGCCGCTTCATCCGCTCCTCGGGATACTGCTCGAAAAATTCTTCTTCGGAGAAGCTGAAGCGGTAGTTTTCACAATAGGCCATGAGGATTTCATGGGCCGCGTTGATGCGGACCATGGCTTCGGAATCGGTGGAGGGGGCGTGGTCGGGATGATGCTGTTTGACCAGCTGGCGGTGCCGGCGTTTGATCTGTCTGAGGGTTGCCCGTTCGCCCAATCCGAAAATTTGCAGAGCATTTTTCAAAACCTGGTAAGTCATTGTCCGCTCCTTTGACCGGCAACGTCTTCCTCCTCTTCAGTTAAGCAAAATCCTTTCTGTTCTGACAAGCAAAAGCAACAGTAAAACACTGTTTACCAAATAATGTAAAAAATACCTTGATTCTCTGTGTGGGGGTGTTATTCTGCAGCTGCCGCAGTGACGAGATGCATGACTTTACGGTTGCGGTTGCGGCCCATGGAGAGGGAGGTATCTCATGCAGGACCTATGGCGTGTCAAGAGTTCCGGAGTTTCACTTCATGATCTGGATGACCCGGTCGATTATCATCGTTTCCTGAACCGTTTCAAGGAAGCGGAGCAGGTGCGCAAGCAAAAAGACCTGCTTTATGAAGGCAAGCGCTTCGGAACGCTGGTCGGAGATCTCGACGAGAGCTGAATTGGTGCGGCCGGCCTGGTGCGACGAGAAATCTTGCGCAGGCTCGACGAGGTGTGCTAATAAAAACCCTTTGACAAAAGGGCGATCAGCACGCCGGGAGGGCATGGCGCATGAAACTCGAAATCCAACCCCTGGAAAATCCGAAACCGCGTCTCGAGGATGAAAGTCAGCTGATTTTCGGCAAGCAGTTCACTGACCGCATGTTTGTCATGGAGTTCGATGCCGGCCAAGGCTGGCACTCCCCCCGCATTCAGCCCTACCGGCCCTTTGTCCTGGACCCGGCGGCGATGGTTCTGCATTACGCCCAGGAAATTTTCGAGGGTCTGAAAGCATTCCGCCGGCCTGACGGCCGGATTGCCCTGTTCCGGCCCATGGACAACATGGACCGGTTCAACCACAGTGCCGAGCGCATGTGCATGCCGGAAGTCGATCCGGCTTTTCTGCTCGAATCGATCCGTGAGCTGGTCCGGCTCGAAGCCGATTGGGTGCCCCGCTCCGAAGGAACCAGCCTTTATATCCGCCCGGCCATGATCGCCAGCGAGCCGATGCTTGGCGTGCGACCCGCCGAGCAATATCTCTGCTATGTCATCGTCTGTCCGGTCGGCGCTTACTACAAGGGAGGTCTGGCTCCGGTCAGGATCTGGATCTCCGATCATTACGTACGGGCGGCCCATGGCGGGACCGGTGAGGTCAAGACGGGTGGCAACTATGCCGCCAGCCTCTATGCCGCGCGTCAGGCTGCCGAACGAGGCTGCGATCAGGTGCTCTGGCTCGATGCCAGGGAAAAGCGTTTCGTCGAAGAAGTCGGCAGTATGAACATCTGTTTCATTTACGATGGCGCATTGGTGACTTCACCCTTGAGCGGCACCATCCTCGATGGCATTACCCGTCGGTCGATTCTGACCCTTGCCCGGGAGGCCGGCCTCGAAATTCGGGAGCGGGCGCTGGCGGTGGACGAGATCTTCGCCGGCGTCGAGAGCGGCCGGCTGACCGAGGCCTTCGGCGTCGGCACGGCCGTCGTCGTTTCTCCGGTCGGTCAATTTACCTACCGCGAACAGACCGCGCAGGTCGGTGACGGCGTGACTCCCGGTCCCTGGACCCAAAAGCTTTACGATACCCTGACCGGCATCCAGTATGGCCGGCTGGCCGATACTTACGGCTGGGTGGATCTGCTCTGACCGCCCATCGCGAGCTGAAAAACCGACCGAGACCTTCTCCCGGGTGAAGACCCGGGAGCCTCCATGTTTCAAACTTACTCAAAGTGTGCACTTAGCTTAGTCTTTTTTTCGCCTCTCCTTTCTTCCCTGAATTCCCTCCGGGCCTTCCCAGGAAACGTAATATCTAAAATTTATTATTAATTCCAGCATTTTGAGTAATTAAACATCGTTCATCTCCGCTTTTTTTCTTCCTGGCACGACCTTTGCTTGTCTTTGGTGTTCTGTTTATTCCACTCAAAATCAATCGAACGTCAATTTCTGGAGGCCGCCTATGTGTCGGATCGGCGCGATCAAAAGCTTAAGCTATACCACCCCCAGCCAGGCTCTGCTGCTGATGCAGTCCCAGCAGAAGGGGCACGACAACTCAGGCTTTGCCATGGTCATGCATGATCTCGGCGGCATCTTCGAGGATTACAAACATATGCCGACCCTGTCCATGGCCTGTACCGATGAGGGGCTGAAGATTGCCGAAGACATGATGCATGATGCCGGTTTTCAGCGGGTCATGCAGTGGGTCCCGGAAACCAATCCCCAAGCCGGTCTGGACATCAACGCCATGCCCAATTATGTCTTTGAAACCTTTGATTATCCGAGAACTTACAAACGGAGTGCTGATCAGAAGGAAAAAGAGGAACTGCTGCTGGACATGCGGCTCAAGCTGCGGGCGGCCCTGGAGGAGAATGAGCGGGGTTTCGTTTATTCCTTCTGGCCCGATGTGGTCACCCTCAAGGAGATCGGCGATCCGCGGGACATCGGCACCTATTTCAATCTCTGGGATGAAGACGATCGCTTCACGGCGAAGGTGATCACTGCGCAGTGCCGCCAGAATACCAATTACGACATTGTCCGCTATGCGGCCCACCCTTTCTTTCTGCAGGGATATACCGTCCTGGCCAATGGCGAGAACACCTTCTATCTGAAAAACGTTGAGCTGCAAAGCAAGCTGCACCGCGGCTATATCGGTTTCGAATCCGATTCCCAATGTTTTTTGTACACGCTGCATTACGTGCACCGGGAGCTGAACTGGCCGCTGTCCTATTATAAACATGTGATCACTCCCCTGCCGTTCGAAGATATTCAGCGGCGCAACGACCGGGAACAGCTGCTCTCCATCCGCCAGTCGCTGGCCCATCTGGAGATCAACGGCCCCAACACGATCATCGGGGTCATGCCCGACAGCACCATGTTTACCTGCTGCGACGCCAAGAAGCTGCGGCCGGTCGTGGTCGGCCGGTCGCAGGACACGGTGGTCATCTCTTCGGAAGTCTGCGGCATCAACGAGGTCCTGCCGGAACGCAACTGGGAAACGGATATCTATCCGAATGAAAGGGAAGTCGTTGCCGTTTCCAACGATCTGGAGGTCACCCGATGGAAGCAATAAAAGTCCAGAACGTCACCCCGAATGACATGCCCTGGAAGGTTCTTTACGACGCCAGTCGCTGCACCCTCTGCGGTTCCTGCGTTTCGGCCTGTTCCTTTGGGGCGATAGCTCCGAAAGTCGAGCGGCGGCGCATGGTTTTCTCGGAAAGCGAATTTCCGGAGCCAAAGCAGCGGTTTTCGGCGGTGCCGGTCATTCGGCAGGTGCAATCGGTCACCCATTACTGCCGCGGCTGCGGCGTTTGCGAGAAGGTCTGTCCCAACGACGCCATCGGCCCGCAGCGCAATCCAGACACCCGCCATCCGATCATCACCCGTTGCCTGGGCGGGGATTCTATCAAACGGGGGGGGCGCAAGAACCTCGAGTCTGCGGTGCGGACCCTCGACCGGATCCGGATCGGCCGGATTTCGCAGATGACCGACCCGAGCCTTGACGCGCAGCGGCACACCTTCGATCTGCTGGCGCCCTTCGGTCGGATCCTGCCGGCCAACGAGCTGCCGATCCGGGTCAACGAACAAGGCCAGCTGGAGACCAGCGTCAAGATGCCGCCGGTGCATTGGATCTATCCGGTGGTCATCGGCGACATGTCGATCGGCGCCTTGTCCTGGCGGATGTGGGAAGCGGTCGCCATGGCGGTCGCCTATCTCAACGAACAGTGCGGCCTGCCGGTGCGCATGTGCTCCGGCGAAGGCGGAGTGCCCGGGCGTCTGCTGCGCAGCCGCTATCTCAAGTATATGATTCTGCAGATTGCCTCCGGGCATTTCGGCTGGAACCGGATCGCCAATGCCATGCCGGAAATGATCGAAGATCCGGCCGGCATTCTGATCAAGATCGGTCAGGGCGCCAAGCCGGGCGATGGCGGCCTGCTGCAGGCCGGCAAGGTCGCCGAGCACATTCAGGCCATCCGCGGCGTGCCCAAGGCCGACCTTTTGTCGCCGCCGAACCATCAGGGGCTGTATTCGATCGAGGAGAGCGTGCAGAAGATGTTTCTCTCTTTCAACGCAGCCTTCAAGTTCCGGGTTCCGGTCGCCATCAAGGTCGCGGCTTCGGCGACTAGCGTTTCGGTTTTCAACAACCTGGTCCGCGATCCGTACAATATTGTCGGCGGCTTTTTCCTGGACGGCATCGACGGCGGCACGGGGGCGGCTCATGAGGTCTCTCTTGACCATACCGGCCATCCCATCGTTTCCAAGCTGCGCGACTGCTACCTGGCCGCGGTCGCGCAAGGGCGGCAAGGACAGATCCCGCTCTGGGCGGCCGGCGGCCTCGGCAAGACCGGCGACCTGGCGGCCGATGCTTTCAAAATGATTGCGCTCGGCGCCAACGGCGTGTTTACCGGCAAGCTGATTCTGCAGATGGCCGGCTGTGTCGGCAACGACCTCGGTCGCTGCAACGCCTGCAACACCGGCAAGTGTCCGGTAGGCATTACCACCCAGCAGGAGCAGTTGGTGCACCGCCTCGACGTCGACCGGGTGGCCCAGAATATCGTCAACTATTTTCTGGCCATGGATACCGAATTCAAGAAGTTGCTGGCGCCGATCGGCAACTCCTCGCTGCCGGTCGGCCGCTCGGATGCCCTGGTCGCCACCAGCCAGTCCGTCGCCGAGAAACTGCAGGTTCAGTATGTTTGTTAAACAAAGGTGGGGTAAGCAATTTTGAATTTTTAATTTTGAATGGAATTTAGAATTTACAGTTCAAAATTCACCAAAGGTGATCGATATGTCCGTGAAAATTTCCGCTTTTAACGAGGAAAAGCAGCGCATCTCCACCCAGCAGCTGCTGCAGAAGATCTATGCCGAACTGGAAAAGGGGGCGACATCCTTCGAGGTGCACTCCTCCGGACATCATGATATCGGCGGGCCGCTCTGGACCGAGGATGGTTCACCGCTGCGTTTCGAGGTCCGCAACCCCGGCCAGCGGGTCGGTTCTTTCGGCCTGGCCGGGACCGAGATCGTGGTCCATGGCTCGGCACCGGCCGATGCCGGCTGGTTGAACGCCGGGGCAACCCTCACCATCCTCGGCGACGGCGGCGATACCACCGCCCACTGTGCGGCCGGCGGCAACATCTATGTGTCCGGCCGGGTCGGGACCCGGTCCGGCTCCCTGATGAAGCATGATCCCAAATACGATCCACCGCAGTTCTGGGTACTGAAAAATACCGGCTCCTTCCCTTTCGAGTTCATGGGCGGCGGCATCGGGGTGGTCTGCGGTTATGACAGCGACGACTATGATTCGGTTCTCGGCGATCGGGCCTGCGTCGGTATGGTCGGCGGCACCATCTATGTTCGCGGGCCGGTCAGGAACCTCTCCGAAGAGGTCTGGCTGCTCGATCTTGATGAGGCCGACCAGCAGTTTCTGAACAAAAACATGCCGGTCTTTCTCGACAAGATCAGGCGTCCCCTGCTGCTGGATGAACTGACCGATTTTTCGCAGTGGAAAAAAATCCTTGCCAAAACCTACGAAGAACGGCATGTGCAGTCGCGCATTTCGATCCGGGAATTCCGCCTCGAGCACTGGGTTCCGGACGGCGGTATCTTCGGTGGTCTGCTCGAAGACGACTACGCTCATGTTGCCGGGCTGGTCAATAGCGGTGAGGATCGCCTGCAGATTCCCTTCTGGCAGGACAAGCGGTTCGGTGCGCCCTGCCAGGTGGCCTGTCCTTCCAACATTCCCACCCAGGACCGCATCAACCTGCTCCGGCAGGGGCGTTACGAAGAGGCTCTGCAACTGGTGCTCAAATATTCGCCTTTTCCGGCCAGCGTCTGCGGCGAAGTCTGTCCGAACCCCTGCATGGATGCCTGCAGCCGGCGGTTCGTCGACAAGCCGGTGGCTATGAAGGAACTGGGGCGCCTCTCCCGCGACGTCGGGGCGCCGGAACCGAAGGCCGGTACCGACCGAAAGGTGGCGGTGGTCGGTGGCGGTCCCGGCGGGCTTTCCGCGGCCTGGCAACTGGCTCTGCTCGGCCATCAGGTCACGGTTTATGAGGCGGACCGCGAGGTCGGCGGCAAGCTGCGCCAGGTGATTCCGACTGACCGGCTCCCCGAAAACGCCCTCTCTTCGGAAATCCAGCGCATCAAGGCACTTGGCATCGACATTCATGTCGGGACCAAAGTCGACGGTCCGTTGTTCGAAAAGATCCGGGAGGAGCACGACGCCGTGGTGATCGCCTCCGGGGCGCACAATCCGGTGGTGATTCCTTTTCCCGGCCATGAACGTCTGGTCAAAGGCCTCGATTTTCTGAAACAGATCAACGACGGCAAACGACCGAAGGTCGGCAAGCGGGTGATCGTGCTCGGTGCCGGCAATGCCGGCATGGATGTCTGTCTGGGCGCTTACGCCATGGGTGCCGAACAGGTGCTCGCCATCGATATCCAGCGTCCGGCCGCCTACAAGCATGAAATTGAGGGCGTCAAGGCGCTTGGCGGCCAGATCCGCTGGCCGGTTTTTACCGAGAAGGTGACCGAAGACGGTCTCTGGACCAAGGACGGCGAATTGATCGAGGCCGACATGGTCATCATTGCTGTTGGTGAACGGCCCGATCTTTCTTTCGTCCCGCGGGACTGGTTGTCCATTCGCGGCATGATGGATGTCGACGATTGCCGGCAGGTTGTCAAGGCGCCGGGTGTGTTCGCCATCGGCGATACGGTTGAACCGGGTCTGCTGACCCACGCCATCGGCGCCGGGCAGGAAGCGGCCCGGCAGATCGACGACTTTCTGGCCGGGCGGGACCTGGTACCGACCATCAAGCCGGAATTGATCAACCAGAGCTGTCTCTCCAAGGAATTGTTCAAACCCCGCAATCGCGGTCGATTCTGTGTCACGGACGCCAAAGACGAAACCATCCGCTGCCTGTCCTGCGGAACCTGCCGGGACTGCACCATGTGCCTGGAAGCCTGCCCCGAAGGCGCTATCAGCAGAGTCGAGAAGGAGGACGGCACCTTTGAGTACCTATCCAGCGACGAAGACTGCATCGGCTGCGGCGTTTGCGCCGGCATTTGCCCCTGCGGTGTCTGGGCGATGGAACTCAAGGTGTAAGCGCAGAAGCACAGACCTCTTCGGTCATTTGACGGAATAAAGCGGATCAATACGATCCGCTTTATTTTTTTGCACGGGAGGTGCATCTCGCTCAAGAGTTTTTCCAACAATTCATGATTTCCTCAGGCAAGTGCAAAGAGTTTTCGCTGTGGCTGGTCAGGCGGCGGAGGTTTTGCATCGCTGGCCGCTCTCTCTAAAAAATCCTTAAAAAATTTAGTTGCTTGTCCAGGTAAAATTCAGGGCGGCGGGATTGCTGGCCGGTGCTGCGGATGCCGTCTGGCAGTTCATCGGTCTTGCTGGCATAAATCTAACCAGCAAAATGACAAATTGTCAGGTCTTCTTTGTGAAAATGGAGCGAAATTTGCTTGAAATTAATTCTCTGTTTTTATTGAGAGCGAACCTGGCCTGCCGGGGAGGTGATTTATTTTGCCGCTTGCGTGCCGTGAGGAAGAAACCGCATGTCGTTGTCCAATCTGAATACCAAGTCTGTCCAGGCAGAAAAAATGGCTGAATTGGTAGCGGAAAACGCCTATCTCAGAGAGCGGGAGCAGGCCGCAATCCGTTATGTCCGGGAAAAAATCAATCAACTCCTTACAGCCATGGGCACCCTCCCCCTCAAGCCGGAGGAACTGGACGACGAAACCCTGTTCTCCCTCGACCCGATCGGCATTCTCAGTAACACTGTGGGCCAGATGATCGGCCACCTCAATGATACCAATGCCAGTCTGGCTCTGGCCAATGATGAAATCCAGGCCATTTTCGACTCGGCCGGGGCCGGGATTTTGGTCGTCGACCAGGAAATGCGGCTGCAGGCTTTCAACAGGAAAAGCCAGGAATTGTTTTTTGCCGATGACAAAGAGGTCCTGGGCAGGAATTTCCGCGAGGTCATCTGCGACCCCGGCCTGCCCGCCGAGGACTGCATCTTCGACCTGGTTATGGCACGCGGAGCAACGGTACAGCAGATCGATTTCGTCAACCGGAATCGCCATTTTCATGTCATCGGCACGCCGGTGAAGAATCAGATGCAGCAGATTATCCGGGTGGTGCTGGTCTATGCTGATATCACCGATCGTATGCGGATGGAAAAGGCCCTGCGGGAAGCCGAGGAAAGATCCAGAAGCATTATCGATTCGGTTCAAGCCGGCATTGTCGTCATCGATGCGGACAAGCATGTCGTGGTCGACGCCAACAATCTCGCGTTAGAAATGAGCGGTTACCAGCGCGAGGACCTGATCGGCACTTCCTGCCGGAAAGCGATCTGCTCCAACCAGAAAGGTATCTGCCCGATTACCGACCTGGGCCAGGACATCGACAATCGGGAGTGCCGCATGATGCGGGCTGACGGGCGGGGTGTCCCGGTTCTGAAGACCGCCACCCGGATCATGCTGGACGGCCGCCTGCACCTGCTGGAAAGTTTCATCGATATTTCGGCCCGCAAGCAGGCGGAGGAAGCCCTCCGGGACAGCGAACAGCGGTTTCGCAGCCTCTATGAACAGGCCCCGCTCGCCTACCAGTCGCTGGACGCTCAGGGCCGCTACCTGGAGGTCAACAAAGCCCTGCTCGAGATGCTCGGCTATGAGCGCGAAGACTTGCTGGGTCGCTTTGTCGGCAACTTCATGACCGCCGAGTCCCGGCAACTGCTTGAGGAGCGGTTCCCGCAGTTTCTGACTTCGGGGGCGGTCAGCGGGATGGAATTCACCCTGCTCCGCAAGGACGACACCCCAATCATTGTTGCCGTCAATGGCAGAGTCGCCCGGGATGCCGCCGGCAATATCCAGCAGACCCACTGCATTCTGCACAACATCACGGAGCGCAAACAAGCGGAGCAGAAAATTCAGAAACTGGCCTATTACGACTTCCTGACAGATCTGCCCAACCGGCAACTGCTGCAGGATCGTCTCAAGCAGGCCCTGGCTCAGGCGCACCGCTACCAACGTCAGGTCGGCGTCCTCTTTCTCGACCTCGATCGCTTCAAGCGCATCAACGACACGCTCGGGCATGTGTCAGGCGATCGGTTCCTGCAGACGATCGCCGAACGGTTGCGGGAATGTACACGCGAAGCGGATACCGTGGCCCGTCTTGGTGGTGATGAGTTCGTGATCGTTCTTTCCGCCGTCAACCGGATCCAGGATGTCCTCAATATCGCCTCCGGCATTCTGGAGACTGTCTCCAGGCCGATTCGCCTGGGCGGACATGAGGTCTTCTGCTCCACCAGCATCGGCATCGCCGTTTACCCGATGGACGGTGAGGATGATGAAATTCTCCTGAAGAACGCCGATACCGCCATGTACGCCGCCAAGGATCGAGGGCGAAACACTTATCAGTTTTTCTCGGAGGAGATGAATCACCGGGCCATGGAGCGGATGACGATCGAAACCCACTTGCGCCGGGCGTTGAGAAATGAAGAGTTGCTGCTGCATTACCAGCCGCAGATCGATCTGAAAAGCGGCCGGATCATGGGCGTTGAGGCGCTGGTCCGCTGGAATCATCCGACCCGGGGATTGGTGGCTCCCAATACCTTCATCCCCCTTGCCGAGGAAAGCGGTTTGATCATTCCTGTCGGCGAATGGGTCCTGCGCACTGCCTGCGCCCAGGCCAGAACCTGGCAGGAGGCCGGGTTTCCTTTGCAGCGGATTGCCGTCAACCTCTCGGCCCGTCAGTTCAGTCAGGAGGGACTGGTCGATATGATCGAAATGATCCTTCGGGAGACGGAACTCGATCCGGACTGCCTGGAACTGGAATTGACCGAAAGCGCCCTCATGACCAGTACCAGCGACGCCATCATGACCCTTACCGATCTGCGCGTGCGGGGCATTCATTTGTCGATCGACGACTTTGGGACCGGCTATTCCTCATTGAGCTACCTGAAAGATCTGCCGATCGACCGCATCAAGATCGCCCAGGAATTCGTTCGCGATATCCCGCAGTGCGAAGATGACGCCACCATCGTCGAGGCGATCATCGCCATGGGCCGCAGTCTGCGCCTGCAGGTGATCGCCGAGGGAGTGGAAAACCGCGATCAGCTGGAATTTCTCAAGGAACGCGGCTGCCATGAAATGCAGGGGTATTATTTCAGTCGTCCCCTGCCGGTGGACAGCATGACGGATCTGATGCAGACCATGCCGGGCCTGGATGAAATCTGTCTGTTCCAGGGGGCGGCAGGGAAGTCACTTTGCAAGTGAAAGGGTCCTGTCGAGGAGGGGGATTGGAGACGGCCCGGACCAATCGGTAACCGCGTCACAGTGAGATGAAGCAGGGCTAAGGGGCTCGTACGAATTTGTGGCTTGATGGATAACAGGGCGGAGCCGGATCATCCGGTTCCGCCCTGTCTTTGCTGGTGCTATGGCCGGTTCTGCTCCGCCCGTCACGGGCGCCGGCACTCATGGCTTTAATTGTACGAGGTTTTGAGTTCCATGCCTTTGCGTGATTCGGGATC